>NZ_DGIC01000009.1:0-239370 GCF_002392975.1 Candidatus Ruminimicrobiellum ovillum
ATGACTATATCAAACCCTCAATAAATATAGGCTAAATTTGTTATAAGGAAAATACTAATTTTTATAACAAAGGAGTGGAAAAATGATTTATGGCTACATTAGAGTAAGTACAGACAAACAAACAACAGAAAATCAAAAATTTGAAATTGAAGAGTTCTCTAAGAGGAACAACATCCATATTGATTATTGGGTTAAAGAAACAATAAGTTCAACCAAACAGTTAGATAAAAGAAAGTTAGGAAAGTTATTAAAACACTTGAAGAAAGGGGATATTGTAATCTCTTCAGAGTTATCAAGATTAGGCAGAAACTTATTACAGGTAATGAGTATTTTACATCAATGTATGAACAAAGAAGTTCAAGTATGGACTATAAAAGACAATTATAGGTTAGGTGCAGATATTCAAAGTAAAGTATTGGCTTTTGCTTTTGGATTATCTGCAGAAATAGAAAGGAACTTAATATCACAAAGAACAAAAGAAGCATTAGCAAGATTAAAAGCAGAAGGTAAAGTATTAGGAAGACCAATAGGCAGTAAAAATAAGGTTTTAAAGCTAACAGGTAAGGAACATAAAATAAAAGAACTATTACGGAATAAAGTCTCTAAATCCGCAATAGCAAGAATCCTAAAAGTCCACCGAATAACCGTCAGCAATTTTATTAAAACTTTTTCTATCAATAACTTTAACTAACAATTAATTTTAAGAATACCACATGTCAATTATTTGCAAAAAACTTGACAATCTGTCAAGAATAATATACAATAAAAAATGTTGTTAGCAAGGTAATAATTTGAAAAGGAGCAGGTAATTATGAAAAAAAACTTAGGAGATAGAATACAGGAGGTTTTAAAAAGCAATAAAATGACACAAAAAGAACTTGCTACCAAAATAGGATTAACAGAAGCTGTAGTATCTCGTTATATTTCTGGAGAACGAGAACCTAAACCGGAAATATTAGCTAATATTGCTACCGCTCTTCACACAACATCAGATTTTTTACTTGGCATAGAAAAAGATGCTCTTACACAGAATGAAATTATAAGATTAGTTGCAAGAAATGCAAATTCAATGACTAAAGAACATAAAAGAGAGATAATAGAGGCTCTATTTAGAGGTGAATAATGGGAATTAATTTATTAGATAATAGATATGAAGAAATTAAAAAAATTGTTGTTGATATGTTTGAAAGGTATGATGTTAATTGTATACCAGTAAATGGTTTTGAAATAGCTATAAAAATGGGTGTATCCGTAAGGCCATATTCTTCATTTAATGAAAAGAATAGGCTTTTAGCATATGAAGTAAGCGAGGATGGTTTTTTATATAAAAAAGGAAAGATTAATTGCATTTATTACAATGATGAAAAAAGTTATGGAAGAATTAATAACACTATATTACACGAAATAGGGCATATAGTATTAGGACATTTACAAGATAGTGAATTAGCAGAAAAGGAAGTAAATTTTTTTGCCAAATATGCACTTGTTCCTCCTGTTCTTGTTCATAAACTAAAGCTTGATAATCCTATTGATATTGCTAATATTTTTGATGTAAGTTATGAAGCTGCTTATTATGCTTATTCTTATTATCAAAAATGGTTACAATTTGGCTCACAATATTATAAGGATTATGAAATTAAACTTTTAAAATTATTTAATTTCAATGTAGCATAATAGAGGAGGTGATTAAATTGAAAGTAAAAATGAAAAACACACCTATAAACTGTTAGGGCAGTAAACAGATGTGTTTTTATATGGAATATGTTAAACATATTCACCACAACAAGAGTATTTTAGCATATTTCCAAATTTCTTATCAATCTTCAATGAGATTGTAATTTTATTATCACATTAATGTGAAAGGAGAAATGTTATATGCTAAAAACAAATTCAAAAAAACACGATGTAAAGTAGCATTCTTAATAAACAAAGATAAATTACTTCAAATAGAATCAACATAGATTCTTTCCTTAAATCTTGTTTATTTCAATAAACAAAAAATATTGAAATCTGAATAGAATTATTAAAATTTTAAAGGAGTTTTATATGGCTATAGTAAAATCTTTTGCAGTTAGTAGTAGGAAAAATCAACCAGGAGATATGTTTTATATTAATCATAATACAGATAATTTTACGATAATTGATTGTTGTTTAAATGAAGAAAGAGAAGCAAAAATATTAGAAGAACTTAAAAATATAAGAAAAACGAAAGGTATATTTAGATTTATATCAACACATCCAGATGATGACCATATATGTGGTATTACAAATTTGTCAAATGAAATAGAAATTGAAAATTTTTATTGTGTAAAAAATAATTCTAACAATCCTGAAGGTGGAAAAGATTTTGAAACATATTGTAATTTAAGAGATGGAAAAAGTTCTTTTTATTTAAAAAAAGGATGTAGAAGAAGATGGTTAAATGACGGAAATGAAGAAAGAGATTCTTCTGGAATAACTATATTATGGGCAGATGAAAATAATAGAGAATTTAATAAAGTAATAGATAATTTAGACAATAGTTGGGGTGAGCAAAATAATATATCTCCTATAATAAGATATGCAATACAAGATTCTGCATCATTCCTTTGGTTCGGCGATCTTGAAACAGATTTTATGAATAAAATAAAAAATAATATTTCTTTTTCAAGGGCTACTATTGTATTTGCTCCTCATCATGGTAGAGAATCTGGTTCTTTGCCGATAGAATGGTTAGAACAAATTAATCCTCAACTTATCATCGTTGGTGAAGCTCCATCTGAAAATCTAAATTATTATAACGGATATAATACAATTACACAAAATTCTGCAGGTGATATTACTTTTGAAGAAGAAGGGAATGTATTACATATTTATACTTCCGATATAAAATATAACCTAAAATTTATTTGCTTTTATAACGAAAATAGGATTGGTTGTGCTTTAAATGGTTGTTACTACAAAGGAAGCATAAAAATTAAATAATGTATTAGGAGTCTTGGTTTATGGAAAAAATTAATATATATGAATATTCAGGAATAGTTTGTCCAGGAGCATTATTTATTGTGGGTTTATATTTTGTAATTCCATCTATATATTCTAATTTAGAAATATTTAATTTTGGAGTTGCAGTATTATTTATTATTATTTCTTTTTGTATAGGTAATATATTACAGGGAATAAGTAACATCTTTGAAGATTTTGTATATAGTCCACAAAAATATACCGATTTTATATTAAAAAAAGAAAAAATCAAAAAAACTTATACAGAAATAATTGATATATTAATAAACAATAATAGAATGGAAAAGCTAACTATTTTTAATAAACAATATGGACTAATGAGAGGAATTTGTATGAGTTTTCTTTGTTTAGTTTTTATAGCTATAGGAACTTATAAGGGATATATTTATATACTTATCTTATTACTATTATTTTGTTTATCCTTGTACAGAACTATTCATTTTGTAAAGTTGTATAACGATATAATGTGTAGTGAATATAAGTCTTTAATAAAACATAATATCGGCAAATAAAACATTTAAGTTATAAAGATTATATTAATAATAAATAAATTTTTGATGTAAGCAATGAAGTGATGTTAAATTTAAAATATGGAGAATAAAAATATGATAAATAAAGAAATTTGTTTTTTTTGTGGTAGTGAAGTAGAAGTTAGTACCAATATTGATAAATTAGGTAGGGATGTTATCTGTCCAGTTTGTGGACATTATTTTATAACAGGTTTTTCTTCTGAACATTATGAACAATTAATAAATAAATCAAAATATGAAGAACAGAAAGCTTTACTTAGATATTATTTGAAAAGAAATACGATGAATAAATCTCAATATGATTGGTTTGAAGCAACACAAACTTGGGTAGAAAATATCTTAAAAAATAAAACATTGCCAAATATTATAGAACAAATGGAAAATTTAATATTGTATTGTGGAAATAAATTTAAACAAGGAGAATTTTTTGAAAGAAACAAGGAATTAGTATCTATTGTGGGGTCAGAAAGCATAACAGCTTTAGATATTATTATTGGAGCTTTGCTTGAGAGAAATTTGTTAAAACAAGCATATGGAAAAATTAATATTTATTCTTTTACTTTTGGTGGATGGATTGAATATGAAAAGTTGAAGATAGGAAAAACTAATTCAAACAAAGCTTTTCTTGCTATGCAATTTGAATCAGAATTTATAACCGATGATTTGATAAATAAAATGAAAAATAGTTTAGAAAAAATTGGATATCAATTGGAAAGTTTACAGGACAGGCAACAAGCTGGATTGATAGATGACCATTTAAGACAAAGAATAAAAAGTTCTAAATTCTTGATCGTTGACTTGTCGGATACTAATAATGGTGCTTATTGGGAAGGTGGTTACGGTGAAGGTTTAGGAAAACCTGTAATATATATATGTGATAAAGGACAATTTGATAAAAATAAATCTCATTTTGATACAAACCATCATTTAACTGTTATGTATGATAAAAATTGTGAAGATGAGAAAAATGAATTTCATATAAATAATTTTTTTAAAAAGTTACAAGATGTAATAAAAGAATCTTTATGATAATAAGTTAACATCCGGCAATGTGAAGCGAACTTAAAGTTTTTCATATTTACAAACAAGAAGAAAAACATTATATTTTAACTATAAAATTTTTTCAGGAGGAAAAAATGAATAAAGAAATGCTAACATATTTTAAAGAAAATGGGTTTCAAGAATTGGAAATAATCAGTGAAAATAATATATTTTTTAGAAATCTGTATTTTTTATATTTTAAAGCTAATAAGTTTAAAGAAATGAGAAGCTTTGTTGGTGATCCAGAATCATCGCAACAAGAGTTCTATGTATATTTTGATTCTATCTTGGTTCAATTTAGAGCTATGATATTAGATAGAGTATTGGACAAGGGTAAAAAACAATATATATATACAGAACGATATTCTTTTCAAAATTATTTAATTAGAAATAACAAAGAAGTACAATTTAAACAATTGGAAAAATTTTTAGATTCTCAATTTCTAGAGAAGATAGAAAAAAAAGGAGATACTGAAGAAATTTTTACTATCAGAAAAGCAATAAAAAGAATTACAGATAAATATATTTGCCATTTTGAAAAAGATACTGAAAATTATTATATAGAAGATCATTTAGTAAATCCTTATTCCGAATTTTATATTTTAAAAATTATCAATATAGTGCTTGAAATTTGTGGCTTTCCACAAATTGAATTAAAAAATGATTAGGAATATGATTAAAAAAAATACGAATTAAAATTAAAATAGAAATATAATTTTGAATAAATTAATTCTATCTCTAGTATTGTTTTTTTATTTAGCATATAGTCTAATTATTAGATCTTCTTTTTTAAAAAACAAAATCAACTCTCAAAAACTGGGATTTGAACCATGGGGTATCGCCTTGAGAAGGCGATTCATTAAACTATAAGGCATAAGCTAAATTCACATTTACAAACAAAAAGAAAAATATTATATTTTAACTATAAACAGATATAGGGAGAAAAAATGCTGGGTGATATTGCAATAATGGTGTTTGCTTTAATAGCCATTTTTACCGGGAAAAAATGGGCAATAATTACTGCAACAATATGGTTCATAGTTTCACTTATTATTGGTGTTGCCACTGGTCTTCTTTTATCAAGCTTTATGACTCCAGAAATAGCAAGTGATATTGCTGAGGCAACCGAAGGATTATCTGATGGTACGGATTTGGCTGGTAATTTTTTAGGATTTTTTGAAATATTATTTATCATCATCGGTTGGATTCGAGTTATTTTCACCAAAAAGAAAACACTACCACCGGAATTAAACTAATTTTTTGCCGTTTCTGCCGTTGCCGTTGGTTGATCTCAAAGAGTTTTCAAGTTTTTGCAGTTGTCGTTTTGCCTTTGTCGTTAAAGACCTTAAGATTTTGTGTTAGAATGAAGCAACTAACGAATGAAGTGTATATGGATCCCGTAAGGGCATACTCGATTGAGTTAGTTGCAAAATTATAACCAAAATATTAAGGTCGCTATATTATTAAAATTTTCTAAATTTTTTGAAACTTGGAATCCAGCAGGGGACTTTTTCTAGATATTCTTCATAAGATTTTCCGAACCGTTTCCTAAGTTGCGGTTCTTCCACATAATGAATATAGAAAAGATTTATAAAAGTAAAAGCTAAAAACCATAAAAACAATGCTACCGATTTTGTTAAACAAAATTCCGCATAAAGTAAAAATATTACACCGCTTATCATAGGGTTTCTAACATACTTGTAAGGACCTGTCACAACAAAATTTTGCGGAGGTGCCCATGGAGCAGGTGTACCATTCCCTTTAGATTTAAAGGTTAACATACTCCAACTGGCAAAAAACAAGCCGATAATGCCCGTAATTAAGCTGAAAATGATTTGGAGTATACTTGGATGGTTAAAAGTAAAATCAGTTAAATAAAGCAAAACAGCCGGTATTACAATTAAAACATTTACCGGCAAAATAAGTATTGCCGCAATCCAGTTATCAAAAATTTTACTTTTCAATGATTTAGTCATCTTCTACTTGTTTTCAAAAGGGGATTTTTCCGTTATTGTTCCGTCCGGAAGTTGATACACAATTTTTCCGTTCAAGCAATAAACATTAGGAATACCTTTTCGGGTATTTTTTTCTTGAGCTTTTTTAACCGCTCTAGCAACTATTCTGGTAAGATTAATACTTGTTTTTGTCATAAATTTTCCCTAAACAAAGTATATAAGTTTTCATTCAATATTTCAATGTCATCTTTACTATTTTGTTGTGCTACTATAGTTGAACTATCGTTACCATTATAATACAAATTCCATTCATCTGCCAAATTTTTATACTTGTTCCAAAAATTTGAAATACTTCTTTTATATCTTCTAATAACATCTTCGTCAGGAACAGGATGTCCGCCGTTTTTAACCCTCACTTTAATTCTTTCAATACAAATTTTTGAATTATCAACAAAAGTATAAAGTAAAATAATTTTATATCCTAATTCTTTTGCTTTTTCAAATGTTTTAATATAGTTGTTACCTGACAATGTTGTTTCTACTGCAAAAGACAATTTTTCTTTAAAGCATTTTTCTATTCTTCTTTTTGTTTCTTTCCCTGCAGAAATTTTTACTTTTGAAATATTTGTAGGGTTTAATTCTTTCGCTATATCATCTGCATTGATATACTCTAATTTTTGTTCTTGTAATAATTCCTTTGCAATTGTACTTTTACCGCTGCCGTTTTCAAACTGCTGTTCTAATAATATATAATAATAGTGATATACTTAAAACATTAAAGGAATACTGTATGAGCATACATCAAGAACCTAAACAAATTAAAATTCGCGGTGCAAGAGTTCACAACTTAAAAAATGTGGATGTGGATATTCCGTTAAACAAAATTGTTGCCGTTGCGGGAGTGTCCGGTTCGGGAAAATCGTCACTTGCATTGGGTGTTTTGTATGCCGAAGGTTCAAGACGATATTTGGATTCTCTTTCAACTTATACAAGAAGAAGAATGACACAAGCTTCAAAAGCGGATGTTGACGAAGTTTTGTATGTTCCTGCATCCCTTGCATTACATCAAAGGCCTGCAGTTCCCGGAATTCGTTCCACTTTCGGAACGGGAACAGAACTTTTAAACAGTATTCGTTTAATGTTTTCAAGACTTGCAAGTCACAGATGCCCCAACGGACACTATTTACAACCTACACTTGCCGTTGCCGCTGAAAAAGAGCTTTTTTGTCCGCAATGCGGAGCACATTTTTATGCACCGTCGGCGGAAGAGTTGGCATTTAACAGTCAGGGAGCCTGTAAAAAATGTGAAGGAACTGGTACCGTAAGAACAGTAGATAAAGCTTCTCTTATACCGGACGAAACCCTTACAATAGATGAAGGTGCCGTTGCTCCGTGGAACAGTCTTATGTGGAGCCTTATGACGGATGTTTGCAGAGCTATGGGTGTAAGAACAAATGTTCCGTTTAAAGATTTAACAGATAAAGAAAAAGATATTGTTTATAACGGACCCGCGACAAAAAAACATATATTTTATAAAGCAAAAAATACAAATGTTGCAACAGAACTCGATTTTACATACTATAATGCCGTTTATACTGTAGAAAATGCTCTTGCAAAAGTTAAAGACGAAAAAGGTATGAAAAGAGTTGAAAAGTTTTTAAAGGAAGAACCTTGCGACAAATGTTTGGGGACAAGGTTATCCGAAGCTGCCAGAGCGCCTAAACTTATGGGAAAAACTCTTGATGAAGTTTGTAAAATGACTTTATCAAACCTTGTGAACTGGGTAAACGAAGTTCCTTCTTGGGTACCTGCGGAAATGAAACCTATGGCAAAAAGTATATGCGAATCTTTTCAAACGGTTGCAAAAAGGTTAATGGATTTAGGGTTGAGTTATCTTTCTTTAGACAGAGCAGCATATACTCTTTCCACCGGGGAAAGACAAAGAATGCAACTTGCCCGTGCCGTAAGAAACAGAACGACAGGTGTTTTGTATGTTCTTGATGAACCTTCAATAGGGTTACATCCGTCAAATATAGTGGGATTAAAAGGTGTTATGCACGATTTGGTTGCGGACGGTAATTCCGTAATATTGGTTGACCACGATATGCAAATTTTAAAAGAAGCAGATTGGCTTATTGAACTCGGTCCTTATGCCGGATCCAACGGTGGACAAATTATTGCCGAAGGAACAATTGATGACATAAAAAAGAAAAAAGAATCGTTAATCGGACCGTTTCTTTCACAAGAAAAAAGTATAAAATTAAACAAAAGTTCGGATACGGACAAAATATTTTCCGAAGAAAAAATTTACTTATCCACGACAAACATTCATACGGTAAAACCGTTGGAAGTAAAGATTCCCAAAGGAAAACTTACCGTAGTTACCGGAGTGTCCGGTTCGGGAAAAACTACTATGGTGTTGGAAAGTCTTGTTCCGGCGATTGAATCAAAAATTTCAAACAAAAAACTTCCCGAACATATTTTATCGATACAAGCAGACGGTATAGAACATATAAAACTTATAGATGCAACACCTATAGGTATAAATGTCCGTTCGACGGTGGCAACTTATGCCGATGTTCATGACGAACTCAGAAAAATATATGCAAGGTCGCAGGATGCTAAAAAAGCAGGGTATAAAGCAGGTGACTTTTCCTATAATACAGGAAACCTGCGTTGCCCTGTTTGTGACGGAACAGGCAGTATAAGCCTTGATGTTCAGTTCTTGCCGGATGTGGATATTGCCTGTCCGGATTGTCACGGTTCAAGATACGCAAAAACAGCATACAACATAAAACATATAAATAAATCGGGTGAAAGTTTATCTCTTCCGCAATTAATGGATATGGATATAAACAGAGCTCTTCCGTTTTGTAAAGATATGAAAACCGTTTATCAAAGATTAAAAATTTTGCAGGATTTAGGGTTGGGTTACCTTACGTTAGGGGAAGAAACTCCGAGTCTTTCCGGCGGAGAAGCACAAAGATTAAAACTTGCAAGCGAGATGGGCAAAACACAATCGGATTCCGTTTTTGTGTTTGACGAGCCGACAATAGGGTTGCATCCGTTGGATGTTCAAACATTACTTAAAGTTTTTGCATCCCTTATAGATAACGGTGCAACGGTTATAGTTATAGAACACGATTTGGATGTTATAAGAAATGCCGATTATATAATTGATATGGGACCGGGCGGCGGTGAAGCGGGAGGAAAAATTGTTGCCTGCGGAACACCGAAACAAATAGCCGAAAACAAAAACAGTATAACGGGAAAATATATATAAAAAATATAAGAATCAAAAATATATTTTGTTTGTATAAAAAAACATTTCTTTTATATAATAAGGACAATATTTTAAAAACATACGGGAAGGGAAAAAATGAACAATTCAAAAAGGTATTTGTATTTAATCGTCGGAACAATCGCACTTTTATTTGCCGGAACAGTTTATGCTTGGTCTATATTAAAAGTTCCTTTGGCACAAAATTTCGGGTGGACGGTTCCGCAACTTACGGTAAACTTTACACTTACAATGAGTTTTTTCTGCTTGGGCGGAATTTTGGGCAGCTTGCTTAACAAAAAAATAGGGTTAAGAAACACATTAATAATTTCCGCAATCCTTTCCGGAGCGGGCTTTATTTTTACATCGTTCCTTTCAGGTAGCAGTATATCTATGTTGTATGTTTGGTACGGAATAATTTGCGGTCTTGGTATCGGTATTGCATACAACAACATAATATCGACGGTAAATCAGTGGTTCTTGGATAAAAAAGGCTTTTCTTCCGGTGTGCTTCTTATGGGTTACGGAGCATCTTCTTTAATTATCGGTTCTATTGCAGCTAAAACTATAGCAAATGCAAATTTCGGTTGGAGAAACACATATTTGTCCATCGGTATTTGTTTGTTTATAGTTTTGTTTGCTTGTGCATTAATATTAAAAACAAGAGTATTTGATAATACCGCCAAAGCAGCAGATACAGCCGCATTACAGGTTAAAGATTATACGTTGGCAGAAATGCTCAAAAGTATTTCTTTTTGGAAAGCATTGCTTGTAATAACATTTTTGGCAGCTTGCGGAAACACGGTAATATCCATTGCAAAAGATATTTCTCTTGCAAGCGGACTTGCAGAAACTTTAGCCGTAACAATGGTCGGCGTATTATCGGTTTGTAACGGGTTGGGAAGAATTATTTGCGGTTTGATATTTGATAAATTCGGTTGTAAAAAAACAATGATATATGCGGATGTGTTAACCATAATTGCGGGAATCGTTATATTGGTTGCCGTAATGAATTCTTCCGTTATTTTGTGTATTGCAGGTCTTTGTATAGTAGGTTTATCTTTCGGTTGTTGCCCGACAATATCCGCGGCATTTATTGCAGACTTTTTCGGTAAGAAAAATTATAATTTAAATTATTCCGTATTTAATTTGAATTTGTTAATAGCTTCACTTATAGCATCACTTGAAAGTTATCTTTTAGCTGTTTCCGGCGGATACACGGTTCCGTTTTTAGTTTTAATAGCTTTAGCAGTAGTTGCTTTAGGAATAACATTAAGCATAAAAAAATCGTAATACGATTTTTTTTGACGTATAGATGCATGGATGCATGGAAACGACAACAAGCCGAGATTCCGCATCAAGTGCGGAATGACAATAATAATATAAATTTATAATAAAAAAACGATGGATAATTTTTATCCATCGTTTTTTACATGTTTGCATCAAATCTTCCAATCTTCTAATCTTCTAAAATCTCACATCTCTCTTTCCGTTTTCAATCTGTTTAATTCCGTCGAGAATTTTATTGTAATATTCTGTTCCTTCAAGCTGTTTAAGATATTTATCTATAACTTTGTTCCCGATTTCCGCAGTTTCTTTTGAAGCATAATCTACAATATATTCTTTAAATGTAAGAATTGCATTCGGCATACAAAAATTATGTATAAATTGTGTTTTAGCGTATTTCATAAATTCTTCACCGGTTCTGCCTGCTCTGTAACATGCAGTACAGAAAGAGGGGATTTCACCGATTTCGCAAATAGATTTTAAACAAGCATCTAACGATATTTCATCGTTTATGGTAAACTGTTCGGCATCTTTCAATTGGTTGGCTGTTTTAGATTTTACATAAGCACCTACTCCTATTCTTGTACCGGCATCCATTTGAGATACACCGAGTTTTATAACTTGGTCTCTTATTTTTTTAGGTTCTCTTGCCGTACATATCATTCCTGTATAAGGAACGGAAAGTCTTATTATTGCTACCAACTTTTTAAAATCTTCATCGCTGACTTTATATTTTAAGTGCTGACTTAACGGGGTGGAATTTGCAAGTGTTACTCTCGGAAACGATATTGTGTGAGGTCCTACACCGTTAAATGTTTTTTCCAAATGTATTGTGTGATACAAAAGCCCCATAACTTCAAATCTCCAATCGTATAAACCGAACAACACACCAAGTCCCATATCGTCACAACCTGCCTGATATGCTCTGTCCATACAATAAAGTCTCCATCTGTAATGACCTTTTATTGTATCTTGCGGATGCATATATTTATAAGTTTCGTGATGGTAAGTTTCCTGGAACACCTGTATTGTTCCGATACCTTCTTTTTTTAACTTTTTATATTCTTCTACGGATAACGGAGCGGCATTAATATTTGCTCTTCTTATTGCACCTTTATCGGTTTTTGTTGCATATACCGTTCTTATTGTATCTACCATATAATCGACGGTAGTGTTGGCCGATTCTCCGTAAACCAAAACGGTTCTTTTTTGACCTTCGTTTATCATAACTTTAACTTCTTCGGCAACTTCTTCCTGCGTTAAAGTTTTTCTCTTCATTGCGGTATTATCGCATCTGAATCCGCAATATCTGCATTTGTTTTCACATTCGTCACTGCAATATAACGGAGCAAATAAAACGAGTCTGTCTGCATAAACCTCGTGTTTAAGTTTATATGCAAGTTGATACATTTCTTCTATAGTTTCAGGATCTTTATTCTGTATTAAAATTGCGGTTTCTTCCGGTTCAAGGCGAACACAGTTATCTGCTTTTTGTAACACTTTCCGGACTTGTTCTTTTGTAGGATTTTCTGCCGCATTTAATTGTTTCCATATTAAATCATCGTCGATAAAATCCTTTTCCATTTTATCGTATTGTTCTAATTCTTTCTTGTATTTTTCTAAAGAACTCATATCAAACTCCTTTTTATGTTTATAGCGACCGAAATATTTTAGTTACAACTTCGAATTTTCATAATTTATGTACTTTATCGCTTCGCTGACATCTTAGTACACTGCATTCTGAAAATTCTTCGTCTCACTAACAAATCTTTCGGTCTTTGAAATCGCTTCGCGATTTGTTGTATTTTTAATTTTTTTAGTAACTAAGCAAAAACTTGAAAACTCTTTGTGTGCCAAGTAACGACAACGACTAACAACTACAAAATCTGTAAATCCTTTGAATGCCAACCAACAACCAACGACGATGAAAAAAGTTACTTCGCAACTTTTTTCGTCAGCATCGAATTAACCGTAATGCCTTCCACCCTTCCGAGTTTTCCGGTAAGAGCGGAAATATTGTCGTTAGTACCTTGTGCAATAAGTGTAATAACCGACATCTTTTTCTCTTTAAACGGAATACCCATTCTGCCTACAAACAAGTCCGAATAATCGTGCAATATAGCATTTACCGTATTGGATTTAGATTTATCTTCAATAACTATTGCTATAATCGCTATTCTTATTTCGTCGTTTTTTACCATACTTTTACCCTGAAATAAAAAAATCTCTTTTTGCACATTGCAAAAAGAGGCTCAAAATAAAATTCATTGTACCGACTGTTAGGAAATACCGAACAGTTTGTTTTATTTTCCAGCCCCGGGATTTTCAAGGTTTTAACCAAGCCAATCCGTTGCAATGTTTCATTTTTAGGTTATTATATACCTAATAACTCAAAATGTCAAACTATTATTATCTTTTTTATAAGTTACGAAATTTTCGGAAAGATTATCTGACTACGGTTGTTTTTTTGCCTTTTATTAATTTATAAATTTTGCTTACCAAACCAAAATTGAAAAAACAACCGGCAATAAAAAGTTTTATTTTAAAACTTAATTTTGACTTAAAAAAACTGAAATTATTTTTTTTCAAATCTTCCAATAATATTTTTACGCTTTCAATATCGGGAGTTTCTTCCGATGCTATAAAAGTTAGCCATTGGGATACAATATTTAATCTAAAATTACACAGTTTGTTTTTCAAATCAAACAATTCTTGTTCTTGTGCATACTCCATTTCCATATCGGAAACTTTTAAAAACTCCAAAAAATTTTTCTTAAATTTTTTTGTATGTTGCCTTGATGTAGGATTCATTCTGTAATAGCACAAACATTTATCAATACAAACAACTTTTTCTATTCTTTTAAAAGTATTCAAAGTATAATAAACATCCTGTGCATAAGTTTCTATCTGTCTAAGATTACCAACAACTTCTTTTCTGTAAAGTTTGTTCCAAACATACATATGGTTATAAAAACATTCGAAAGCTTCGTTTGAAGTTAAAATTTCTTTGTTGGGAAAATCCGTATTTTTAGTCCAATTGTTTTCGGTTCCTTTATACCAATTGCAAACAACTAATCCGGCATTTGTTTTTGTAATTGCATTGTATAGTGTTTCATACATATCAAGTTCAAAATAATCATCCGGATCTATAAAACCTATAAAATCACCGGTTGCAATATCAAGTCCCGCATTTCTTGCTACGGCAGGACCGCTGTTTTTAATATGCAAAACTTTTATTCTGTTATCTTTTAATGCATATTCATCACATATTTTACCGCAATTATCAGGTGAACCGTCATCCGTCAATATTATTTCCAAATTCTTGTATGTTTGATTAACAATGCTATCTAAACTTTGTCTTATATACGGTTCTACATTATATACAGGTACTATTACGGATATTTTATCCATTAAAAAAATCCTTATATAAAATATTATTTCTATTTTATATTAAATTTATTCCGCTTTTTCAATCATAAAATATTTATTTTTTATCTATCTTTTCGTATTGTTATTGACTTATTTTTCTTGCCTTGATATTATACTAACATTATGGAAAACAAATTAGCACAAAACTTTAATTTTTTCAGTTTAATAAAGTTTGCACTGCCGACAATGATAATGGTATTTTTCGTATCGTTATATGTTATGGTTGACGGTGTATTTGTTTCCAAATTTGTTAACACCGATGCTTTTGCGGCAATCAACATTGTTTACCCTTTATTTAGTCTTCTTTTTGCAATTTCAAGTATGCTTGCTTCCGGAGGCAGTGCTTTGGTTGCAAAAAAGATGGGAGAACAAAAGAATAAATCCGCAAAACAATATTTTTCTTTAGTCGTTATCTCTTCAGCGGTAATAGGCTTAATTTTGGGTTTAATATGTTTAATATTCATAAAGCCCGTAATTTATCTTTTAGGCTCAAATGATTCCATTTATGAATATTGCTACGATTATATAGTCCCTATTTTGATATTTTCACCGCTATGCATACTACAAATGATATTTCATTTGTTTTTTATTGCAGCAGGCAAACCTAAAATGGGACTTATTGCATCTTTAACAGGCGGAACAACCAACATTATTTTCGATTATATTTTTATTGTTCTAACGGGTATGGGAATTTCAGGTGCTGCCTACGGAACAATTGCAGGTTTTATTGCACAAAATACCATAGGATTTCTTTATTTTACATTCAAAAGAAAAGGTTCTTTATATTTTGTTAAACCCTCATACAATTTATTGGCAGTTGCAAAAAGTTGTTATAACGGATTTGCCGAATTTATAGGTAATTTGGCAGTATCTTTAACAACTTTTCTATTTAATATAGAAATGATGAAATATATCGGTGTAGACGGTGTTGCGGCCATAACGATTGTTCTTTATGCCGAATTTATTTTAACTTCAATATTCTACGGATATGCTTCAGGTATTGCGCCGATATTCAGTTATAACTACGGAAGCAAAAACACATATCAACTAAAAAACATTTTTAAGATAAGTATGATATTTATAATAACATCTTCAATTCTGATATATTTGTTGTCGATACCTGCCGCTCCTTACATAATAGCTTTTTTCGCAAAAGAAAATTCTCATGTGTTTTATATTGCACTAAAAGGTTTTTTTATTTTTGCAATTTCATTCTTGTTTACAGGAACAGACATTTTTTCGGCAGCAATGTTTACCGCTTTTTCCAACGGAAAAGTTGCAGGAACAATTATGTTTCTGAGAACATTTTTGTTCTTAAGTTTGGCAATTTTGTTATTACCGTTAATTTTGAAAGTTAACGGTATATGGCTTGCAATACCTGTCGCGGAATTTTTGTCTATACTTGTTTCAATTTTCTATTTCATAAAATATAGAAAAATATATAATTTTTACTAAATTTGGTAAAATAATTTCCAATGAAAACAATAAGAATTTTATTATCTTTTATACTCTTATTTTGTTGTTTTGTTAGTGTAAATATTTTTGCACAAGGAAAAGAACATAACGAAATTACAATAGCAATTCTAAAAGGGGATAACCTTTCCGAATATAAAGATTTGTTGTCAAAAACAATTAAAGAGAAACTAAACAAAACGGTAAAAATAAAAGTTTTGGATTACGACACGTTCATAGTTGATATGGACAGGGGAAACAGCGACTTTTATAAAGGTTCTCCGCTTACTTATGTTCTTTCGTTATCGGATACCGTTATATTGAAATCCGCTTACAGAATTGACGGCGAAATTCAACAGGATTATACTCCTGTTATACTTGCAAGAACAGACAAGAATATAAATACCGTTAAAGATTTAGAAAACACAAATTTCCATTTCACAAACCCTAATTCCGCATCGGGATATTTATACCCCAAATTATTTTTAATTGAAAAAGGTGTAATTACGGAAAAAGATTTTGCCGATAACCGTTCACCGAGCGCAAAAGATGTTTACAATTATGTCTTGGAAGGTAAATGGGATGCATGTTGTTCTTTTTACGGTCTTTTGGAAGATGATCCCTTTTTCGAAAAAAATCCCTTATTAAAAGCTTTTAAAATAAATCTGCAAATTCCCAACGATCCGTTATGGGCTGACGAGAGAATAAAAACAGAAAACCCGCAATTGGTAACGGATGTAAAAAATTTAATATTGGAATTGTTTGAAGATAATAAAGAACTTTCTTTTATACCGGCAAGAGATAAAGATTATGACTCAATAAGAAGAAAAGTAAGGATATTGAACATAATAGAAAACAAAGATTTTATATCGGTAGACAGAGTGCTGGGTTTTGTTACAAGAAGTCCTAAAACTTTAAACTTTATTTTAAAATACAAATTGCATATTGCTCTTTCTTATTTAGTGTTTACATCACTGATTATCATTTTTGTTTCCGTATTTTTCAAAAGAACCGTAATAAAGAAATATCATACGGAACATAAATTGTTAAACGACAAATATAATGATTTATTGGAACATTTGGAAGAAGAAAACGATTTCAATTCAAAAATAACCAAGCTTGAAGACGAAATAAAAGTTGCTTTTAAAGAATATACAAAGTTTACCGAAGATTCCGTTATGGTTAAGTATGTTGCAACCGGTGAATTTTTATTTAATAAATATAAGGATACAAATGCTATGGAACCGTCCGCAATAGCAAACTGTTATGTTAAAGCTTTTGAAAGAATAGTTATGGTTAGTGCATACGGTGCGGAAACATTTGAAAAGCAAGATGATACAAAAGTTCCGGACGAGCAACAAAACATACAAAACAAAATAGACCCGAAAAAGATATTGGATAACGGGATAAGAGATGTAAGAGAAAAAGCAGGGTTAAGCAACAAAGATTATAAGAGTTTGCAAAAATGCAGAAGTTTAAGAAACAAAGTTGCACATTTAAAACCTGTTTCTACCGAAGAAGTGATTTCTATAAGGAAAACTCTTTTAGGGGAAAATTCTTATACCAACGGAATATTGGCAAAGTTGGCACCATATCTTTAAAAATGTTTTAACATTTTTAAAGATGGTTATAGGGTGATAAGGTGAAAGGGTGAAGGGTTTAACGACAAACGGCAATTTTTCCTTTTTTGTCATTCCGTAAGGTTGTAATACGGAATCTATAAAAAACATTAAAATTTTTCCTTATAAAAGGCAAAAAAGAAAAAAAGGGAAATATTTGGATAGATTCTGAATCGAGTTCAGAATGACAGAACGGAGAGATCTCGCATCAAGTACGGGATGATGACAAAAGAATTGGTAATTTATGACAAAATATATTGAAATAAGTTGTAAAACGGCTTGTAACAGAGTAAACAGCAATTTCTTGCCTTTTAATTGGGATTTGAATATTTACAGAGGTTGCGAACACAAATGCCAATACTGCTTTGCCGTGTATTCTCATAAATATATGGAATCAAAAAACTTCTTTGACGAAATATATGTAAAGAAAAACATTGCGGAATGTTTTGAAAAGCAAATATCTTCAAAAAGATGGAAAAAATCCGTTATAAATATCGGCGGAGTTACGGACAGTTACCAACCTGCGGAAAACAAATATAAAATAATGCCCGAAATTTTAAAGTTATGCATAAAATATAAAATACCGATAAGTGTATCGACAAAATCCAAACTTATATTGAGAGATTTCGATTTGTTCGCCGAACTTGCAACCCTTGTTCCCGTAAATATTACTTGTACTATTACGACGGTAAACGAAAATATACGAAAGCTTATAGAACCTAATGCCGCACCTGCACAAGACAGGTTTAACAATTTAAAAGAATTTTCAAGAACAAATGTTAATACCGGAATATTTATTATGCCGATAATTCCGGAACTTACAGACTCTTATAAAAATTTAAGTATGTTGTATAAAACGGCAAAAGAAAACAATGTAAATTATGCAGTCACAACTATTTTAAATTTAAGGGGAGAAACAAAAATAAATTTTTTAAATTTTGTTAAAAATAAATTACCGCACCTGTATAACAAAATAAAATCCCATTACAAAGGTGCTTATGTAAATTCCACATATAAAAAGCATATATACAACATTTTAAGTACTTTAGAAGAAAAGTATCCGTTACAAGAAAAAGAAATTATTTATCCAAATTACGAAAAGCCCGACGACCAATTGACTTTGTTTTGATATTACGGAAAAGAGATTGTTCCTTTAACATTTTTTAATGTGTTTGGAACAAGTTCTATTGCCAAGACATATTTTGTTTCGATTTTATCTTCACATTTGATTCCGTATTCTATGGCTTGTCTGAACCCGACTCTGTAATAATAGTTTGGATCTCCGACTAAAAATATACAGTTATAACCCAAACCTTTGGCTATTTCAAAACTCTTTTTTATAAGCCGTTCTCCGATTTTTTCGTTTCTGTAACCCAACATCACGCAAACAGGACCTAAAAGTAAAGGTTTTATTTTCGGGTTGGAACAACCTTTTATATTGAACTTCGATAAAATGATGTGTGCTATTAATCTTTTTTGTTCTTCTACAACAAGAGAAAGTTCGGGGATATATTTTTCACCTGCTCTTATTTCATTAACAAAATCCTGCTCTTTGCCGTTTGAAACTCTTGCCGTTTCAAAAGCATCTTTAACCAACTTATAAACTTCTTTAAAATCTTGTTTTGTTTCTTGTCTGATAATCATACCAATAGTTTAGCCGATTTACGGAAAAAATCAATTGAATTGTTCTAACCAATCTAAAATTACGGGAAGATTATGTCCTTTAAAGAAAATATCGTGATGGTTTATACCATCTACAAAAACGACTTGTTTTTCTTTAACCGGAGCTAAATCGAAAAGTCTTTGAGAATGTGAATGATGTATTAACATATCCTTATTTCCGTGTATAAGTAAAATAGGACATTTTATATTTTTAATATATTCGTCCGAAGGATACTTATCTTTTAGCACCAAAAAAGCTAACGGAACGGGATATTCTTTTACTTCCTGATAAAGAGAAGAAAACGGTGCCGTTAAAATAATACCGTCCGGATCTCTGTATTGTGTAAGGCCCATCGCAAAAGCACAGCCGAACGAATATCCGTAAAAAATGATTTTGTCATTATCTGTTTTATTTTTATAATAATCGTAAAAAGCAACGGCATCGGAAAAAATTACATCCTGCGATATTTTACCTTTAGTGTTTCCGAAACCTCTGTATTCCATCATAGCAACGGAATAGCCTTCGGTTGTGAGTTTTGTTATGGCTGGGGCAAATCTTGCCATTAAACCTGTATTACCATGAAAATACAATATTAAAGGTTTATCTTTATCACCTTCAAAATACCAAGTCATTACTTGAGTTCCGTCTTTAGCCGTTACGGGGTTTTCCTCAAACATGTCAAATCCGGCTTCTTGAGGAGTTTTATAATTTGTGTCCGGTCCAAATAAAAAATTAATTTGGAAAAAATATAGTACGCCAAAATAGATAACACAAAATATTGCAATACCTAATAATATCTTTTTTAATTTCTTCATATTCGTATATTTTAATAAAAAAAAGAACCCGGATACAATACCCGAGTTCTTTTTTTTATATTTGTAAGCTGAAAATTACAATGAATTTTTGCTCTCGAAATCTTTCATGAATGCAACTAATTTCTTTACACCTTCTATCGGCATTGCATTATAAATAGAAGCTCTCATACCGCCAACGGTTCTGTGACCTTTAAGACTGATTAAACCTTCTGCTGTTGCTTCTTTTATGAATTTTGCTTCCATTTCTTCGTTACCGATAACGAAAGGAACGTTCATCAATGATCTGTCTTCTTTAACAACAGTTCCTTTGAACAATTTGCTTGAATCCAAGAAATCGTACAATATTTTTGCTTTTGCTTCGTTCATTTCTTTCATTTTTGAAAGACCGCCGAGTTTCTTAATCCATTTAAATACTAATCCGCAAATATAAATTCCGTATGTAGGAGGTGTGTTGTATAATGAGCCGTTATCTGTTTGAATTTTCCAGTTCATCATTGTAGGTGTGCAAGCCAAAGCAGGACCATCACCGATTAAATCTTCTCTTATAATTAAAATTTGTACTCCGGAAGGACCAACATTTTTCTGAACTCCACCGTACATTACACCATATTTTGTAATATCTACAGGTTCCGATAAGAAACAAGATGAAACATCGGAAACTAGCGGTTTACCTTTTGTGTTAGGAAGTTTTTTAAATTTTGTTCCGTAAATTGTGTTGTTTTCGCAGATATAAACATAGTCTGCATTTTCGCTTATAGGTAAATCGGAGCAATCCGGAATATATGAAAATGTTTTGTCTTCCGATGTTGCTATTTTGTTTGCTTTTCCATATTTTTGTGCTTCTTGGAAAGCTTTCTTTGCCCATTGACCTGTTACTATATAATCTGCAACTCCGTTTCTCATTAAGTTCATGGGAACGGATGCGAATTGTAATGAACAACCGCCTTGTGCAAATAATACTTTATAGGTTGAAGGAATATTTAATAACTCTCTTAAATCTGCTTCTGCTTCATCGATAATTGCCTGATATGTTTTTGAACGATGACTCATTTCCATAACAGACATTCCCGAACCTTTATAGTTCAACATTTCGTCAGCTGCTTGTTGCAAAACTTCTACCGGTAATACGGCAGGACCTGCAGAAAAATTGTAAACTCTTTCCATTTTGGTCTAAATCTCCTTATAAATAAATTTACTTATGTAAATTGTTAGGTAAATATTTTATAAAAAATAAAACAAATAATAAAGTGATTTTTTTATAAATTTATTCATTGATAAAATATTAATTTTATGTTAAGATTTCCTTATAAATGAACTTTATAAAATTTTTCTTTAAACAACATTTGATAGTTACATCTCTTTTAGTATCTTTCATTCTATCAAGCATAATATGGCTTTCGATAGGTTGGGTTTCTTATTTCAGCGGAAGGGAACAGGAAATAGCAATAGAAACCGATATTATTTTTGATATCGTAACGGATATTATAAAGCATGACAAAAAATTGTTAAAAGAAAATGTTTTGTCATTAAAAGATACAGACAGTTCCGATTTTGATTTCACAAACAGTTTTTTAACAAACATGAACAGAAACAACATGTTGTTAAACAATCCTTTATCTTTAAACAATTTTATAAACCTGTATTCTTATGATTATGCAAATCAAAGGCTTAAATATTTTCATAACCTGTATACAAAGCACTGGCTTGAAGTAAGAGACAGTAAAAATAATATATTAATACAAACAAAATATAAGTATAACGAAATTGTTCCTTGGGACGACAAATACTATGAAGAAAAAAGAATAAAAAAGATGATATTTATCGAAGACGGTTTTTATACTTATACTTATGTTTATAAGTACAAACCTTTTTGGTATATAGCATTGATAAGGAGCATCTCTTTAAATACAATTCCGGACATTTTCGAAAACAAAGAGTTTTCCTGGAACAAATGGGTTCAGGAAACTTTTTTCAATGTAGGTAAATGGGAACAGGTTTTTAATTTCTGGATAATATTTGCAATATTAATGTTGATTGTTCCTTTTGCATTGAAGAATCTCTATGAGTTATACAATTCATTAAGTATTTTAAGATATAAGAATCTCAGATACACGGTAAAATTAAAAAGAATTACAAAACAATTTAACGAGCAAATGAAAAAAATATCTCAACAGGACAATTTATCCGAAGAAGATATAAAGAAAAAAGAAAAAGAACTTGAAGAAAAGTTTGAAAGACAGATGTTAACATTAAAATTCGAGCATAACAGGCAAATAACGAGTGTTAAATCCGGTTTCAGTAAATATTACGAACATACAGAAAAAGAATTGGAAAGATATAAAACAATAATAAAGCAACAGCTTGATGAAATAAAAGAATTGCAGTACAGTTTACAGGAACATAACATAAACTATGATCCTTACAAATTTACGGATTTTAAATTCAGAGAAAAAGCCGACATCTTAATATTGGGAGGGGAAGGTTCCATTTCATTAAAAGAAGCTTACGGTATATTAAAAGAATTAGGTCTTTCACATAATACCGATATAAAATGGATAGCATACAGAGATATGGACCATTTTGATATTACCGCTTTACAAAACACAAGAAACTATTCGGATATTATTGTGGGAAGTGTTCCTCACAGTATGTTAAATGTTCCGGAACAAAACCTTGTAGTTCATTTGCAGAACAACGCTTCATTGTACCCTAAATTCCAAATTTTGAGAAAACAAGACGACGGTGATTTGTTACAAATAACAAAAACAAACCTTAGAGAAGCATTGAAAAAAAGTAACAAATATAAACAACTTATGGAAATGCAAAAACTAAATCTTTACAACAATCAATAAATTATTTACAAAATTCTTTTATTTCTTTTTCCAATATTCTATATACTTGCGCTAAAAGATATCCGTCGGCAGAGGCATGATTTAATCTAACCGTTAACGGCATAACAAGTTTTCCGTTTTCTTCTCTGTATCTGCCCCAATTAACTATAGGCATAAAATATAAGTAACCGTCGGGAAGCTCTACATTTAAAGAGTCGTAAGAAATCCACGACATATAAGAAGCATCAAACCAGTTCGGATGATTCAACATATCAAGTCCGTATCCGTGAGTTTTCTTTGCTATTTCAATATCTTTGCTTGCATTCTTATAGAATTTCTTATAGTCTTGATCGTAAACCGTATAAACAGGTGTACAGGTTTCGGTATCTTCGTGAAAGATATATTGTGTGGGATTTATTTTATCGTAAACTATTAACTGGTTTGTTTGGTGCAACCAAGCCAATCTGTAATCTTCTCTTGAATTTAAAGTTTTGGATAACAAGTACAAAAAGTTTATATAAAATTTCGTGTTTGTTTTTTTGGAATAATCGTATAAAGTCTGAACATCTATTCTTGCCGTCGTGGAAATGGAACACTTTGTTTGAGCAAAATGTCTGAAAACATCTTTTCTGTAATACTCGTTCATGTTAATTACCTTATAATTAACCATTTTGTTATCCTCTCTTTTTTATTAAATTTGTTTTAATTACACTTATTATATAAAAGTTATTTTTCTTTTGACAACTATAAAAAAAAATAATAATATATCTAAAATTAAATTTTAATGAAGGGGGACTTAAAAGATATTTGTTTTACAATATTCTTTGAGTCCCTTTCTCTCTTATAAGGAGAAAAACATATTATGAAGTATATTTTTATGACGGGCGGAGTAGTAAGTTCTTTAGGTAAAGGTATAACCGGTGCAAGTATAGGAAGGCTTTTACAATTGCACGGATATAAAGTAAATATGATAAAAATGGATCCTTACATAAATGTTGATCCGGGAACGATGAACCCTTTTCAACATGGAGAAGTTTATGTTACAGCAGACGGTGCCGAAGCGGATTTGGATTTAGGGACATATGAAAGATTTTTGGATATAGTAACTAAAAAAGCAAACACAAACACGTCCGGAGATATTTATCAAACCGTTATAAACAAAGAAAGAAGAGGTGAATATAACGGAGGAACAGTTCAAGTAATTCCTCATATTACAAACGAAATAAAGAAAAGATTTGTAGCTTTTGATAAGCAAGTTGATATAACAATAATAGAAATAGGCGGAACGATAGGTGATATAGAAGGTCTTCCTTTTATTGAAGCAACAAGACAGTTTATGTTGGAACAAAAAAGAGAAGATATAATGAGTATTCATTTAACTTTTATTCCTTATATTGAAGGAGCAAAAGAACTTAAAACAAAACCTACTCAACATTCCGTTAACAAATTAAGAGAAGTTGGAATTATTCCCGACATGATTATATGCAGAACACAATATCCTATAAACGATTCTATGAAAGGTAAAATTTCATTGTTCTGTAATGTTCCCAAAGAAGCTGTTGTAGAAGCAAGGACATGTTCTTCGATTTACCATGTTCCCGAATCTTTACACGAGCAGGGAGTGGATGCTTTTATTTTAAAAAGACTTAATTTAAAAAGCAAAATAAAATTCAGCAACAAATGGTTTAAATATGTTAAACAAGACACAAAACATTATAAGACGGTAAAAATAGGTGTTATCGGTAAATATGCGGATTTAAAAGACGCTTATAAATCTATAGACGAATCTTTAAAGATATCCGCTATGGAAGCAAAAGTTAATTTGGATATTCAATACATTTCTTCCGAAGATAAAAACTTAATTAAAAGATTAAAAACTTTAGACGGAATATTAGTTCCGGGCGGATTCGGTATGAGAGGAATTGAAGGAAAAATCGCAGCAATAAAATTTGCAAGAGAAAACAAAGTTCCGTTCTTCGGTATATGTTTGGGTATGCAATGTTGCGTAATTGAAGCTGCAAGACATTTACTAAAATTCAAAAATGCAAATTCCACGGAAATAGATCCTAAAACGATATACCCCGTAATAGAAATGTTGGACGAACAAAAAGATGTAAAATATTTGGGCGGAACAATGAGATTAGGAAACTATGAATCCGATTTGGTAAAAGGTTCTTTGGCGCACCAACTTTATAAGACGGATAAAATTGTAGAAAGACACAGACACAGATATGAAATGAACCCGAAATATATTGATATGTTTAAAAAAGTAGGTTTTGATGTTTCCGGCTATCATAAAGGAGTATTACCTGAAATAGTCGAAATTAAAAATCATCCTTTTTATATAGCTGTTCAATTCCATCCGGAATTCGGTGCAAGACCTACAAAACCGCATCCTATATTTCAAGGTTTTGTTTTAGCGGCAAAGAAAAAAGCACACAAATAGAAGAAGGGGCAAATGTCTTTATCTAACGAACAACTTGAACGATATTCAAGAAACATCCTGCTAAAAGGTGTCGGAATAAAAGGTCAGGAAAAACTTTTATCTTCCAAAGTTCTTATTATCGGTGCTGGGGGCTTGGGTTCTGCTGCATCAATGTATTTGGCTGCTGCAGGTGTGGGAACTATAGGTATAGCAGATAAAGATAAAGTCGAACTTTCAAATCTTAACAGACAAATTCTTCATAAAACAAATAAACTGGGCGCAGATAAAATAAAGTCCGCACAAGAAACAATAACGAATTTAAATCCTGACGTTAAAGTGAACATTTATAACGAAATATCACCTGACAATATTTCCAAAATTATTTCCGAATATGATTTTGTTATAGATGCAACAGACAACTTTGAAACAAAATTTTTAATAAATGATGCTTGTGTGAAATCTAAAAAGCCGTTTTCTCATGCGGGAATTGTAGGTTTTGAAGGACAACTTATGACTTATGTTCCAAACGAAGGTTGTTGTTACAGATGTGTATTTAAAGAACCTCCGAAAAAAGAATGTGTTTCTTCTTGTTCTACGGATGGTGTATTAGGTGCAGCTGTTGGAACAATAGGCACATTACAAGCAACGGAAGCAATAAAATATATATTAGGTACAGGGGAACTTCTTATCGGTCATTTACTTACTTATAATGCTTTAACTTCGGAATTCAGAAAAATAAAGTTACCGCCTGCAGATAAAGAATGTCCAGCATGTGGAAATAAATAGGTTCTATTACTAAAATTTCTCTTTTCCAAGCAAAAAAAGCCATTCGTTTGAAAAATTTAAAGCCGTGCTCCAACTTGAAAAATCCTAACCACCTAATGTAACGGATTTTTCTTCAATCATGTTCGCACTAAAAAACTTTTTTGATTTATAGTTTTTTTTGCTCTAAATTTTTTAGGAAACACTGAATAAATAACGGTGTGAAAGATTGAGAGAAGATTTTGTCTATAAAGAGGAGGAGTTTTGCAGGAATAGTTGGATAACTATTTCAAGAAAACACGACGAATTTATAGGCAAAATATACCGCAAGATTTTGTGCCGGTATTTATTCAGTGTTTCCCAAACTCATAGACGGCTTTAATCATGCTTGTAAATGAAAATTTTAAAAATCTCATTAATTATAAATTGTAAATTATAAATTGTAGTTCACACTTGACTAAAATTTAATAAAAATGCATAATAAATAGATAAAATTTTACAATTAGAGGAGTATTAAAGAAAATGAAAGAAGGAATTCATCCAAAATATGTAGAATCAACAGTAACATGTGCTTGTGGTTATACATTTAAAACAAGATCAACAAAGCCGGTAATAAAATTGGAAATTTGTTCAAATTGTCATCCTTTCTTTACAGGAAAACAAAAACTTATAGATACAGCCGGAAGAGTTGAAAAGTTCCAAAAGAGATTTGTTGCTACCGAAGGAAAGACTGTTGTAAGAAAGAAAAAAGAGAAAAAGGTTTCTTCACCGAGAAAGACTTCAAAACTTTTAACATCTACACCTAAGAGAGTAAAAAAAGATGTTAAAAAAGATGCAGCAAAGAAAGATGCTAAAAAAGAAAAATAAATAAAATTTTAAATATTGACAGGATTATCATTTTTATAAAACATGAAATCCTGTCATATTTTTTTATAGGTAAAAAATATGTTTAAAGAAAAATTAGAAGAAATTAATTCTAAATTTAAAGAAGTTGAACAAAAGCTCAGTGACAGCAATATAATTGCAGATCAGGAACAATACAGAGCTTTATCAAAAGAACATTCCTATTTATCTCCGATAGTTGAAAAATCGAAAGAATATTTTAAATTGTTAAAAGATATCGACGATCTAAACGAATTAAAAGAATCCGATGATAAAGAAATGAAAGAAATGGCTTTTGCAGAATACGACCAAGCCGTTGCAAACAAAGAAAAGATGGAAACGGAAATAAGACTTATGTTAATTCCGCCGGATCCGCATGAAGATAAAGATATTATCGTTGAAATAAGAGCAGGAACAGGCGGAGAAGAAGCTGCTTTATTTGCCGGAGATTTGTTCAGGGCATATACAAGATTTGCGGAAAGAAACGGTTGGAAACATGAAATAATAGATTCCAATCCTACAGGTCTCGGAGGATACAAAGAAGTTGTATTTTCCATATCCGGAAATAAAGTTTGGAAATATTTCAAATTTGAAAGAGGAACTCACAGAGTACAAAGAGTTCCCGAAACGGAAGCATCAGGCAGAGTTCATACATCCGCAATAACGGTTGCAGTTCTTCCCGAAGCGGAAGAAGTTGATGTTGAAATAAAACCGGAAGATTTAAGAATAGATACATACAGAGCAAGCGGTGCGGGCGGACAGCATGTTAATAAAACCGATTCAGCAATAAGAATAACATATTTGCCTACGGGACTTGTTGTTGCTTGTCAGGATGAAAGAAGCCAAATAAAAAACAAAGCTAAAGCCATGAAAGTTTTAAGAGCAAAATTATATGAACAAAAGATGATAGAACAAGAACAAAAAATGTCCAGCGACAGAAAACAACAAGTCGGTTCGGGAGACAGATCCGAAAAAATAAGAACATATAATTTTCCTCAAAACAGAATAACCGACCATAGAATAGGTTTCAGTGTTTATAATATAACCGAAGTTATGGACGGAGATTTAAACGAACTTATAGAAAAACTTATATCTTGCGAAAACGAAGAAAAGTTGAAATCGGCGAACATTTAATATAATTAGTAATTAGCAATTAACGACAACGGCAGAAACGGCAACAACGGACGACAGAAGATTGGAAGATTAGATAACTTCAAAAAATGTGTCAAACTGAACAAAATATTTTTACAATTTTAAAACAGGCAACGGAATTTTTAACATCACATAATATAACGGAAGCTCAACTTGATGCCGAAGTTTTATTGTGTGGTGTTTTAAAAATAAAAAGAAACAAATTAACAACTATCCGACAAGAAACATTATCTCACGAGCAATATCAACAATATCAAAACTATTTAAACAAAAGAATAACAGGGGAACCGGTAGATTATATTTTGGGTAATTCGGAATTCATGGGACTGACATTTAAAGTTAATCCTGATGTTCTAATTCCGAGACCGGAAACGGAATTAATAGTTGAACAAGCTAACAATTTCATAAAAGGAAACAACTTTAAACAAGTTTTGGATTTATGCACCGGTTCGGGAGCAATAGCCGTTTCCGTAGCAAAATATAACGATAATGTATCTGTTACGGCAAGTGATATAAGCACAAAAGCTTTGCAGGTAGCAAAAGAAAATGCCGTAACAAACAATGTATCAAACAGGATAGAATTTTTAGAAAGTAATATGTTTGATAATATTATTGCTAAAAAATTTGATATAATTATATCTAATCCGCCTTATGTGACCGAAAAAGAATATAAGGGTTTGGAAAAAGAACTTTTTTTTGAACCGAAAAATGCTTTTGTAGCCGGAGAGGACGGATTGGATTTTTACAGAATAATAGCGGAAAATTCTGCTCGATATTTAAATCCGAAAGGGATATTGTTGTTAGAGCTTAACTCAAATATCTCTTTACAGATTGCGGATTTATTTGACAGTTTTCTTTTTATAAAAATAATAAAGGATTATTCCGGTTTAGACAGGATATTAATAGCACAAAATGGATAAAATAGTAATTTACGGCGGTAAAAAATTAAACGGTGAAGTAAAAATTTCCGGAGCAAAGAATTCTGCATTGCCGATACTTTTTGCTACACTTTTAACCGACGATAAATGTAAAATTAAAAATGTTCCTATACTTGCCGATATCAAAACAACGGTAGATTTTTTAAATTTTATAGGTAAAAAGACGGTAAGAAAAGGAAATATTGTTAATTGTGATAAATCTTCAAAATTAAACCATATAGCTCCTTACGATTTGGTAAGAAAAATGAGAGCAAGTGTTTTGGTTATGGGACCGTTACTTGCAAGACTCGGAAAAGTGGATGTTTCTTTGCCCGGCGGATGTTCAATAGGTGCAAGACCTATAGATATTCATTTGGATGCTTTCAAAAAGATGGGAGCAACTATTGAATTAAAAGAAGGTTATATAAAAATATTCAGTAAAGGCAGACTTACTGGAACAGATATAGAATTCAGATTTGCAAGTGTGGGTGCGACGGAAAATGTTTTACTTGCAAGTGTTTTGGCAAAAGGTACAACAAGAATAATAAATGCGGCAAAAGAACCCGAAATTCAAGATTTGGCAGATGTCTTGGTAAAGATGGGGGCAAAAATTTCAGGTGCCGGAACAAGAATAATAACAATAGAAGGTGTTGATAAGTTGCACGGTTTTGAACATGATGTTATTCCCGACAGAATTGAAGCTGCAACTTATATGATTGCCGCATTAATGACTAAAGGTGAAATTAAGTTAACAAAAGTTAATCCGAAACATTTGGAACTTGTAATAGAAAAACTTATTGAAGCGGGTGCCGATATAAAAATAAAAGACGATACTTTAACGGTAAAGTGGAAAAAAGAAATTAAGCCGATTAATATAAAAACGGAAGTTTATCCCGGGTTTCCGACCGATATTCAAGCTCAATGGATGGCACTTATGGCTCTTGCCAAAGGAAATTCCATTATAGAAGAAACGGTTTTTGAAAACAGATTTTTACATGTTTGCGAACTGCAAAGATTGGGAGCAAACTTAAAAATAGAAGGCAGACAAGTTTCTATTCACGGTGTAAAAGAACTTTCGGGAGCACCCGTTATGGTTTCCGACTTAAGAGCGGGAGCTGCCCTTGTTTTGGCAGGTCTTTGTGCTAAAGGGAAAACGGAAATTTCGAGAATTTATCACCTTGACAGAGGATATGAAGCGTTAGAGAAAAAATTCAGAAAACTTGGTGCAAATATAAAAAGAATAAAATAAAAAAAATGATATAAACGGAGGAGAACATTATGTCAGAAGAAGTTAAAGAAACGGAAAACAAAATAAATAATCCTCAAGAAAATATTGTGCAAAATAACGAACAAACAGGAAAATCTGTTCAAGAAAACATTGCAAATGTTGTGGAACAGTATTCCAGTTTTAAAAATCAGGTAAGAGATAGTTCTTTAAAAAGAGATTCCGCAAATAAGAAATTTAAAAAAAATAAAGAGCACGGCTTTTCCGATTTTATCGTTTCCGTTATTACACTTGTTTTCCTTCTTGTTCTTTTGTGCGGAGCAATAGCTTATATTGCAAAACCGGAAATAGATGCCGAATCGGAAAAAATAACAAAACAAATTTCCGATGCGGAAACTACATATTTCGGGACATTCGGCAAATTTCATTATTTAAATAAAGTCGGTTACAGCAATACATTGGGAATAAATTTGGCTAAATCGAAATATTTCACAGCCTTTGAAGTTGTTCCGGATGAGAAAAAAGAAAATTGTGAAATCAGGTTGTATGGTGCAACCGATGCTTTCACCATGGCATACTGTTATGTAAAGAATTTCATAAATAATAATTTTTAGCAATTGGAGTAAACTCAAAATTTTGCTAAAATGAAATATGTCGTTTTTTTATCGCAGGGGGCTTATTACATGAAAAAATATTTAGTTGTTTTATTGTTACTTATTTCAACCGTTTCCGCTTTTGCCGCTGATATAGACATTATTCCCAAACTTTCGCTATGTATACCGGGAACATTCAGAAGCGATTATGAAGTTGATGTTGCGGTTAATATCGGTGTTGAAGGCAAATATTTTTTAAATAATTACTTTGCCGTAGCCTTCGGTGTTGATTGGTTGATAAACAGAAACATCAGCATGGGATTAAAAGCTTCCAGAGAAAATTGGGGAGCAGACCAATATTATACAAACTCAAAATTTACAATGGTACCTGTATATGCAGGTATAATATGGATTCCTTTCGGTAATTTGGGAGAATATAAACCTTACCTTAGAATAGACGGCGGATACAATGTATACTGTGCTATATCAAACGGCAGCGGAACAACTCCCGGTTATTATGTAGGCGGCGGTTTCGGTTTTGAGCTGTATGAAAGATATATTTTCGAATTACATGCTACAAGATATCAAGCAACGGATAACGATACAGATGTAAGCTATAAAGATATTCTTTTTAAATTCGGATATAAATTTACAATTTAGTCGGGGGAGTTCTTAAAAATGCAAGAAAAGTTAACACAATCCAAAGAATGGAAAAATTTGAAAAATTACTATGAACAAGAAATGAAAAATGTTCATATGAGAGATCTTTTTAAAGATAAAGACAGATTTAACAAATACAGTATCAGACTTGACAATATAGGAATATTGTTTGATTATTCAAAAAATATTATTGATGATAAAACAAAACAATTGTTATTGGACTTAGTCACTGCAAGCGATTTAAAATCTTGGACAGAAAAAATATTTTCCGGTGTAAAAATCAACTGGACGGAAAAAAGAGCAGTACTTCATTCCGCATTAAGAAATATGTCGGACAAACCTGTTTATGTTGACGGAAAAGATGTTATGGTTGACATAAAAAAAGTTCTTAACAAAATGAAAGATTTTACCGAACAGTTAAGAAGCGGAAAATGGAAAGGTGCAACAGGAAAAGAAATTAAAGCAGTTATAAATATAGGTATCGGCGGTTCCGATTTAGGACCGAGAATGGTTTGCGAAGCATTAAAATATTATGCGGACGGACCTCAGGTATATTTCGTTTCTAATGTTGACGGAGCGGACATATATGAAGTATTAAAAAAATTAGATCCGGAAACATCGTTATTTATTGTTGCTTCAAAAACATTTACAACCCAGGAAACAATGACAAACGCAAATACCGCAAGAAAATGGTTGGTTGAAAAACTCGGTGAAAGTGCAATCAAAAACCATTTTGTTGCTTTATCTACAAATAAAGAAAAAGTTGCGGAATTCGGTATAGATACAAATAATATGTTTGAATTTTGGAACTTTGTAGGCGGAAGATATTCTTTATGGTCTGCAATAGGTTTACCTATAGCATGTTCCGTAGGTTTTGATAAGTTTAAAGAATTGTTGGAAGGTGCTTATGAAATGGACCAACATTTTATAAATGCTCCGATAGAACAAAATATTCCCGTAATAATGGCGGTTCTTGGTGTTTGGTACAACAATTTCTTTAATGCTCAAAGTTATACTGTTTTACCTTACAGCCAATATTTACACAGATTTACGGCATTCTTACAACAATCGGATATGGAAAGTAACGGCAAAACAATAAACAGAAACGGTGAAAAAGTTGACTATCAAACAGGACAGGTATTATGGGGAGAACCCGGAACAAACGGACAACATTCTTTCTATCAGTTAATTCATCAGGGAACAAAATTGATTCCTTCGGATTTTATAGGTATAGTTAACCCGCCCGAAAGAATAGGTGATCATCACGAAAAATTAATGTCTAACTTCTTTGCACAACCCGAAGCATTGGCATTCGGTCTTACAAAAGAACAAGCTATAGATGCTTTGGAAAAAAGCGGAGCTTCAAAAGAAGATATAGAAATGTTGGCACCTCATAAAGTTTTTGAAGGTAATAAACCGACAAACAGTATTTTGCTGGATGAACTTACACCTAAAACTTTAGGCGCATTAATTGCAATGTATGAACATAAAATATTTGTTCAAGGAATAATTTGGCAAGTTAACAGCTACGATCAATGGGGTGTTGAACTCGGTAAAAAATTAGCTAATGTTATTTTACCCGAATTAAAAGGTGAAAAAACAAACGAACATAATTGTTCTACGGCTTCATTGATAAAGCATTACATTAAATTTAAGAAGTAATTTGTTAAATTATAAATATTGAAAAAATGTATTTTATGGATTATACTATTTTAAGGTATGTATAACAACAATCTGTTTGTATCATTTTTCAATAAATGCCTTGCTTTATTGGTAATATTTTCTTTGTTATCAATATCTTTTTCTTTTAATATCGATGAAACTGTTAAACAAGAGTTCGGTGTGTTGTATAAATCGACTTCAATTTCGGAATATTATAATTCCATAACGAATTTTTCTTACGGCATAATAAATAAAATTTTGGAATCTACAAACATTAATTTAGTGTCGACAACTTCTCAAAAAAATGAAGCCGAAAACAAAGATAAAAAAAGCAGCGGTCAAAAAGATTTATATTTCGTGAAAACAACAACAGAAAACGATTTAAAATTATCAAAAAATTTTGATAATTGCGGTTTTTCATTGTTAAATGAAAAATCTTATTCCACACCTTTGTTGAATAAGATTATTTTTAAATTTTATACATTTAAGTTAATGTGTATAACAATACTTTTTTGTTATTTTGCAAGAGATAACATAGAAGATATAAACATTATTAATATAACAGGAAAAGTCCGTCTTGTATAATATTTATGCAAGACGGATTTTTTATTGGGGAGAAAAAAATGAATATTTTAAAAAGTGTAAAGAAAAAATTTAAAAACTTTTCTTTAAAAAAGGTTACTGCGATATTTACATCGATATGTTTTATATTTTCCATAATATCGGCACAATCGGTTTATGCGGCAATGCCGATATCGAATGTATCCGTGCCGACAAATTTACCGACTAATACACTAATTCCTTTCAATTTGGGCAGAATAACCGATGCTTATTATTCAAACAGCTCCGGGGACATTATAATAAATATTCAAGATCTTCATTCCCATGAACAAACACAAAGAAATATAAGTTCCATTTTATCCATATTGGATAAAAATTTCGATTTAAAAGACATATATGTTGAAGGTGCATCCAAAACATTAAATACAAAATGGTTATCCGATATACAAGATGCTAAAACGAAACAAAAAGTATTGGATAATTTGTTAATGAACGGAAGATTGTCGGGAGGAGAATTATTTGCGGTACAATCGAAAAAAGACACAATATTGAAAGGATTGGAAGATAAATCTCTATATACCGAAAACTTTAAAAAATTAAACGATATTTATAATAAAGGAAACGAGATAAGACAATATTTATCGATATTAAATAATCTCTTCGATAAAAAAGCCGAACAATATTATTCCAAAGAAAACAAAAAAATAAATAAGGTTGTTAAAAATTATAAAGAAGGTAAAATAAAAACAGATAAATATATTGAGTTTTTATTGGAAAAAGCTCAAAAAACGAATATAAACCTTTCTAAATATAAAAGCATTATTAGTTTTGCAAAAGTTATATCAAAACAAAAAACATTCGACCAAAAAAAGTTAAATAACGAAATAAAAGAAATATTGATACAATTGAAAGAAAAATTAAATTTCGCCGAATATAAAACCTTAGCGGAAAAAACAACAAAAAAAGAGTTTGAAGTTGAATTCTATTTCGATTTATTGAAAAAAGCAAAAGATTTAGGTATCTTGTCCGACAAAAAATATTCAAACACAAATCTTTTCTTTGAATATTTGATATTAAACCAAAATATAAACACAATCAATTTAGCTAATGATGAAAAAACATTTGTTCAAGAATTAAACGATAAATACACAACGACTCAAGCCGAAAAGGATATTTTCTTCTTAAAAAATCAGTTGGAAAGTTTGTCTCATTATTTGACTAACAAAATGACGGCAAAAGAACATGAAGAATTTTCGGAAAATTCAAAAAAATTTAAACTATTGTGGGAAAAATACATTGATATCGATAATTTAACCGATTTAACACAATATTTTAATTTAGCTGATGATTTTTATAATAATAATCTTGAAAGAAACAGAGTATTCGTAAAGAATTTATTGGGAAAAACACCTAATCAAGCAACAAAGGGATTAAGAATAAGAAATTCATTAATTAACCATAAAGATAAAATTTTAGATGCAATAGCAAAAGGAAGAAAAATTCATGTTGTTATAACCGGCGGTTTCCATACTTACGGATTTAATAAATTATTAGAAGAAGAAAATGTAAATTATGTAGTAATAACGCCTAACATAACCGAAGAAACGACTAAAGCCGAATTTTTATATGAAAATATTTTCAATGAACAATATGACATAACAAACACAACTTTTGCAAACAGACCTGTTACCGAAGTAATAGATATGTTAAATAAAGGTTCTATAAGAGAAATAAGACCGGTAGGTAACGGAGTTGAAATAGAATATATTTCCGGCGAAATTATTTCTTTAAACGAACTTAGAGTAGAACAACAAGAACCTGTTGAAACCTTGTCCCAACAACAGGCACAATTAGCCGCAGATATTGTTATTGATATACAAGAATTAAACAGACTTAACAGAGAAAACATAAGAGCCCTTTCAGAAAATATGGCTCCGGTATCGACAATAGAAGCAAAACAAAAAATCAGAGAGAACCTCAAAAAAATAGAAAATGAAAATTTAAGAAATGCTTTAGAAGGAACCGTTGAAAAAGATATTCTCGGACAAGCTTTAACAAATGAAAGTGTTAGAAATAAAATTTGGTATAAATTTCTGACAAAATTAGGTTTGATAAATATAAGAGAATCTTTGGTTGCAATATCGGAACAAAAAGATTTCGACAATATTTTTATGGAAGAAATTCTCGGGAGAATAGATGACAGACAAGAAGCCGCAAGAGAAAAGTTCTTACAGGAACATGAATATTACGGCGAACAAGAAGAAGTATCCATAGGATTAAATAATGCCGTAACATCCGTAATAGATGCGATGAACGAAGCTTACGAAAAAGTTTTCGGATATTTCGGAATACATTCAATAGCACAACTTGCAGCAAAAATTGCAGGAGCAAAAAGACATAAAGAATATAATATTAATGTATATAATTTATCTAAAAACATTGATTCTTTGCTTACAAAAGCCGAACAAAAAACATATCAGGTTAAATTCAATGTATATTTTAAAATAAACGGCATGCTCGTAAATTATAACACTAAAGATGGTGACAATAATTTTCTTACTACAACCGCTCCCACGAAAGCAAAAGCTTTTAATAATGCTGTCAGAAAAGCAGCCGAACAAATTTTAGCCGATTGCAAATTAGATAGAAGTCAAATGAACCTGGCAATGTTTTTGATAAGACAGAATTTAAAGGAAAGAGGAATTACAACGGATAAACTTGTAACCGAAGTTTCTCGGGAAGAAGTAACGGTAAAAAAGACTGTTGTTTCAAAGAAAACAAATAAACCTTTTGTAATGAGACAACCGAAGCGAGGGGAATACAAATTTAACATAATAATGCCGGGGATAAATGATACTGCAGAACTGGCGGCATTTCAAACAGTGTATGCAAAATCTCCGAGACAAGCTATGTTTGAATTAATTTATCAAATATGTATGGCTACGGAAAAAGGAATTCTTGCAGGCGGAATGTTTGAAAATTTAAAATTTTCACAAGACAATATAACGACTATTGCTGCGGCAATATCCGATATGTATGACGATTCTAAATTACCGGAAATAATAAAAAATGTAAAAGCCGACAATGCACCGGTTTTAAACGATAATGTTGTTCCTCAACAAATCGGACAACCGAAACAAGGAGAAAAGACTTACAGAGTTGTAATCTCTAATTTTAATGACAGGCCGGGATTAGAAGCATATCAATATGTTTATGCTGCCGACGAGAAAAAAGCAAAAGAGCAAGCCGTTCTTGCAATAATTAAAGCAAAAGAAAGAAATGAAATAAGAGGAGGCTATTACAATTACAGAGCTGTTAACAGAGAAAACAAAAACGATATTTTGGAATCTTTAGAAAAAAACGGAACTGCAACTGTAGAAGAAATAGTATATAAGGGACTTACTTCCTCGCAATCTTTCGGAAAAATAGCAGGATATGTAAAAAAGAACATGAAGTCTATAAGAGACTTATTCTCTAAAGATAAAGACAGAGGAACAACTTTTTCAAGAACGTTGGATTTAGGAAAAGGTCAAACTTTACTGTTTGATTTTTCTAAAACAAATATTGATGATGACATGCTCAAACTTTTTGAAGATTTGTTAAAAGAAGCACAATTCGAGCAAAGAAGAAACAGTATGCTTTCCGGTGAAACTTATAATCTTACGGAACAAAGATCCGTTCTTCATAGTGCTTTGAGAAATATTACCACAGACAAAAACGGTAGAATAAAAGCAAAAGCTCCTATATATGTTGACGGAAAAGATGTTATGCCTGATGTAGTAAGAGTTTTAAATCAAATGAAAGGTTTTTCCGATAAAATTATTTCGGGACAGTGGAAAGGTGTTACGGGAAAGACTATAACCGATGTAGTAAGCATAGGTATCGGCGGTTCCGATTTAGGACCGAGAATGGCTACAGAGGCATTATCAACATTTAGAAAAGGTCCTAATGTTCATTTCGTATCTAATGTTGATCCAAACGATATAGATTCGACATTAAATGCTTTAGGTTTAAATCCCGAGACAACATTATTTATTATAGAATCAAAAACATTTACTACGGAAGAAACCATCACAAATGCAACTTTGGCAAAAAAATGGATAACAGATAATCTCGGAACAAATCCGGAAGTAATAGCAAAACATTTTGTTGCCGTATCTACAAACAAAGAAAAAGTTTCAGAGTTCGGTATAGATACAAATAACATGTTTGAATTTTGGAATTGGGTAGGCGGCAGATTTTCTGTTTGGTCTGCTGTAGGTCTTCCTTTAATGTGTTCGGTAGGATTTGATAATTTTATAGAATTTCTATCCGGTGCAAATGAAATAGACGAAAACTTTAAAACCGATGATATTACACAAAATATACCCGTTTTAATGGCCATTCTTAATGTATTGGAAAGAAACTTCTTAAACAGAAATGCATATGCCATATTACCTTATAACAGATATTTAAAATTATTCACTTCTCATATTCAACAAGTTTATATGGAAAGTTTAGGAAAATCCGTTGATATACAAGGTAACAGAATAACGGACTATTCTACCGGTTCGGAAATTTACGGGACTGCAGGTACGGATGCTCAGCATTCTTATTTACAGGAACATCATCAGGGAACTGACATTATTCCTGTGGATTTTATAGGTTTTGCACAAACAAGCGATACAATAACGGACGAAACAATGCAAGAATCTCATAAGAGACTGCTTGCAAATATGTTAGCTCAAGCAAGTGCCATGGCTTTCGGAAGAACTTATGAAGAGACTGTAGCAAAATTGATGGAAGAAGGTCTTGATGAACAAGCCGCAAGAGAAGATGCAAAAGCAAAAATTTTCGACGGTAACAGACCTTCTACCATAATGATGTTCGACAAACTTACTCCGAGAACTTTGGGAGCGTTAACAGCTTTATATGAAGATATGGTTGCAACATTGGGAATAATTTGGAATGTAAATGCGTTTGATCAAATGGGTGTTCAATTAGGAAAAGTAAATGCGAAAGAAACTTTTAAATCTTTAAAAGGTGAAGATGTTAAATCCGACAGTTCCACAAGTAACATGGTAAATTTCATATTAAAAACTTTAGCAAGTGCTACTGTTCCGACTATGGCGGCAAATACAGCAGCAAATATTATTTCCGCAACAAAAAAAGCAAAAACATCTATACAAGAAGAACAAACAAACTTACAAAAATTACTTTCACAATTAACGGATTCTCCAAACGATGTTGAACTAATCTCTGCCGTCGAAGTTATGGCAAAAGCCGGTTTTAACGAAAAATATATAGAAAAATTACTTTCTCAATATTTAGAATTGAGAAACGGAAATATTCCGCAGGCTATATATTCAAAAACAGAGCAAATAAAATTCGGAACTGCCGGTGTAAGAGGTATAATGGGGGAAGAAGTAGACTTCTTAGATATGGTGATAATAACACAAGCTATATCAAACGTTATATCCGCTATTGCCGATAAACAAAATATAGAACCGAAAGATGTCAAAATTCTTGTAGGAGGAGATTCAAGATTTTTATCCAAACAGTTTGCCGAAATTGTTTCAAAAATACTTGCGGCAAACGATATAAATGTTGTAATAAGCAGTGACGATATACCAAGCCCGACAATTTCTTATTATACCCGTGCAAAAGGATTTACTTTATCGATAAATATTACTGCAAGTCATAATCCGAAAGAACATAACGGTTATAAGATAACATTGGGAGACGGAGGACAAGCCGGCACCGATGTTACAACAATGATTGAAAATGAAATAAAAAGTATTCAAGACCAACTTGCGGCAAATACAGACCCTGAAATAAATATAGTAAAAGAGTCCGACAAAATAACATCTATAGATGTAAAAACGACTTTTATAGAAGCGTTCAAGAAAATGATAACCGGTGTTTTTGGAATAGATAATGATGCAAGTCTTAAAAATTTCAGACAGAAAGCAAAAGAATGGACAATAGTTGTAGATCCTAAAAACGGAGCGACAAAAAAATATTATTATGAAATATTAAAATTCTTCGGCTTTAATATAGTTATGATAAATGATACGGTTGATCCTACATTCGGAGGACAAAAACCGGAACCGTCTTTTGAAAACACAAAACAATTAAGAGAAAAAGTAAAATCGATAACAGAAGATAATCTTTTAGGTATATCAACCGATGTTGACGGAGACAGATTTGCCGTAGTTGATAAAGATGGCAACTTTGTAACGGCAAACGAAATCGGAACGATTCTTTTGAATTTCAGATTACAAACTTTATTTGACAATTTAATTTCCGAAATCAATGCCGCACAAGAAAACAAAACAAGACAAAACGAAATATTAAAAAAATTCTTGGAAAGGAAATTGATTGTTCCGAGAAACTGTGCAACAACACATGTGCTTGATGATTTAGCAGATAAATTAGTTTCAGACTATTTCGACAAATTAAAAGCTTTCAATTTGGATTCGGAACTGTTGGAACAATTTAAAAATTGTGTTGATGTAAAAGAAGTAAACGTAGGTTTTAAATATTTTGCTCAAGCAAAACATGATGCGGAAAATAACGGAGACTTATTCTTGTTAGGTGTTGAATCTTCCGGCGGAATATCAATAGCGGAATGGATATATGATAAGTGTGGATTCTTGGCAAACATAATGTTACTATTTGTTTTGGTTGAAAACAGTAAACAACCCAGTGATGTTTTATCCGAAATATATTCTGATATTTCTTATGCACCTCAAGGTATAGAAACAACCATTAAGTTCAGAGAAATTGTTGCAAATGACAGTAAATTCGATACCCCGGAAAAAATAAGTGCCGAAGCCAAAAAGAAACAAGAAAATTTAATGTCAACCTTATTAAAGATAAAACAAAATGCAAATTCCGACACCATAAAGAATTTATTTGCGGGTATAGATAAAGGATTGGTTATTCAAGAAATAAGAACTAACGACGGAATAAAAATAATATTTGAAAACGGAGCTTGGTTATTGATAAGACCTTCCGGAACGGAACCGATTGTAAGAATATTCGATGAAACAAAAGGAGATAAAGAACTTTCATCTAAATTGGTAGGTTTTGTTACCGAAAATGGAGGACAAACTCTTATCGATGCGATAAATAATGCAATTGAAACGCAATCAAAATTCCTGCAAGCAAATTTTGAGCTGTTTGAAAAAACGGTTCTAAATTCAATTAAAGCATTGCAAAGATTAACATATTCTGTTTTATTCAAGGATAATATGGAATATACAATTGTTGCAAATGCAACCGACTTGGCAAGAATAAAAGAAGCAGAATTGCTTTCAAATTCCGGAATAAAAGTTAATTTAGTGTTAGTAGGAGAAACTTCTTTGATACAAGAAACAAATTCAAGAATTTCCACCGCAGACGGAGATTTAGCATTCTGTTTAATGTCCAAACCAAATAATAATTTGACTGTTTACGGATATGATGATAATTCATACGGACAAACGGTAAATATAAGCAATATTACGGAACAAGATGCATTGATAGCAATGCTACAGCATATAAACGATAATTCTCAAAAAACAATTAAAATATTGGATTTACCTGAAAATTTAAATAGAGATATAGTAACAACAGATGTTGAAGAATCGGCAAAGGGAATGTTTTCTACGGTAGGTGTGGGAAAAGCTGTACTAAGTTTATTTACGGATGCATTAAAAGCAAAGAAGAAACAAACAGACAATATGTTTATTAAACCTTCACTTGTTGCATCAAATTTATCTTCCGAACAGATCGACGGTTTCGGTCAGGAAGATATTAGCAGACTTGTAGCTCAAGGAGTAACAACAATAATAATATCTGCCGATGATAAATTATTGCAAGACAAATCACAAGCTTTAAAAGGTTTATTGCAAGCTGCACATGATAACGGGTTAAAAGTAATGTTTAATTATACTTTTGATCTTAATAATATGACAATACAAGAATTAGAAAATTGGATATCGTCATTTGATGATACTTTCCAACAGTTTAAAGAAAACGGCGGAATTGACGGATTACAAGTCGATTTATCACAAAGCGGAGTATCTGCAAACAATCCTAAAGTATTGTCTCTCATTTCCGATCTTTCCAAAATTATAAACGAACAAAATGTAGGTTCCTTTTTAGCAATGAAAATGCCTTCGGATATTTATCCTACCGAATTTTTAATTACTTTTAATAATGAAGGCATTAAATTAGTTGCGGACTACGATTCTCCGTTAGTATCTGTCGGAATTGCAAATTTGAAGACAGAAAATATGATAATAAATATTTCCGCAGATAAAAACGGTTTTATATCCATACCGAAATTATCGACACTCTTTGAAAACAATAAAGTATCCATGTTATCGTTTGATTCACCTATTCTTGAAGCAATAGATACCTCCGACGGATTTTCTTTTAACGGATTATCAATAACAAAATTTATATCTTCGATATTTGAAACTACTCCGGAAGGACAAAGTATGAGAGGAATAAATAAAGGAAGAAATTTTGTTATAAACAGAGAATCTATTATAAATGAGGATCTTTTACAAAGCTTATGTACAATGTATATCAGCGACAAGCTAGATGTTACACAAATAAATGCAATGCTTGCAACAAATTTCAAAGAAAATATATCAAAATATGAATTGAAAGGTTTTGTAGAAGGATTATTGGAAGCTTCGGAACTGAAGAAAATAAATGCAACTGATGTTTCTTTCGATAAAGAAGAATATTCCAATTTATTAATGCAAACTTTATTGAATTACAGAATAGCAAAAGGAACAAGCTTCCAAGAAAGTGACATCAATAAAGACTTGGAACAAGCATTGGATATTGATAAATTCAGAGCCGAATTCCAACCAAAGATAAGAGAAGTATACAATATCCTAAACGGAAGATTTGAAAACAAAGTTGATACCGTAATAAACACTTTATCGGCATTAAGCGATAATCCGGAATTAAACTCTCAAGAAAGAGCCATGGTTCTTGAAGGATTATTGTTGTTATTGCTCGGATATGCAAAACAAGATATTATAGATATGAGTAACTTAACCGGTGAAGAAAGTCTTGAAAATATCAAAGCAATACTTAGAGCAGCATAACCAATTTCGCAAAAGAAAATGCACTCCTCTCAAAAAGAGGGGTGCATTTTTTATTTGTAAAAAGTCAATTCCTATATCAAAACAAAATCAAAATGTCAAGAAAATTTTCCTTGACAAAATCAATATGTATGTTATATTATTACAACAAAACACAACATATAGTATAAATTCAACATTATACTTTCATTACAAAAAATGAGGTTTAAACTATGAAATGTCCTTTTTGCGGTAGCTTTGACGGTCAAGTTTTAGATTCCAGGCCCATAGAACACACTTCAGCTATTAGAAGAAGAAGACAATGTAATCAATGTAAAAAAAGATATACTACCTATGAAAAACCGGAAGATATAACTCTTATGGTTATCAAATCGGACAGCAGAAGAGAACCTTTTGACAGGAAAAAGCTTTGGGCTGCTATATCAAGAGCTTGCGTAAAAAGACCTGTTTCTACCGAAACTATAGAAAAAATGGTTTCAGAGGTGGAAACGGAAATAAGTGATTATATTATGGAAGTACCGTCTTCCGTAATAGGTCAAAAAACATTACAAAAGTTATTGGATATAGATACGGTTGCATATATAAGATTTGCTTCCGTATACAATAAATTTGCAGACATGAATGATTTTATGACGGAATTAAAGAAATTAAAGAAAGAACACGATAAAAACAAAACAAAGAAAAATAAAGAAAAAAATTAATATATTTTGGAGGAAAAATGCCTACACTAAAGGAAAAGCTGTTAGAGAAAAGTAAACCGGCTCTAAACGAAAACGCAATGAAGGTTTTATCGAAAAGATATCTAAAAAAAGATAACGACGGAAATCCTATAGAAGAACCTAATGATTTGTTTTTCAGAGTTGCCGAAAATATTGCTCAAGCCGATAAAATTTATGATAAAAATGCAAAACTTGACGATGTAATAGAAGAATTTTTTACAATGATGTCTTCTTTGGACTTTTTACCCAATTCTCCTACATTGATGAATGCGGGAAGACCGTTACAACAACTTTCAGCATGTTTCGTTTTGCCTGTTGAAGATTCAATGGATTCCATATTCGAAACTTTAAAAAATACAGCATTGATTCATAAATCCGGCGGAGGAACAGGATTTTCTTTTTCAAGATTAAGACCGTCTAACGATAGTGTAAAATCAACAAACGGTGTATCTTCCGGTCCTGTATCTTTTATGCAGGTATTTAATGCCGCGACGGAAGCTATTAAACAAGGGGGAACAAGAAGAGGAGCAAACATGGGTATGCTCAGAATCGACCACCCGGATATAATGCAATTTATTACTTGTAAAGATATAACAACAAATCTTACCAACTTTAACATATCTGTTGCATTGACAAAGGAATTTATGGATGCCGTTGAAGATGATGAAGAATATAATTTATATAATCCGAGAACAAAAGAAGTTTCCGGGAGATTAAAAGCAAGAGAAGTATTCGATAAAATCGTAACTCAAGCATGGAAAAACGGTGAACCCGGAATAGTGTTTATTGACAGAATGAACGACACAAATCCTACTCCTGAAATAGGAATGATAGAATCCACAAATCCTTGCGGAGAACAACCGTTGCTTCCTTACGAAGCTTGTAATTTAGGTTCCATAAACTTATCTCATTTTGTTAAAAACGATAAAATCGAGTGGAAAAGATTGGAACAAACCGTAAAATCCGCCGTTCATTTCTTGGATAATGTTATCGACATGAACAATTATCCTATACCTAAAATCGGAGAAATTACAAGATCCAACAGAAAAATAGGGTTGGGTGTTATGGGTTGGGCGGATATGTTGTTCCAATTAAAGAAACCTTATAATTCTCCCGAAGCCGTAATGTTGGCAGAAAAAGTAATGTCTTTTATTGAAGAAAAATCTCATAAAGCATCGGAAGAAATAGCATTAAAAAGAGGCGCTTTCCCGAATTTCAAACAAAGCATATATAAAGACGGAAATCCTATAAGAAATGCAACAACGACAACAATTGCACCTACAGGAACAATCGGACTTATAGCAAATGCTTCCGGCGGTGTAGAACCGATGTTTGCCTTAGTTTATAAGAGAGCAAATTGCTTGGATAAAGCAGAAATGTTTATTATCAATCCTTATTTTGAAAAAGCAATAAAAGATGCAGGAATTTATTCCGAAGAATTGATGACAAAAATAGCACAAGAAGGAACTATACAACACATTAAAGAAATTCCAGAAAAAATAAAAAGAGTTTTTGTTACGGCTCACGATATTTTGCCTGAAGATCATATCAGAATGCAGGCTGCTTTCCAAAAATATGTTGATAATGCCGTATCAAAAACGGTTAATTTTACACACAATGCAACAAAAGAAGATGTAAGCAAAGCTTATATGTTATCTTATAAGTTGGGTTGTAAAGGTGTTACCGTTTACAGAGACGGTTCAAGAGAAGACCAAGTGTTAATATCCGCAAATACAAACAAAGATAAAAAAGAAGAAAAACCGATAGCTGCAGCCGAAGCGGAAGTAAAGAAAGCCAGAATCAGACCGAAGAGAGTTATGGGCTCAACGTTGTTAATGCATACAGGTTGCGGAAAAATGTATGTAACGATAAACGAAGATAAAGAAGGTGTTTTTGAAGTATTCACTCAGCTCGGTAAATCCGGCGGATGTACGGCAACACAATCCGAAGCTATCGCAAGACTTATTTCCTTAGCTTTAAGATCAAGAGTTGATACTGCAAAAATAATAGAACAGTTGAAAGGAATAAGATGTCCTTCTCCTACACTTACGGAAGGCGGAGCAATTCTTTCCTGTCCGGATGCTATAGCAAAAGCCCTTGAATCTTATATTTCCGAAAGAGAAATGCCAAACTTGTTTAATAATGAACCGACTGCTATTCCTACCGTTCCTAAAACAGAAAAAAAGACCGAAGTAAAAGTATATCAGTCTAAAGGTACGGGAAATTCAGAGGGAACTTGTCCTCAATGTCCCGAATGCGGAGAAATGTTGGAATTTGCCGAAGGTTGTGTAGTTTGCAAATCTTGCGGTTATTCGAAATGTTTCTAAAATATTTTTATAAATAAATTATATAGGTTACGGTTTTGTATTAAGAACCGTAACCTATATCCATGTGGTATCTCATGGAATAACACAAACAGCACTGTCGTGATGCTTAATGTTATAAAGGATAAGAGTATTCAGCAAATAAATTTATATATTATCGGAGGGGAACAAAATGGCAAAAAGTGATAAATGGATAAAGAAAATGGCCATAGAGAAAAAAATGATAGAACCGTTCGAACCGGAACAGGTCAGAAAAGGAATTTCTTACGGGACATCTTCTTACGGATACGATTTCCGTATTTCCAACGAATTTAAAATAATGCAGAAAAATACCGACGGTTCTTTTATTGATCCAAAAAAAATAGATCCGAATTTATTCAAAGATGTAAAAGTTGATGATTTTATAATTTTACAACCGCAAACCGTAGTCCTTGCAAAAACCGTAGAATATTTTAGAATTCCGAGAGACATTATAACAATAGCTTTCGGTAAATCCACTTACGCAAGATGCGGTATTATGGTTAATATAACACCTTTTGAACCGGAATGGGAAGGATATGCGACAATCGCAATATCAAATATAAGTTCCATGCCGGTAAAAATTTATGCCAACGAGGGCATAGGACAACTTTTGTTTTTAGGCGCGGACGAAATATGCGAAACTTCTTATGCGGACAAAAAGGGAAAATATCAGGCACAGAAAGCGATAACGACAGCCAAAATTTAAAACTAAAATTAGCAATTAGTAATTAGCAATTAGTAATTAACGAAAATATCATCAGTTTTCAGTTGAAAAAACATACATAAAATAATAGAATAGATACAATATGCACAATACTAAAATTCATATTGCGTTTCTTGCCGTATTTTGCATTCTTTTTTCTTGTTCCAATCAACAGGGAAAGAATGTTAATGCCGGTATGCAAATAAAAGGTTCGGATACCATAGTAAATTTAGTTCAGGTATGGGCAGAAAAATTCAGTCAAATTAACGACGGAAAAAATGTAGGTGTTACCGGTGGCGGTACGGGAACGGGTTTTGCCGCTTTGTTGAATAACACTTGCGATATTGCAATGGCTTCAAGACAGGTTGAAGAAAACGAAATCAATTTAGCTAAAAAACAAAATATAACTTACAAAGAGTTTATTGTCGGTCTTGACGGATTAGCCGTTTTGGTTAACAAAGATAATCCTATAAATTATATTTCAATCGATCAACTTCGCGATATCTTTATGGCAAAAATTACCAATTGGAAAGAAATAGGCGGAGAAGACAGACCTATAGTTTTACTATCGAGAGAAAGTAATTCCGGAACTCATATGTTTTTTAAAGAAACCGTTATAAGATTAAATGATATTAACAGTAAAGACGAATTTTCTCCTAAAGCATTACTTATGCCTTCTTCTCAAGCAATAGTTGATGAAATTTATCAAAACCCAAATGCTATAGGGTATGCGGGAATAGGTTTTATGAACGATCAAACAAAGGCCCTTTCCGTATCGGCACAAAATTCAATAGAATATTTTTACCCGACAATAGAAAATGTTATGTATGGAAGATATCCTATTTCAAGACCGTTATATTTATATACTAACGGAGAACCGAAAGGAATAGTAAAAGATTTTATAGATTACGCATTATCCGAAGAAGGACAGAAAGTTGTGGTTGAAACAGCTTTCGTACCTATAAAGACAGAAGGATAGAAGATTGGAAGATTAGAATAATTGTAACAAAAATAATAAAACAACAACAGTAAAAATGAACAGTAAAATAACTGATTACATTATAGAAAAAATAATTTTTTTGTGCGGTATCATTGCAATAGTTTTTGTTGTATTGATATTCGGTTTTCTTTTAAAAGAAGGTTTTGCTTTTTTTAAAGAATACGGAGTATTTAATTTTATATTCGGTAAATATTGGTACCCGACATCAAATCCTGCCTCTTACGGAGTATTCTCTTTAATAATAGGATCTTTGCTTGTTACTTTAGGTGCTGCAATAATTGCGGTTCCTTTCGGTATTATGACGGCATTATTTATTGCGGAACTTGCTCCGAAAGGTATCAGAGACGTTTTAAAATCTATAGTTGAGCTTATGGCAGCAATTCCGAGTGTTGTGCTTGGTTTTGTAGGAATGGTAACACTTGTTCCTTTAGTTCGTTCGGTTTTGGATATACCTACCGGTTTAACTGCTTTTTCAGGCTCTATAGTGTTGGGCTTTATGGCTATGCCTACGATAGTTTCAATATCGGAAGATGCAATAAGATCTGTTCCATGGCAGTATAAGGAAGGTGCTTATGCTTTGGGTGCAACAAAATGGCAAACGATAAGAAGAGTTGTTTTAAAAGCCGCCATGCCGGGAATAATAGCAGCCGTAATGCTTGGAATCGGCAGAGTTATAGGAGAAACTATGGCAGTTCTTATGGTAACGGGAAATGCCGCGGCGATTCCGTCTTCAATATTTGATCCTGTCAGAACATTAACGGCAACCATTGCAGCCGAAATGGGAGAAACAGTCAGAGGCGGACTTCATTACAGAGCATTGTTCGGTATAGGTTTAGTATTATTTACAATAACATTTATAATAAATTTTGTAGCGGATTTATTTTTGAATAAAAAGAGATGAACTTTAAATTAAGTCCTAAATTATCACAAAAAATAGCTTATACATTGCTGGTTATATCAACTATCATTGTAATAGTTCCCGTTCTTACCGTTATTATTATTATTATTAAGAACGGTTGGTCTGCACTGTCTTGGGAATTTTTAACAACTATGCCTAAAGACGGTATGAGAGCCGGAGGAATCCTTCCCGCAATATTGGGAACACTTGCAATAGTATCTTGTGCAATATGTGTTACTTTGCCTGTAGGTGTTTGTGCCGCAATATATCTTAACGAATATGCAAAAGATAATCTTTTAACAAGAATAATAAAACTTGCAATAGTTAATTTAGCCGGAGTTCCGTCGGTAGTTTACGGTTTATTCGGACTTGGAATATTTGTTATGTTACTCGGTTTCGGAGTATCTATCCTTGCCGGAGCATTAACTTTATCTATAATGGAATTACCTGTAATAATAACAACCGCTCGGGGAGCTTTAAGCAGTGTTCCTTATTCTTTCAGAGAAGCAAGTTGGTCTCTCGGTGTAAGCAAATGGCAAACAATAAGAAGAGTTGTTTTGCCGAATGCTCTGCCCGGAATTATGACAGGAGCAATTTTAAGTATATCAAGAATATCCGGAGAAACGGCTCCGATATTGTTTACGGCTGCCGCATTTTATGTTCCGCATTTACCGAAATCGATGTTCGATCAGGTTATGGCTTTGCCGTATCACTTGTATATTATATCGACGCAAATACCTAATATGCCTAAAAATATAATTTTCGGAACGGCATTGGTATTATTATTGATGGTATTATCAATGAGTTTGATAGCAATAGTTGCAAGACTTTATTTTAGGAAAATCAGAAAATGGTAGATAAAATAAAAGTTGAAAATCTTAATTGTTTTTACAGCGGAAAACAGGTATTGAAAAATCTTAACTTAACCGTTAAGAAAAATGAAATACTTTCCATTATAGGACCGTCTAACAGCGGAAAAACTTCTTTTTTAAGAACATTAAACAGAATGAACGATATGAATGTATCGTTTTCAAGAAAAGGAGATGTTTTTCTTGACGATGATAATATTTTCGAAATGAATCCGGAAAAATTAAGAACAAGAATCGGCATGCTTTTTGCAATGCCTATACCGTTACCGATGTCAATCTACGATAATATCGCCTATGCTCCAAAAGTTTTAGGTTTAAAGAACAAAAAGAATATGGACGAAGTTGTAGAACAATCTTTAAGAGATGCATCGTTATGGGATGAAGTAAAAGACAGATTGGATTCTTCGGCCATAAAAATGTCCGGGGGACAACAGCAAAGATTATGTATCGCAAGAATTTTAGCAATAGAACCCGAAGTAATTCTGTTCGATGAGCCGTGTTCCGGGCTTGATCCCATATCTACGGCAAAAGTAGAAGAAGCAATGTTAAAATTAAAAGAAAAATATACGATAGTTTTAGTTACAAATAACGTTAAACAGGCATCGAGAGTGGGAACAAGAACCGCTTTCTTTTTAATGGGTGAATTGATAGAAATAGATAAAACTCAAAATATTTTCTTGACTCCGAAAAATAAATTGACGGAAGATTATATTACGGGAAGGTTTGGTTAAAAAACGATTAATCGTTTTTTAACAATGTACAATGTAGAATGTACAATGTACAATTTCGAAATAGAATAACTTTAAGGGATTGTAATGGTAAAGAAAAAAGGCGAAGTAAAAATTCAAATTAAAGATTTAAATTTATATTATTCTGATTTTCACGCATTGAAAAATATAAATATGGATATCAGAGCAAACAGGATAACCGCTTTAATAGGTCCTTCCGGTTGCGGTAAATCCACTTTACTCAGAACACTAAACAGAATAAACGATACGATTGACGGTGTAAGAATTACCGGAGAAATTCTTATTAACGGTAAAAATATTTACGGTGAAGATATGCAGGTTGACAGAGTAAGAAAAGAAGTCGGTATGGTTTTCCAAAGACCGAATCCTTTTCCTTTATCAATTTATAATAACATTGCTTTCGGCCTTGAAATAAACAGAATGGTAAAAAGTTCAAAAGAAACAGCAAAAATCGTTCAGGAAAGCCTGGAAGATGTTTTGTTATGGGATGACTTAAAAAACAATTTAAAAATGTCTGCATTAAATTTATCTCTCGAACAACAACAAAGACTTTGTGTTGCAAGAGTTATAGCAATAAAGCCTCAAATAATATTATTGGATGAACCATGTTCGGCATTAGATCCGAAATCGACAACAAACTTGGAAGAATTAATGCAGGAAATGAAACAAAAATATACACTTGTTATAGTAACACATAATATGCAACAGGCAGCAAGATTATCGGATGATACCGCATATATGTTTATGGGAAATTTGATAGAATTTGACGAAACATCTACAATATTTACTAATCCGTCGAAAAAAGAAACGGATGATTATGTTTCGGGAAGATTTGGATAGAGTTTGTTCTTTTAAAATTTTACATTTTCAAGCAAAAAAGCCATTCGCTTGAAAATTTTAAAAGAAGTAGTTAGTAGTGTTGTTGGTTATAAATTAAAGTTAGGGGAGGTATATATGAGACACTTTGATTTGGAAATGAACGATTTAAAGAAAAGACTTGTTGATATGGCTGAAATAGTTCAGCAAATGATAAAATTTTCGGTAGACATGATAGTTAAAAGAGATTTAGCCATGTCTAAAGAAGTTTTTAACAGAGAAAGAGAAGCCAACCTTACGGAGATAGTTGTTGACGATACATGTTTAAAACTTATTGCATTAAATCAGCCGGTAGGAACAGATTTAAGATTTATAACATCCGCAATGAGAATAAACAGCGATTTGGAAAGAATGGGAGATGAAGCTGTAAATATTTGCGAGATAGGGGAAGAACTTTTAAAATATCCCGATTTAAAACCGTTAATCGATATTCCTAAAATGGCTACAGCCGTAAATGATATGGTTAGAGACAGTATTCAGGCTTTTAATTTGAACGATCCCGATCTTGCAGACAAAGTATTATCAAAAGACGATGAAGTTGATGAATTAAAAAGGATAATTATAAAAGATTTGTTGGCTTTTATGACAAACACTTCCGACCAAACAACACTTATAAGAGCAATAGATTTAATGTTTATAGCAAAAAGTCTTGAAAGGTTGGGAGACCATGCAACAAATATCGCCGAAGATGTAATATTTATGGTTCACGGCAAAGATATAAGACATTTGAAGAGCATTTAGAACGACAATGTACAATTTATAGTTTATAATTTCGGAGTGCCTACGGCAAAAATGTTTTATAGATTCTAAATCAAGTTCAGAATGACAGAAAAAAAGCAATGTACAATGTATAATTAATAAAAAACGGGAAGAGAACTCTTCCCGCTTTTTGTTTGTAGTTCATAGTTCATAGTTTATTGTTATCATCCCGTACTTGATACGGGATCTCGTCTTTGTTGTTCTAAACCCTATCACCCCATCACCTTATCACCCATTCACCAAATTTTGCTTTGCAAAATTTTATAATTTATAAATTTTCTTAAATAGTTTTACCATTATGTAAGATATTATTATTCCTTCGAGAGCACCGCAACAAACATCTATAGGAAAATGACATCCGGCATAAATTCTTTCAAAGCCGGTTGCAAATGCAAGTGTCAAATAAATATACCAATATTTTGGAATAAGCAAAAGCATTGTCGTCATAACAGTAAAAGCAAATTGAGTATGTCCCGACGGGAAAGATCGCGCATGTAAAACTTCATAAAAGATATTTATGTTCCCTTCTCCGAAAACAGCTAACGGTCTTGGTCTATCCAAAAATCCTTTTATAAAAGTATTTAATGTACTTGCAACTATTACCGTACATATAATAAAAGCCAACAAAATCCAAAATTTATTTTTTTCTTCTTTTCTTAAAATTATTAATGTTACAAGAACAATAACTATTACGCTCGGATTGACACCTTTATCATCGTAAAAAGAAACATTAGATATTATAAAATCAAAAAATTTATTTTTTACATCTATATTGATAAATTTAAACAATCTGTGATCCGTATCAATTAAGCCCTGCATTAAAGATTTTTTTTGCCCTATTATATTTGCCGTATATTTTTCAGGTAATGAATCAGGATTAAAATTTTTACATTTGGTTATCCAAAACTTTTTAACAAGTTTATTATTTCTGTAAACGGGAACTTCTATGGGTTGTTCAAAATCCGCAAAAGGATAAACCTTTTCCGGATTTTTAAAATCAAACATATTGCTTGTAATAAATAAACCGTCTTTATTTTTTAGCACGGAAATATCTCTTTGCCATAAATCATAGGCATCTATTTTACCGCTAAAACAATAAACTCTTATATCCGGAGTATAAAAGTATATTTGGCTTGCCAAATAACTCTTATGTGTGAATAAAAAAGGTTTCTTATCTTCAGGATAAGAATCATATACTTTTTTTATTTCCGAAGACAATTCTTTCCATCCGTATAAATCGTTCGATACATCAACAATTTCGGCTTTAGGAATACCGTATTCAACTTTTTGAGCTTCCTTTTTAGGTAAAAACGGTTCTATAGGTATAAATTTATATATACAGTGAACGGGAACAATTAAATCCAAAAACAAAGCAAAACCGCAAGAAAAATATATTATCTTTCTAAATTTGCTGTTATCCCAAAATTTATTGATAATATATGCGGCATATATCGTTAAAATCAAATAACCCATTGCAGGCCAATGCGGTAATATTTCGTTAAAAGTCGCAATTGCATTAAAGAAAAATAAAACCGGCAACGAAAAAGAAGCGACAAACAAAGCATCCTTTTGTTTTTTAAAAAAAGCATCTTTTATAAGAACGTATGCTACATAACAAAAGAATATAAAAAGAAACGGGGAAACATAACCGGCCTGAGCACCGATAGACCTTCCAAATAAAGTAAAAGAAAAACTCGGTAAAGATTTACCGAAACCATGTTGTAACTGAAAGCCGAAACTTGCCCAATTATTTTGTATATTCCAAACGACGACGGGTAAAAATATTATAAATGATATTATCATTGCAAGATAGGGTTCTTTTTTTAAGAACCAAAATCTGTTTTCTTTGGAACAAATTAAAAATAAAATAATGGAAGGATATATCATTACAGCGGTATATTTTGCTAAAAAAGCTAATCCGACAACAAGTCCCAAAATATACCAATATTTTTTCTCTTTCGTTTCTATAATATTTATAAAAAGATAAAAAGATAATATCCAAAACAAAGACAGCGGAGAATCCGGAATTGTAACAACCGCTCCCAAGAAAGAAAATACAGGCAATATATTTATCAATACTATACCTATAAAAGCAACTCTTTCATTAAATAATTTCTTGATACATAAGAAAAACAGCCAAGATGTTATAACAAAAATAATAACGGACGGAAGTCTTACGGCAAATTCGTTTATTCCGAAAATATCCGTAAACAACTTTATTATATAACCTATCATAGGGGGATGATCATAATAGGATAAATCCAAAAATTTCGAATATACCCAATAGTGAGCTTCATCTACGGTTAAGCCCAATTTACCTATAACGGAAAGTCTTAAAAATGTAGTTATCGTCGTTAAAATCCAAAACAATTTGTAATAATATGACATTTTTTCTCCAATTGTTTATACAATAAAATTTGAGTAAATATTTTAACAAAATTAAACAAAAAAAGATATAAAAAATTTTTACATTTTTTTTGCAACAAAAAAGTAAAAAAATCATTGAAAAATAAGCAAGTATATATTAAAATTAATATATATCAATACATATGGGGGCGATTTGAGAAAGAAGCTTGTTTGCATTTTGCTTTTATTTTTTCTTTTATCATCAAACTTGTCTTTCGGGATGATGAGTCTTTTTTCTTTTGTCGCAAATAAAAATATACACTCTTTATCGAATATAATAAATATTCAAGACCAGTACTCATTGTTTTTTAACATTCCGAAAGATTTTGTAGATATTTGTGTAAAAATACAGGACGATTTAAAGATATTCAAAGTAAGGCACAGTAATAATTTATTTTTTAATAATGATATAAGTTATTTCTTTAATGATTTTCTTGCGACATTAACAAACCAATTAAGACTAAAAACTTACTATACATACGAAAAAGACTATACCTTTGATAAGATTTGTAATTATCAAAATTTTTTCCTTATACTTTTTTCGATACTTTTTATTTTTTATATACTGAGGTATGTGGGACTACTAAAATTATTTAATGCTCACGACTATACCAATATTAAACAATATAGGGGATTGAATTTATTTCTCTGTCTAAATTTTTAGACAGAGTTTTTATTTTGGAAAAAGAATGATTACAATTAATAATTTATCAAAATCTTACGGAACAAGAGTATTATTCGACAACCTGTCTTTTAGCGTAGGTAAAGGAGAAAAGATAGGTTTGGTCGGAAGAAACGGCTACGGCAAAACAACTCTTCTTAAGATGATTACGGGAGAAGCCGAATATGATTCCGGAGAAATACAAATTCCCAAGAATTATAAAATAGGATACTTAAAACAACATTTAGATTTTAAATATAAAACAATAATCGAAGAAGTTGCATCCGTATTACCAAAAGAAGAAACAGATAATACATGGAAAGCTGAAAAAGTTTTGTTCGGTTTAGGTTTTACAAAAGAAGATTTACAAAAAGAACCGTCCGTTTTTTCGGGCGGATATAAAATAAGATTAAACTTGGCAAAGATATTACTGTCCGATGTGGATATGCTGTTATTGGACGAGCCGAACAATTACTTGGATATTGTTGCAATAAGATGGTTAATAAAATTTCTTAAAACATTAAAAGGTGAACTTATACTTATAACTCATGACAGATCATTTATGGATCAAGTAGTTACACATACGGTTGCAATTCACAGAAATAAAGCAAGAAAAGTTGAGGGAAACACCGAAAAGTTATATGAACAAATAGCAAAAGAAGAAGAAATTTATGAAAAGACAAGAATAAATATAGAAAAAAGAAGAAAAAGAACAGAACTCTTTATAAGAAGATTCAGAGCAAAAGCAAGACTTGCGGGTATGGTTCAATCGAGAATCAAAACTTTAGAAAAGCAGGAAGATTTGAAACAGTTAACCGAACTTGAGACATTGGATTTTTCTTTCAGCAATTTGGATTTTCCGGCAAATAAAATGCTTAGCGCTTATTCTTTAAAATTCGGATATACGGATAACGACATATTAATTGATAACTTAAATTTAGATGTTTTGAAAAAAGAAAGAATTTGTGTAATAGGAAAAAACGGTAAAGGAAAATCAACCTTATTGAAATTGTTGGCCGGAAGATTAAACCCGATATCCGGAAACATAAAAAAACATCCCGAATTGGAAATAGGATATTTTGTTCAATCCGATGTTGCACAACTGAATGACGAAGATACAATTTACGATTCCATTTTATCCGCAAACACAAAATTACCGCAAAACGCAAGAAATATTTGCGGTGCAATGATGTTCGGCGGAAACGATATGATGAAAAGAATAAAAGTTCTTTCCGGCGGAGAAAAAAGCAGAGTTTTGTTGGGAAAGATTTTGGCTAAACCGGCACATTTGTTACTTCTTGATGAACCGACAAACCATTTGGACTTAGAATCTACCGAATCATTAATAGATGCAATTAACGAATTTTCCGGCTCAATTATAATAGTAACTCATAACGAAGAGCTTTTGCATGCCGTGGCACAAAAACTTATAATTTTCGACAGGAATAAAGTATCTTTCTTCGACGGGACATATGCCGACTTTTTAGAAAGATGCGGTTGGGAAGACGAAAGTTCCGAAATAAAAGCGGCAAACAAAAATACGGAAAAGAAACTATACACAAAAGAAGAAGTTAAAAAAATCAGAGCTAAATTGATACAGGAAAAATCCAGAGCATTAAAACCTTTGGAATTGAAAATTAAAGAATTGGAAAAAGAAATACAAGAGAAAGAATCTGAAATAGAAAATATTACAAAACTTCTCGTAAAAGCTTGCGAAGAAAATGATTTAAATTATATGGCGGAAGGTCCCAAGCAAAGCAAATTGTTAAAAGAAAATTTGGAAATACTTTATAATGAATTGTTGGAAAACACGGAAATTTTTGAAGAGAAAGAAAAATATTATGAAAAAGAATTTAATAACATCACTAATTAGGAGATATGTTATGAAACAAAAAATTACAAAATTATTTGTATCTTTCCTATCCGTAATTTTGATTTTACCTCAATTATTACAGGCCGATTTTATATACACAAATATTCCCGCAACCATAAATCCGTTATTTGCAACGGTTTCTAAAGCATACTTAAACGACGGCAAAGATATTGTTGTTTTTATTCAAGATATGCACTCAAATCCCGAAGTACAAAAAAGCATATATAAAACGATCGATTTCTTTGATAAAAAATACGGCATAAATAAAATTTTGATTGAAGGTGCTCCATACGAGAAATTAAACACGAATATTCTTACATCTTTAAAAAACGAAAATAATAAGATATCGGAATATTTATTGAATAAAGGTATGCTTACCGGAACCGAATACTTCCTGATAAAAAGTAATTCCGATGTTCCGATATACGGGTTGGAAAATTGGGAAACATATATAAACAATGTACAATTACTCGCAAGCATAAATAAAAATTTTAACGGTTCAAATGAATTTTTTTCACAGTTTTATAAAACCGTAATAGAAAAAACAAAAACAAAAAAATTATTAAAATATATAGATTTTGATATAACCGATTCAAAATTATTGACAAAGATAAATCAACCGGTATTAAAGTATGACACTTTAAGTAATTATATGTTTCTGTCGGAAATAAAAAATAATTTCAATAAAAAAGAAATACATGCCGAACATGAAAAGTTATTAAAAAATTTAAAAACTTCTCTAAATTATGAAAGTTATAAAAATATAACGGATTTTTCCAAAAAAGAGGATTTAATTGAATATTGGCAACTGTTATACAAACAATTCGAAACAAATCAGGAATATCAAACTCAATACAAAAATTTATTTTCATATTTAAATTTTATCTTAAAACTAAACAGTTTAAATATGGTTTCTTTGCTTTACCAACAAAATGAATATTTTAAAGATTTTTTGGATGATTTGAACACGAAAGATGATGCCGTTTTTGCCGAAAAAATATTTATTTTAAAAATGACAAGTTTGTTCGAGAAAATTATAAATTTATCCGTTAGCGAATATGAATATAAATTTTTCGTTAACAATTTGGATAAATACAAACAATTACTTGAAGAATACCTTTCAATAGAAGATATAAAGAAATATTACGATATTTTATTTGAAAACAATAAATTTTTAGATTACTACAAAGTAAACTCTCAAAGAAACGAAACTTTCACTAATAATATCTTATCTTCATTATCTTCAAAAGGAAGCAAAAATATTACGATTGTCGTCGCAGGAGGTTTCCATTCTTCCATACTTGATAATTTAAAAGAAAAAAACTTACAATTCTTGATGTTAACCCCATATGCAAAATTCGGAAAAGTAACCGATGCGTATTCAAAAATTGTATCAAGTACATATGAACAACAAATGTTAGCTCCGGTTTCATTATTTTTAGCGAACAGTCCTTTGGTACCGGAACATACAAGAGCATTATTTATGGAAGAACTCGTTGAAGCTTTTGTTGTTGTATACGATGAAACTCCGGAAAAAATAGGAGAAAGAATTACCAACTTTTCCAGAAGAGAATGGGCAGAACCTTTAAGTGTACGTATAAAAGAAGATACTTTTAACATATATGTCGGTAAGCAAAGACTTACTTTCAAAATTATAAATAACAGAGTGGATTTTACGAAATATGAAGAAGGTTTGATAGAAGATGATACTGTTTTTATAAGAGATTACAACAAGAAAAAAACTGTTGATTATTCAATAGTTATAGACGGACAAACAATTATTTTCGAAATAGAAAAAGATATTGCCGATAGTTTAAACGAAGAGGTTATACAAACAATTATAAATGAAATATCTTACAGAACGGGAAAAAAAAATGTTTCCTTTTTACAGCAAGATTCAAAAGGTGCAACCGCAAAAAAAATATCAATAAAAACATTTGAAAAATCCAATTCAAGTGATTTATTTATAGACAATATAGCCCAAAGCAATACTTTTTTTGTTAATAAATCTTTATTAAAAAGTGACTCTTCCGTCAGAGATTTATTTTTAGAAATATCAATAATACATTCAATACTTTTTTCTTTTTACGACAGAACCGCTTTCGATAAAGATTTATTAACGGAAGAAGATATTAACTTTATTAATCTTAATATTGATAAAAATTCTTTCGGTCTTCCAAACATAGAAAAACTTATAAAAGCAATTGAAACTGAGTTTTCCGGAAAAGAAGTCAGAGTCCTTTCACAATTAAAAAGATATTCGGGGAACATAGAATTTTTAGTACTGTCTGTTTTAGAAAAAGATTATTTAAGCGAATACAGACTGCCGCATTGGAAGCATATAGTAAGTCAGTATTTTTCTTCCAGCAAAGGAGAATCGAAGAAATCTTTAAAAAGAAGAAAAGCTCTCGAAAAACAATTTTTCTCTCAACTTATTGTCGATAATACATTGGAAGAACCTCTTCAAAAATTTTTAGATAAAAGAGTAACAATAGAAAGACAACACAAAATGGAAGAAAACATAAAATATCTTGCTGGACATTTAGCGGATTCCGTTTCGGAAAAAGAAAAAAGCCGTGCACAAGAATTGGCAAACAACTTGGAACAAAATATTTATAATTGCTTGGAACTTATGTACAGAAACTTACCAAGACATATGTTTGAAAAATTTCTAAATGAAAAAGGCGTTGTTGCAGATCATAATTTCAACCATTCGATGAAATTGATAGAAAATGTCATTGATATAGTAAAAACAGAAGAAAAGCCTTTTGGCGAAGTAAACTTCACCATAGTGGTATATGCCGCTTTAATGCACGACTTGGCTTGTACATTATTTAGAGATAATCACGAAAAAAATTCGGCAATATTGGCATCTGAAATATTGAAAAACAGCGATTTACCGTCAAACCTGCAAAGAAGGATTGTAGCATCGTGTATAGCACATGAAAAGGTAGGAGACAGGGGAGAAAGGGTAGAACATAAAATATATGAAGCACGATTAATTCATGATGCGGACGGACTTTCGGCAGTTATGGACATGGGCAGAATAATGGGTGTATGGATAAAATCAAAAGAACCTTTCTTTTTTAAGGAAAGAACAATCGAAGAAAGACTTGACCTCATAGAAAGAGACAGATTTTTATATACCGAAGGAGGAGATGCCGTAAATGATTTATTAAGGCAATTTGTAAGAATGAAACCTTCAAGATATTTAACAACGGGTGCAAAAAAAATTTTAAGTTCGGCAATGGATAAAGGGCAGGATTCTTTAATATCAATAATTAACGAATACAGAGACAGACTTATTGAAACTTACGGAACAACAGAGGAAGAGTTTCAACAGGCAACGGAAACAATAAAAACAATGTTTAAGAACCCAAAATACAATGAAATATTGGGAAGGCTTCCGGGGAAAAAAGATATACAGACAGATACACATGATGATATCTTTGATTTTAGCAGAAATATCGATACGGATAACACTTTACTTATTGATATAGTAAGAACAAAAGAGGAATTATACAGACTTGAAAAAGCCGAAAGATTAGGGTTAAACACTCTTGCGGTTTCTTTTTCGGATGACAATATTTTATCTAATATACCTTTAACAAATATAATAAATATGAATGATGACAAAACTGCGAAAACAGGAACTACGGCTATCACAATAAACGGTCAAACATATCATGTTGTTATAAATTTAAATTTCATAAAATTGAATTCGGCCTATTCCGAATATATGAAGATTTTAACAATAGATGCTCCGAATATTCCGGAAGAATTGAAACCGGAAATAATAAAATTTGTCAGTCAACAAATAATGAATAACGAAAATTATTCCGAATATATAAAACCTTTAGAAAATATTGCCGTGATAAATTTCGATCAAGCAAAAACCGATTACAAACTGTTAACCGAAACAAGAACATTATCACAAGATATTTCAAGAATATTGGTTTCCGCATGGGGAGATATTCCTTTGTTATACGACATCAGAAAAGAAAAAGGATTAATAATAGATTCTCAAGAATTTATAAAAATGGATAACATTAATGCAATATTATCTGCATCTTAAGGAGAACTTACATGAATATTAAACTAAACAACACACGCTTTAAGAAATTTTTATCAGTTATTGTTTCTTTGTTTGTAATCAATTCTTTTGTGTTAAATGATTGTCTTTTTGCATTTACACAGCCGCTTATGCCCGTTATAAACCAAAGCGGTATTACAAGCATAAATATGCCCAATGCAAAAATAACGGATACTTTCATTAACGAAAAGAAATTTGACGACAACTTTGTTATTTTTATACAAGATTTACACGGAAATATTTCCGTTCAAAAAAATATTTCGGAGATACTCAAAGACTTAGATACTAAATATAAAATAGATACAATTTTACTCGAAGGTATACCAAGCGGAGAGGCAAACCTTTCGGCTTTACAAGAATTAAAAAAATATAATGTCGACGATCTGTTATTAAAAAGAAATGTTTTAACCGGTCCGGAATATTTTGTTATGAATAATTCCACAAACGCAAAAATTTACGGACTTGAAGATTGGGATAAATATATAAACAACATTAAAAGAAATGCGCAAATTTTAAAAGATAAAGAATATTTAACAGAAACATATTTCGGTTTTGAAAAAGCATTATATTCAAAAATTAAAAATTTAAAAAAATTACAACAATATATTAATCTTGATTTGGTAAATGAAGATCTGCTAAAGACGATGAATCAACCGATTTTGCAGTATACCGATTTACATAAATATGTTTCAATTTCAAAAAACATAAAAAACATAAAGCAAAAAAAAGTAACAAAAGAATACGTTTCTTTATTAAAAGATTTAAAAAATGATTTAAGTTTTAAAGAATATAACACATTAATTGATTTATCCAACAAAGACGATTTGACGGAATACTATAATAATCTTTATGAAAAAACAGCAACAAATGAAAAGTATTTAAATAAATATAACGAACTTTTCCATTTTTTAAAATATACGTCGGAAAAAACACAATTAAATTTGGTATCTTTAATCTCACAACAAAACAAGTTTTTTAATAAATATCTTTCTTCAATATCAAGCAATAAAACGCAACAAGATCTTTTTATGGTGAAGATGACACAATTATTTAAACTTTTCATACAATTATCGATATCAGATGAGGATTATACTTTTTTTATTGATAATTACGAAAGATATATTAACTTATTACCTAACTATCTGTCACAAGAATACTATGACTACGAAGATTTGTTATTTGATGATTTGCTTTTTGAATACCATAAAGAAAACAAAGACAGAAATTCAATATTCATAAAGAATATCGTTGATTCTTTGAATAAAAAAACCGATAGGAATAAACTTACGGTGGTAGTAGCCGGCGGTTTCCATAGTTCCATTTCTCAATATTTTAAAGATAACAATATTTCGTATCTTTTTATTACACCCAATATAAGCGGACAAACAACAAATATTTTTTATAATGAAATAGTTTCGTCTACGGATGCATTGGCTCCCATAAAAATAATGTTGGCAAATACCGGTTTCCTGCAAGAAGAAACTATTGCGGTATTTTTCCAATATTTTATAGATGCATTAGTCTCTGCAAATAACTATTCCGCCGAAAATGTGGAAAAAATTCTCTCTTCCATAATAACGGATAGTGCTAAAAACATCAACCCATTATTCGGAAATATTCCGATATCAGTAAAAAAGACAGATTCTTCTTTTACCATTGACATAGACGGGCAAGAACTTATTTTTACAATAGAGAACGGAAAAATAATATGGGAAAAATCTTCGGTACAATATAATAACTATCAACAAAGACAAGAAAAGAAACGCTTAATAGAACAATTCGTATCTGTTTTAAGAAAACGTTTCAATATCTTTCAAGCAACCTCAATGAGGTTAAATCCGGAATTGAAATACTCTTCGAAATTCTTTTCAAAGAGATTAGGAAAAAGAAAAAATCTTTTCTTTACTTTATCCATGTTCTTCAGTGCAATAAAAAGATATAGCCTTGCATACGATTTAATGATGGGGTATGCAACATATACCAATAAAGATAATATTGTAAGCTATTCAATAAATTTTGACGATGACTTTTTTAAGGATATGAAAACAAGACAAGAATTTGCTCCTTTTATCGGAAAAAGTATAACCATATTGGTTGAAAAAGGCTTAGAAGAATATTTAACCGAAGATGATATAAAAGAATTATTAAAAGACTCCATAAAAAGAGTAGGGGAACCTATAACAACTTTTAAAGATACTTTGTTTATAGGCTTTTTAGATAAATCAACAAACCTGTTCGAAGATCATTTAAACAACGGTTTTATAGGTGTAAACAGGGCTATTTTTGAAGTTGAAGACAATACGGTAAAACATGCTTTATTGAAAACCGGTATTATTCATGAAATATCTCATGAATTAAAAGGAAAATTATCTTCAAAAGAATATCGTAATTTTGAAGGTAAAATGATGTATGACGACATAAAATATCTTATTGATTTTGTAGCAAAAACGGATTACAACAAGAAAAAAGAACAAATATTGGAAAAAGATGAAGTGCTAAAAATAAAACAACAGATACTTAATGCTTTCTATAAAGAACAAAACGGACAACTTATATGTTTATTCACCGAAAAAAATCGTTTCATGAAAAAAATAATGAATTATAAATACAGTGTTAACGATATGGTTGGTGTTGTTGTTAAGAAAAACATTTCGGATGAAAGAAGAAGAGAAGTAGAGCTTAGACATTTGGAAGAATGTTTAAGCCCGGAAGACCCTAATGATCCGGAATCGGTAAGTTCGGCAGGAGAAAGGCAAAGAGAATTTTTTTATAATTTGTTTGATCCTGTTCCAAAAGCTCTTTCATTTGATGAATTTATAGAAGAGCATATTTCGGAAGAAAGAGCAGAAGAAGTTGAAGGAAGAAAATTAGCTTTATACATAAAATACAGAAATATTCTTAATATATCATATCCGAATGAACTTGAAAGTAAAATTGTTTTGTCAAGAAAAGATTTAGGCAGAGTAAGAACCATGCCTGCCGCAGAATTAAAACAAATAAAAGAAATTTTGGGAATTGATGCAAATAAAAAATTTAAAGATTTCTCAAAAACGGAAATTATTAAAGTAATAATGATGAGTGACTTTATAAACAACTTCGACACATGTATAGAGGCAATGTATAAAGTAATGCCTACATGGATGTTTGAAGCCTATTACAACGAACAAGGTATGGTTTCCGATCATGCATTAAATCACTCTATGGAAGTTTTAAGCACAGCCATGGATTTAATTGCTCTTGATTTCAATCATAAAGTAGATATGAAAACAATGATTTATTCAGCCTTGTTACATGATATAAGTTGCACGATTTTCAGACAAAATCATGAAATAAACTCTTCAACATGGGCAAGAAGAATTTTACAAAACGGCACAAATTTAACAAGAAAAGAAATAGATAAAATATGTGTAGTCGGTGCAAACCACAAAAAGTACAAAAAACCTCTTCCGGAAGAAAAAGCAATAAGACCTGCCCACAATATTAACGGTCCCGGATATGTATATGAAGCTTGTTTACTTCATGATGCGGACGGACTTGCGGCAACATTGGATTTTGCAAGAGTATTAGGTGTTTGGTTGGCTCAAGGAGATCCGTTTATTAACCCAAATCTAAAAACAAAGATAATAGATAAAACAAGTGATGAGAATGACAGAATTTCATTAATAAAGAGAGGATTATATTTAAGGGTGGACGGCGGAGATGCCATAAACGATTTGATGAGACAATTCTACAGAAGGAATCCGGATTTTTATTTTACTAAAGGAGCCAGAGAATTTGCCGATGCCGCATTTCAAGATCAATATGCATTAATAAAATTTTTGGATAGTCCCGAAATAAGAGAACTTTTAGAAGCCGAACATATTTCCGAACAAGATATAAACGATGCAATAGAAATTATAAACGAGACCTTTGCAACGGACAATTTAATACCGAAATACGAAAGTATAACGATTGAAGAACTGAGAGAAACATTAAGAGTAAGAACAGATGAAAAAGTAGACAGTTCCGTAAAAAAAGAGTCTGTTTTTAATTTATCTTCCAAAATTTCAACATTATACAGAATATTATTCAATTTACCGTCACATTCGAACATTATTTTGTCAGATATGCACGGAGGATATAACAGACTTTCCGAAATTCTTATAAAGCTATTGGACTCGACTTACAATATTGATGAAATAATGAGAATTTTTAATAACGGAGATCTAAATAAAGATTCTTTAACCGAAGAAGAAACGGATGAAATAGAAGAGACAAGAAAAAAATTAAATAAAGATATCATATCCAGAATAAAAACCATTAAGAAAAACATTTATATTTTGGGAGATATGTTAGACAGAGGAGATAAACAGGTAGAAACTTTTGAATTAATGAATCAAATATCGAAAGCAGGAAAATTAAAGTATATTATCGGAAATCATGATTTATATGCATTTATGAATTTATTGGGCTTACATCTTCCGTTCTATGATAACTATAAAGGTATTTCAAAAGATTATACAGTTGATTTATTTGACGGAACAACACAAATAAATATTTACCAACTTCTTGAAAACAAAAGAAAACTCGGAATCGGTGTCGATGATAAAACCATAAGTGAAGAAGACAGAGAAAGAGAACAAAGAAAAGCCAACAATAAAAAACATTGGGCAAGAAAACTTTATGAATATATGCAACATGCAGATGCTGTTCAAAGAAAGTGGACAAAAGACAAAAATGAAAACGGTATAACAAAAGAGCAAGAATTACAACAGCTATTCAAAGAAACATTCGGGTTTGAACTGCATGAAAAAGGAAAAGACGTTTTAAATACACCTACCGATATTTTCGCACAAGATAAAGAGCTTCTCGGATTTCACAAGAAATTTTTCGGAAGAAATGTAGGTGTAGTTGTTTATACAGGTATAAGAGCGGTAAACAAAATGTCACTAAATTGGTGGAAAGACAGAAATACGGAACTTTCTAATTTAAAAAGCAAATATCCTCAATATGAAAACTATTGGAACAGGCTACAAGAAGAAATAGACACAATAATAACTGAGCAACAACGAACACTTGAAGAAAAATATTTATCCGATGAATGGGAATGGCTTGTAATTGATTCCATAATGTACAGAAATTACGAAAGCACGGAATGGAATGCTTTAGATTGGGTTTTTCATAATAATTGGGGCGGAGGAACAAACGGATTTTTAAACCAATTAAACAGAAAAATAAAAAGAGAACTTGAAAAAGAAAAACAGGCAAAAATAAAATTAATCGAAGGAAATTACTCTTTATCGGAGGAAAGAAAAAAAGAAGAAAAAGAAAAGCTTGAAAGAGAATTCGATAAAAAATTACAGGAAGAACTTGTCACACCGGTAACATATTTTGATAATCCGTTAATACAGGATTTATTGAAATTTTATCATAAGAATTTTTATTTATACAGAAAAGATCATTTCGGAAATTGTTATATGCATTCAATTCTTCCCGTAGATGATAACGGTGAAGTTTCTATAGGTCATGTTGACGAAGAAGGTGTTTTCATAGAAATGGATGAACAAGGTGTAAGAGAAAAAGGATTTGTTTATAATAAAAAAAGATATCAGAATAAATCTATATTAAAGGGGTTGGGGCAAATTGCGGAAGACATAAGAGATTACGATATATCTTCGGAAGATTTATCGCAGGTAATGGAAGCATTTACATTGTTAACGGCAGTTTATGCCGATAATACAACAAGAATAAAACCTGCAAATTTAAAACAAATGAAGGAAAAGTTCGGCGGATTTTTCTCGATATTAAATAAGATGGGAATTTCTACTTTGGTTGTAGGACATAATCCGATATCCAAGATGGGAACAAGATTCGAACTGGAAAAGCTCAGATTCTTTAACAGAGAATTAGACAGACAAAAACTGACAATTTTAAATGCCGACGGAGAAATGTCTTCCGGTTATCAAAAACCTTTCGGTGCCGGATTAGGTATAGAAATGACTTTATTCGGTGTAAGATACAGAGGTTTTTTAACCGGAAGTTCGGAAACTTTCTCGGGTGATTATACTCCTGATGTGTCGGAACAAGATACAAAATTTACAATAGTGTTAAATATTTTCCCGGGATTAAAGAGAATATTATTATTGACGGAAAAAGCATATGATAACTTTTTTAAAATGATTTCGTCGTTAAGAAAAATTAAAGACTACTTGGGCGGAAACATTATAACAGCATCAAACTCTACAATATTAACGGTAACAACGGAAGATGAGTTAAAAGCAAGTGTGGAAAAAGCTTATTTAAACGGAATATCCGTAATTCCCGTTATTGCAAACAGACTTCAAACTTTTTCTCAAGAAGAAAAAATTACGGAAACATCCGTTGAAATAAGGGGAATTCCTGTGCAGGTATCGGTTTACTTAAATAAAATATTAATAGGAAACGGAAAAATAATAAACTGTTTATCATACGAATATCAAAAAACTTCCATTATTTCCGATGAAGAAATAAAAGCCGAAATCAACAAATATATCTTTAATATGATAAAAAATAAACAATTTGCAAAACATGGTATAAAAACATCGAAAAACATATTAACCGATATAAATATTGACGGAACATTCGAACAGAACAAAAAAACAGTAGCAGATAGTTTACAAAAGGCACTGACAAATTCTTTCGGTATATTACCTTTGTTGTATGATTTGAATTTACAGACTTCGACAGATATTGACAGTCTTACGACAGATATTAATATTGATAAAATAAAAAATATTTTATCTGCCGCATAAAAAATATACTCTTGCTATTATTCAAACAAAATATGATATAATTATTTAAACAAAAAAAATAAAAAAAGAGAAAAAAAACAAAATGAAAAAAATAATATTTGTATTACTTGTATTCGGCGGTTTTTTATACCTTGTAAATGAATTTAATCCCGTTGGCATAAAGTTTTTCGGTGAAGATTCGTTATACATAAAAAAAGAACTTAAAGCCGAAAAAATAAGAAAAGAAGGAAGAGCTCGTCCCGTAACGGCTAAAACTTATTTTGCTATGGGAAAAAGGAGTATGAAGAACGGGAAATACAAATTAGCAATAACTTACTTTTCAAAGGCAATTCAAATGGAACCTCTTTTTGCAGAGGCTTATCAGGAAAGAGCCTTAGCAAAAGATAAACTACAGGATTACACGGGTGCAAAGAAAGACTATGAAACTTATATGCTGATATTGGACAAAAGAAATAAACAACAAAACGATAAAATAAGGAACGAATTGATAAAAAAAATAAATGAAGTAAACAAAAAACTTAACGATAAAATGTATGATGAAGCCGTAGTGGATTTTTCGAATATTATATCTTCATACCCGAAATATCCGGAAGGATATATAGCCCGAGCAGATACAAATGTTCTCTTAAAAAAGTATAATGAAGCACTTACCGATTACAACAAAGCATTGTCTTTAACGAATATTCCTTCGATACCTTTATATTTAAAAGCCGCTGATATGCAATATACATTGAAGAAATATAATGATGCCGCAGGAAATTACATTCAAATCCTAAGGCTTGACCCTGAATATGAATATCCTTATTATAAATTGACAGGTGCTTATATTTTTATAGAAAACTTTGAAAAAGCTTTGGATAATTTAAAGAAATATATAGCTTATTCCGAGGATAAAAATATTCAAATAAACGATTTTAACGATTGGGATACTATATTAAATAAGTATACAACCGATCCTGTCATAAGAGATTTAAAAACAAATCTTAAAAGTTTACGAATCGTTCAATACAAAATGCCTTAATACTCAACCAATTCGTATTCCATAGAACCTATACCGAGTTCTTGTGCATACTTTAATTGAACCATATAGTCTATATCTGGGTAAAGATGTTTTATAAAATCTTTACCATAGATTTTGTTTACAATATCTATACTTGCTTTATCTACCGCAACGGGATCAACCCCTGCAACAATTCCGATATCGTCCAACAATACTTTATCTTTTCTTGTGTTACAATCGCAATATTTAGTTATGTGATTTAAGAAACTTATACTAAAACTTTTTTTATTTTTTAATACTCCGTAACAAACTTCCACTATTTTTTCCTGCACATTTTTTAAACTATCGTCCCAAGAAAGTTCAAACACACCTTTCGGACAACTTATGGTACATTCTCCGCAACCTATACATTTTTCTTTATTAAATACAATTTTCTTATTTTGAAGTTCAAGTGCTTTAGGCGGACACCATTTTACACAACTTCCGCAACCGATACAGTTTGTTGTATCGACTTCAGGGTTTGTATTGTGATGCATAGCATACTTACCGGCTTTACTTCCGCATCCCATACCTATATTTTTCAATGCACCGCCAAATCCCGCAATTTCATGTCCTTTAAAATGATTTAAAAAAATAAAAGAATCCGTATAATAAATATCTCTTGCTATGGAAACATTTTTAAAATGTTTTTGATTTATTTCAACTTCAGCAGCTGCATTTCCTCTTAAACCATCGGAAATAACGACAGGGCATCCGCAATTTTCTATTGAAAACCCATGTTTGTTCGCCAATAATAAATGATGATATGCATCGGATCTTTTACCTACATAAATTGTGCTTGCATCGGTGAGAAAAGGAAAAGCTGTTTTTTCTTTAATAATACTCGATATAACTTTTGTATATTCGGGTTTAACATAACCTTCATTGCCATCTTCGCCGAAATGCATTTTTATTGCAACGAACTGTCTTGCTTTTACATGGTCAAAGGCTCTTGCGAATTTTAAAAATTTATAAAATTCGTCTTTTTTATTCCACGGTAAAAAATAAACTTTCCCGGACATAATTAACCTCTTTTGTTATATTTTCTTAATTGCTTTAATGTAAGTTGAATATCATTCGGTAATTGAGAAGTAAATATACTTTTATCTTTATTTTCAGGTAACAACACTTCTATTTGAGATAAATGTATAGGCAACCTCTTTAACAATGGTTTTTCTTTTGATATTCCTTTATATCTTCTTTTAAGATTAGAAAGCAATATCGGTTCTTCGCTTCCGTAAATTTTATCTATTGCAAGAGTGTTTCCTATTGACCAGAAATGTGCTCTTATTTGATTTTTTCTTGTAGTCAGGGGATAAACTTCAACAAAGGCAAAATTTTTAAACTGTTCAAGGACTTTATATTTTGTAACGGATTTTATACCCTTATCATTAACGGATGTCGTTTGTTCGTTAACAGAAAGATTTTTATCGATTTCTCCGTCACTGTTTTCCATAATACCGTTTATCAATATATGATATATTTTTTTTACTTTTTCTTTTTTAAACTGTTCCGAAATAAAATCATAAGTTTTTTGATTTTTTGCAAAAATAACTATACCGCTTGCTTCATAATCAAGAGAGGTTACCGGAATAATTTCTTTTTTTAATTTTTCTTGTAAAATATCCTTTATTGTTTTACTTTTATTTTCCTCGTTATTTATAACAAAAATTTCAGGCTCTTTGTTTATAACAATAACATCATCATTTTCAAACAGAATATTAAATTTTTTATTTTCCATTTACCAAATCCTTAAATTCCCGCTCGTTTAATATTTTTATACCTAATGTAATTGCCTTTTGATATTTGCTGCCGGGATTTTCTCCGACAACGACATAATCTGTTTTTTTGCTAACGGAAGAGGTTGTTTTTCCGCCGAGTGATAATATAATGTTCTCCGCATCTTTTCTCGTAAGAGAAGAAAGTTCTCCCGTTAAAACAAAAGTTTTATTTACAAGAGGGGAGAAAGACGAATTTCTTTCCGGTTCCGTAGTATTTAATCCCAATGACTTTAATTCCTCTATCATTTTTAAAGTTTGCTCATTTTCAAAAAAATCCAAAATAGACTGAACCAAAACCGGTCCTATTTCATTAACGGATAACAACTCTTCTTTTTTTGCTGAAATAAAATTATCTATACTTTTAAATTTGTCTGCCAAAATTTTTGCTGATTTATCTCCTATATGTCTTATACCCAATGCAAAAATAAGTTTACTCAAAGGTTGTTTTTTACTATCGATTATTGCTTGTATTAAATTATTCGCTTTCTTTTCTTTAAACAAATCCAATAACATTAAATCATCAAAAGTAAGTTTATATATATCGGCAAAAGTATGTATTTTGTTTAGTTTTAATAATTGATCCGCAACAACTTCTCCGAAACCGTCAATATTCATTGCATCTCTGGATACAAAATGAATTAAACTTCTTCTAAACTGTGCGGGGCAAGAGGGGTTTACACAAATATAATAAACATCTTCTTCTTCCTTTACAATATGGCTGTTACAAGACGGACAACGAAGCGGGGGAAGAAAATATCCGTCACTGTTCTTTTTGGCAACTTTTATAATTTTAGGAATTACTTCACCGGCTCTTTCAATTATAACATCATCACCGATATTCACATTTAATCTTTCTATTTCATCAAAGTTGTGTAAAGTTGCATTTGAAATTGTAACTCCCGACAATTGAACGGGGGATAAAGTTGCTTTAGGCGTTATAACTCCCGTTCTTCCAACCTGTAATTCAATTGATAATAATCTTGTGGTAGCCTGTCTTGCAGGAAATTTATAAGCAATAGCCCATTTCGGACTTTTATTTGTATACCCTATAATTTTTTGTAAATTATAGTCGTTAACTTTTACAACGGCACCGTCGATTTCATAAGGTAAATTGTCTCTGTTTTCCTGTAAATACATTAAAAAATCGGTAACTTCTTTAATATTTTTACATACTTTTATATCTTTTTGTATAGGAAAGCCGATTTTAGAACAAAAATCCAAAAATTCGGAGTGTTTGTTTAGTTTTATTCCTTGCACCTGTCCGAAAGAATGTACATAAAAACTTAATTTTCTTTCTGCGGTTATTTTAGGATTTTTTTGTCTTAATGAACCTGCAGCAGCATTCCTCGGATTAGCAAATTTAGCTATACCGCCGTCAAGCAAGTTATCGTTAAGTTGTTGAAAATCTTTTTTATTTATATAAACTTCACCTCTTATTTCACATAAAATACTTTCGTTTTTAAGCAATTTAAGGGGGATATTCTTTATTGTTTTTAAATTTTCGGTAATATCTTCACCATATTCTCCGTCGCCTCTTGTTGCGCCGGATACAAAAGAACCGTTTATATATGTAAGACTGGCACTTAATCCATCTATTTTAGGTTCCACTATAAATTCTATATCGGTATCCAAATTCTTTTTGATTCTTTCGTTCCAGGCAAAAACATCTTCAACGGAATAAGAATTATCCAAAGACAGCATAGGGGTATTATGTTTTACTTGTTTAAATGTAGAAGATACCACAGAACCAGAAACTCTTTGAGTGGGAGAATCGGGTGTAATAAATAGCGGATTGTCATTTTCTAATTTTTGTAATTGTTTAAACAGTTTGTCATATTCAAAATCTGATATTTCGGGATTGTCTAAACAATAATACAGGTAATCGTGATGCCTTATTTGATTTCTTAAATCTTCTATTTGTTTTTCGATAGAATTTGATTGTTCCATTTTATAATTACTTGGTTTTTCTTTCGTTTTTCAATTTGTCTAATATACCGTTAACAAACTTACTTGAATCTTTGTTTGAATAAGATTTTGAAATCTCAACCGCTTCATCTATTATTACACTGATGGGGGTTTTTGGCATGTAAAGGATTTCATAGGCAGCAAGCCTTATTATATTTCTATCGATAACAGTCATTCTTGATATTTCCCAGTTATCGGCATATTTTTCTATAAGAGAATCTATTTCCTTTTGATTTTTACAAACGCCTCTAAAAATAGTAACAGAAAATTCTCTGTATGGAATTTCTACCGGCAAAAATGTATCAAAACATTCAAATATAGACTTTTCGTCCATAGAACAATTATCAAAAGCATATAACATCTGTAAAGTACATTCTCTGGATTGCCTTCTGGTGCCCATAAAAAAGATCCTTTTATTTTAATTTATATAACGAATATAAACTTACAGAAATTTTATAAAATTATAACATTATATGTCAAATTTAAGCAATTTTCATTAAGAAAGAAACAGAAAAAGCCTAAATACAGCCAAAAATATATAATGTATTATTAAATATACATTAAACAAGATAAAAACTAAAATTATCATCTTTAACAACTAAATAAGAGAAAAACAGTTCACAATCCGCAAAATCAAATAAAGAAAAACAAGCAATCATCAAACAAAAGACAAAAACAAGGTATATTTATACCTAAAATTAAAAATATCGCTTTTACATATTTTAAAGTACTACTTTTCATAATCCTTACAATTTATAAAAAAACAACTGTGAATGCTACCGTATAATTTTTAAAATAAAATACAAAGCATATTTAATTTATTATTTATAATTATAAATAATTTACCGTTTCTTAATATTTTACTTCAATGTTAATTCTTTTATTTTTTATATATTCAACTTAACATAATATATCTTATCGGAACCAATAAAAGATACGAAAATTATCAAAAATTTTCAAATTTTAACAAATTTTTGGTAAAAAATTTTTTTTAGAAAAAAGCCTTTAAAGAAATTTTTTATTTAAAAACCCTTGAAAAGATTTTGACTACCAAGTAAAATATTTATATAATTTTTAAAAATAAATTTTTATATAAAAAGGAGCTTTAATGAATATTTTTAAAAAGACGCTTTCGGTTTTACTAATATTTGCATTAAATTTAATCTTTTTAGGTAACTTGGCAGCTGAAGAATATGATATTGATGATGATGAGGTGCTTGAAGAAGTAAGCATAGCAACTGATATATTTTCGGCAGCCAAGAAAGGTGATGTTTATACAATAGAAGAAGCAATTAACAAAAAAGAAAGTATAAACCAGCAAGATTATTTAGGAAATACTCCCCTTATATATGCATGTTCTAAGAGTAAAGTAGATGTAGTAAGAGTTCTTTTAAAGAAAAAAGCCAATGTAAAAATAGTAAATAAAGACGGTGTTTCCCCGTTAATGGCTGCTTGTTATGCCGGAAGCGTGGATATAGTCAAAATGTTATTAAAAGAAAAAATAGACGTAAATTTGAAGGATAAAACAGGTTCAACAGCTTTAATGTATGCGGCAATGAACGGTAATGCCGAAATTTTGACATTATTGGTAGAAAAGAAAGCTAATCCGAATATAGCAAATAATATAGGAGCTACCCCCCTTATGGTCGCCGTAAAAAACAGAAACATAGATGCCGTTAAGTTTTTATTATCAAACGGAGCAAGCGTTAATATAGAAGACAGAAATAAAATTTCAGCATTTTTTCTTGCCGCAAGAAACGGAGACAGAGATATAATGAACTACCTGGTAATTGCAAAAGCAAATATCAACGATGCAAATATTAACGGAGTAACCCCCTTCATTGCTTGTGCTGCCTGCGGTAATCTTGATGCGGTAAAATATATGGTTGAAATGCTGAAAATAGATATAAATTCAAAAGATAAACAGGGAAACAGTGCTCTTATGGCTTCCGTTGCTTTTATGTACTCTGACGTAATTCAAAATGTGCTTACCGATTTAAAAGAATTAAGTGCTTTATCTGAATCGGAGTATTGTGATTATGTTCAAAATATGAAAGCAAACAGTAAAGAAATAATGGAATATTTAGTTGAAAACGGTGCTTATTTAAATAATGCAAACAATAAAGGTATGAACACTTTTATGTTGGCAATAGAAGAAAATGATATAGAATCTGCAAATTATTTGGCGGAACAAGGTATCAATGTAAATCAAACAGATACAAACGGAAATAATGCTTTATTATTGGCAGCACAATCTTCAAATCTCAACGCAGTCTCCTATCTTTTAGATCTCGGGTTGGATGTAAATTCGGCGAACAATGAAGGAAAAACACCGTTAATGTATGCAATAGAAACCGGTAATTTTGATATGATAAACTTAATTTTAGATAACAAAAAAACAAATATCAAAGTATCGGATAACAATGGTAAAAGTGCATTAATGTATGCATGTGAAAACGGCTATATAAAGGTAATAACCGATTTAATAACCAAATATTCGGCGGATATAAACGATATCGATACAAAAGGAAATACGCCTTTGGTTTATGCAGTAAAATCCGGAAATATTCCTGTTGTAAATATATTAAATTCTTTGGGTGCCGATAAAGAAATTCAAAACAAACAAGGATATACGGCTTTGGATATTGCAAAGACATACAAAGATGAAGATCACGAAGAGATTGTAAAAATTTTAGACGGAACAAGAGCAGCGGAAGCTGCCGCAGCATTAGAGGCGGAAAAGGCCGCTAAAGAGGCTGAAATTTCCGCAAAGAAAAAAGCTGCTGCAGCCGCAAAGAAAAAAGCCGCAGCTAAGAAGAAAGCTCCGGTTAAGAAAACCGTTAAAAAGAAATAAAGAAGCAATAAGATTTATCTTATAACATTATTTTATTGACGATATCATGAATATTCATGGTATCGTCGATTTTTATGATATTTATATCAGGTTGTTTTGTAAACCAAGTGATTTGTCGTTTTGCATATTGTCTTGTATCTTGTGAAAATTGTTCAATAAGATTCTGTTTGGATATTTCATTATTAAAATATTTTATTATATGTTTGTATCCGACTCCCGTAAGACCGTAACAATCTTGTTTATATCCCATATCCAAAACTTTTTTTGTTTCTTCCAACATACCGGAATTAATCATTTTTTCACATCGTTCGTTTATTTTTTTGTATAAAACTCCCCTATCTCTCAGTAATACAAAATGTTTAAAATTTTTTTTCTTTTCCGCTTTTTTGCTGTTTTGTAACAATGTTGTCATAGGTTTACCGGTAATTTTATATATTTCGTATGCTCTTATAAGTCTTTGAGTATTTCCCTTATTTTTTTTAGCGCTTACAGGATCTGTTTTAAGTAAAAGCTCATAAATATAATCTAAACCCTTTTCAGACACCATTCCTTCGATTTCTTTCCTTATTTCTTCATTTGCATCAGGTAAATCATCTAAACCGTATAAAAAAGCTTTTAAATACAGACCTGTTCCCCCGACAATTACAGGAACCTTATTTTCTTTTAAAATAATATCTTCATACTTTTGTGCATCAACTTCAAACATTTTGGCGCTATATTTTTGATTCGGGGTAATAATATCGGTAAGATATTGTTTTACCCCCTCTACTTCTCTTATATCACCTTTTAAAACACCCTCTTTGTTTGTTCCTATATCAAGATATTTGTATACCTGCCTTGAATCTGCGGAAAGAATGGAACCGTTCAGCTTTTTGCACAATTCAACCGCAACTGCCGTTTTACCGACAGCCGTAGGTCCGGAAATAATTATTGTTTGATTTTTATTCATTTTGCGATGTTCAACAAAAACTACATTTTAAAATTATCGCCGAGATAAACTTTTCTTGCTTCCTCGCTATTTATCAAATCGTCGGCACTTCCTTCAATAAGAATTTGCCCTTGGCAAACAATATAAGCTCTATCGATAATTTCAAGTGTTTCTCTAACATTATGGTCGGTTATCAGTATGCCTAAACCTCTGTCTTTGAGTTTATAGATAATTTTTTGAATATCGGCAACAGTTATCGGATCAATTCCAACAAAAGGTTCATCCAATAACAAAAATTTAGGTTCGTTAACAAGAGCTCTTGCAATTTCGCATCTTCTTTTTTCTCCTCCGGAAAGAGTCGTACTTAATTGTTTTCTAAGTCTTGTTAAACCAAAATCTTCTAACAAAGAATCAACTTTTTCTTTTCTTTGTTTTTTTGATATCGGTAACATTTGTGCTATTGCCATTAAATTTTCTTCTACGGTTAATCCTCTGAATATTGAAGACTCCTGCGGTAAATACCCTATACCGGCTCTTGCTCTTTCATACATAGGAGCTTTCGTAATATCTTTTTTATCCAAATAAACATTACCGTCGTAAGGTTCTATAAGTCCTACCGTCATATAAAAAGTTGTTGTTTTACCGGCACCGTTTGGTCCCAAAAGCCCTACGATTTCCCCTTGTTCGACTTTTATACTTATGGAATTTACAACCATTCTGTGTTTATATTTTTTATATAAAGATTGTGCTGAAAGTATCATTGTTTTACCTCTAAATTATCCAAACTTTCAAAAATAATTTTCCCCTCAACATTGTTACTCATTTTAACAGTTTTTTCATCATACAGTAAAGATATTTCATCGGCTTTAAATTCTGCTTTTTTATCTTCTTGCCAAACATTTACCTGAGGTTTATTTGTATCTTTTTTCATATATAAAGAATTATCTTCTTTTTTCAATAATGCATTATCTGCCGTTATTGTTCCTGAAGAAGAAATTATCTTAACATTGTCTACGGCTTTTACGGATTCGAAATTATCATTTAAATAAAGTTTATCCATATAAAGATAAATCGTATCCGTAGAATTTTTGAGTTCATATTCCACAACCGGATTACCGCCCCACATCATCCCGTTTAACAATTTGGTATTATATTTTGCATTTCCGGCTTTTGCTTTTATAATGCTTCCGTCTTCGTTTACCGCCGAAAATTTCACATCTCCTTTCGCATCTACATCGTCAGTCATTCTATAATATATCATTTCGTTGGATGTTATATTATAATTGCCTCTTTTAACATTTGCATGTCCTTTAAAATAGGCAATTTTACCTTTGTCCTTTATTATCATTTTATCGCCGACAATTTCCGTTTTCTGTTTTTGTTCCGAAGCAAAAACAAACGAAAAAGAAAACAACAACGCCGTGATAAACAATATATTTTTAATCAATTATAATCCTTTGTTTTTTTATAACAATATTTTTCAAATTGATGTCTGATTCAAAACCTTTACCATACATAACATCTTTATCTTTTGTAATTTTTATATCACTATCGGAATATATTAATTGTTTTTTTGCATCGTAAGAAACATCTCTGGTTTGAAGATATTCATTATCTACGGTTTCAACGGTACATTTACCAAAAGCTTTTACACTGTTGTTTTCCATGTTTATTTCACCTGATTCGGCAATAAGTATGGATTTGTATTTTCCGTCATCATAAAATTTAACTTTAGGCAACTTCAATTTTGCTGTTTTATTATCTTCATCTATTATTGCAGATTCGGCTTCAAGAATTGTTTTTATTTGCCCGTCCTTGGTTTCCGTAATAACGAATTTTTCGATCGTTTGTTCCGTAGTGGGAGGAGTCTCCTCTATCGTATTTTCTTCCTCGACACAAGAACAAAGCATTAGTGAAAATATCAAGCTTAATGATAGAAACAAAATTTTACTTTTGTTTTGTTTTCCATCTTTCATGAAACCATACCCACTGTTCAGGATTTTCTCTTATAAAATCTTCAAGACATTTTGTAAGTTTTGCCGTAAAATTTTTTACATCCGTATCAAAATCTCCGGTAGGTTCCGGAGGAACGATTTCATCGCTTATTACAAATTTATGTTTTCCGTCAGATAATCTTTTATCTACGGCTAAAACTACCGGTGTCCCAACTTTTAATGCTATCGAAGCAAGACCTAACGGTGTTGATGCAGGTCTTCCGAAAAAATCCACAAAAACACTTTGAACGGAAGTGTCTTGATCTATCAACATTGCAATTATTTCATTGTTTCTTAAAGCTTTAAGCATCTTTCTTGCAGAAGAAAGTTCGGATCTTAAAATAACTTTGACATTCTTTATGTTTCTGTATTTTACAAGCATATCATTTAATTCTTCAATATAAATTTTTCTTGCGATAACATTTAAAGGATAATGTTTTGCCACACCTGCGGCAAGCATTTCCCAATTTCCGATGTGACCGCTTAAAGCCAAAATTCCTTTTTTTCTTTCAAGAAGTCTGTTGAAAATATCTTTTTGTTCCTGTTCCATTATCGCAACCGAATCAAAAAAGCTGTCACTCATTTTAGGAAAATTTAACAATTCGAAAAAATTTTTTGCCTCATATTTAAAAATCGTTTTAATTATCTTTGTTATTTCTTCTTGAGATTTTTCGGGAAAACACATTGTCAAATGTTTTCTTGCTTTTTTTCGTGCATCACCTACAACATAATATGCAAGACCGCCCAAAAAGTTCGACAAGAAACCTACGGTAAATCTATAAGGCAAAACCAAAACTATTTTAGAAAACAACCAAGCTGCATAAAAATAACATTTTCTTATATATTTTTTCATGACTATTTACTTATTATATCATCCCATTTTTTATTTGCTTTCAACAAAATTTCACAAACTTCTCTGAATACACCTTTACCGCCATCATATTGAGAAATATATTTTGAAATTTTTTTTGCTTCCATGACTGCATCTCTCGGGCAAACAGATAATCCTGCTTTTCTTAACACGCACAAATCTATAATATCATCCCCTATATACGCAATTTCGGATATTCCTATAGACATTTTATTTGCAATCGTATTAAGAGATTTTAACTTATCTTTACATTCTTGAACTAAAAAATCCACTTTTTGTTCTTTAGCTCTTATCTCAATTTGTTTTGATTTTCTTCCTGTAATCCAAGCAACTTTAACATCGGGTAAATATTCTTTCAACAAATGCATTCCTAATCTGTCTTTAACATTCCAAATTTTTATTTCTTCACCGTTTTCAAGTAAAATAATTTCTCCGGCAGTCATAACGCCGTCAATATCGGTAGCAAGCAATTTTATTTTTGAAGCTGCATTTAATAACTGTTTTGCATATTTTTTCATTATTTCTTCCGTTATTATTTATTTAAGTTATTATCTTCAACGGCAATTTCCGTCTGTTGAGGATTTTTTTCCAGCCATGGAGTAATTTCCGACGGGATATCTCTCATATAAGGTTTTAACAAAAAGTTCAAAGAAAAAAAAGTTATTACAAGAAAAACCGTTATTACAAGAAAAGATTTACATAGCCATGTAAATGTCGGCATCCAAGTTTCTTGTGTCTTAATATCTTTATCTGCCATATTAAAAATCCTTTACCAAAGTATCTATTTTTTTTGTTTGATTTAAAATTGACTTAAACATTTTTAAATCTACGGAATTTGCTCCGTCGGAAAGAGCTTTATCCGGATTTTGATGAGTTTCCATAAATAAAGCAGAAACTCCTACGGCACAAGCGGCTTTTGCAAGAGGCAACACAAACTGCCTGTCTCCTCCGCTTGAAGTTCCGAGTCCTCCCGGTTTTTGAACACTGTGCGTAGCATCAAAAATTATAGGATAGCCGAATTGTTTCATTATTTCTATAGATCTGTAATCAACTACAAGGTTTCTGTAGCCGAAACTTGCTCCTCTTTCCGTAATGGAAATTTTATTGTTAAACTTTGCAATTTTATTTATTACCTGAAACATATCTTCCGGTGCAAGGAACTGACCTTTCTTTACATTTACCGGCAAACCTGTTTTTGCACATTCGACAACCAAATCTGTTTGTCTGCATAAAAAAGCCGGTATTTGTATTATATCTACAACCTGAGCCACCTTTTCTACATCATGTGTGCAATGAACATCGGTAAGAACGGGAACATTAAATTCTTTTTTTATTTCAGCCAAAATTTTTAATCCGTCATCTATTCCGGGCCCTCTAAAAGAATCAAGAGAAGATCTGTTTGCCTTATCGTAAGATGCCTTAAACACAAAATTTATTTTTTCTTTCAAACAAATATCTTTTAATTTTTTAGCCAAATCAAAAACCTGTTTTCTGTTTTCGATAACACATGGTCCCGCAATAATACTTAACGGCAAATTATTTGCCAAACTTATTTTTTTCGTAATGTTTATTTTCTTAAATTTATTCATTCTTATATTATACCAATTATGCTATGTCTTTATCAATTAAAAATCTATTCACCGATAATTTTTATAAGCACTCTTTTCCTTCTTTGTCCGTCAAATTCTCCGTAAAAAATTTGTTCCCACGGACCGAAATCAAGTTCTCCGTTTGTAATTGCGACAACCGTTTCTCTGCCCATAACTTGTCTTTTTAAATGAGAGTCCGCATTATCTTCACCGGTGTCATTATGTCTGTAAAAATTTATCGGTTCGTGCGGAGCAAGTTTTTCAAGCCACTTTTTAAAATCATTGTGCAAACCATACTCATTATCGTTTATAAAAACACTTGCGGTAATATGCATTGCATTTACCAAACATAATCCTTCCTTTATCCCGCTCTCAACTATTGCTTGTTGAACATCATCGGTGATATTAATAAAATCTATTCTGTTTTTTGTGTTAAAAAAAAGTTCTTTTCTAAAAGTTTTCATTTCTTCTCCTTTTTACAGTTCAATTACCATATCTTTCATCTCTTTTCTTTTATAGTGCCAGTCACTCGGCTTCGATTTTTCCGACGGATATCCTAAAGCCAACATCATACCGGGAACAATATTTTCGGAAAGGTTAAATGTTTCCGAAGCAACTTTTGAATTAAAGCCCCTTATCCATAAAGAATGTATTCCTAAATATTCAGCTTCATACATCATTGTTGTTGCGGCAATAGCTGTATCTTGTTCTCCGGAATTGTAACCTTCCTCTCTTTTATTTTTCCAAACCTCATTGTTGTCGTAACAAATTAAAATTATCAACGGAGCATTGTATGTAAACGGTGTAACTTTTGCCGCAAGCTCCAAAGCTTTTTTGCTTTTTAACACATAAAACTTTTGAGGCTGATAATTACATGCCGTAGGGACAAGTCTCCCGGATTCAAGTATTTTATCGAGTTTTTCTTGTTCTACGGGTATACTATCAAAAAATCTTTCGGAATATCTTTTATTTACCAACTCTAAAAAATCCATATACTATCTCCTTAAAACTTTATTGTTTTTCCAAAATTTCAACATCCGTTACATAAATAATTTCACAACCCACCATTTCGCCCCAAGATGATGTGTCGTTTCTGGAAAGAGAGGATGTCCAAGGCATCATACCGGGCTTTTCGGCTTTTACAAGTTGACCTTTAATTGTTACCAAATCATATTGTTTTATTTTAAACAATTTCTTTTTAATATCTTTGTTTGCAGGAATACAATGATTATTTGATATCGAATTTCTTATATCGTGTTCCATTATGGGCCAATATCCTTTTTTCGGGGAATACAACAAACATCTTCTTCTGTGTTTAAACTTGAATTCGGTTATAACTTCCGGCATAGACATCTTTTTCCATGCCAAAGCAACATCTATAGGCGATATCGAAGATGTTGGATCAAAAAAATATCTTTCCGTACTTATAACCACGCCTGTTATAGAATAATCGGCTAACGGTGTGATAAAAAATTTTTTGTATTTAAAAGGCTTAGGCTTTTTTATCATTCGTTGTATCGGTTCTTTTTTTACGAGAATACCTCTCCATTGCGGAGCTTTCTCATATATAAGTCCGAAATAACCTATCACCGCCATCAAGAGACAAATAAAAAATAATTGTATACTTGTTCTGTTCATTTTACGAAATATATTTTATTCATTTAAACAGTTTTTTTCAATTATTTATATTTGAGTTTAAAAATTGTATAATTAATATATGGCTAAACAAATAAAAAAACAACCGCCGAAAACATTTTTGCTTTTATTCATATTGATAGGACTTTATTTCTGTATAGTCGGAAGTTTTCCCGTAAAAATAGAAATAAAAAAGTTACAATCGGTCACGGAAGCACAGATACACAGAAAATCAATGATCCCCCCTTTTAAAAACATTGATTTGATAATACCGAACTTAAAACAAGCTGTAATAACATCTTCAAGAAGTTCTAAGGGACAAGCATCTTACAGAGTGGAATTGGAGGGATATAACGGATATCTTTATCCTGTTACAACATACTATTCTTCCGGATATAATTCCAAACTGTCGTTGCAAACACAAATAAACAATGCAATAAAAAACGGAACTGATTTCAATCATACAATTTGCCAAACTTTTTTCCTTTTCTTCGGTGCCTTATTTGTTACGATACCGTTACTAATGCTGTTTGTCGTTGCAAAAGCAAATAGAGTAAAAAACAATATACAAGAAACCAAGACAACTCAACAAATCCGACAATCTATGCAAAATCAACAGACACAAACAATTTCAGACTCAGAGAATAAAAAATATGAAGACATTAATGATTCTATAATAAAATAAATTTGTTTCTTGTTATTTTATTCTCATAAAGAAAATTAAAATTTTACTTTAAATTTTGTAAAATAATCGTGTATGAAATTCATAAAAGCACTTGTTTTTCTATTACCAATATTACTTATTTCGTCAATATACGCACAGGAGGAACAATCTTTTACGGATAGAGATTATGTTTTTTTTGTTGACGGCGAAGATTTTGACGAAGCTTATTCGGATGATATACCGGTTGACGAAAACGATATCTTTTCAAACAGCAATTTTATTCCCAACGGTCCGATAATAATAAAAGATGTTTCCAGAAAAATGAAATCTGCCGGATATTGGATATCAAAAATAAAAAATCCGGACAAAGAAATATTAACACAGAATCAAATAAAAGCAAAAAACAAAGAATTATTTAAAGATTTAATTTATTTGAATAACATTGAGACTTTTCCCGAATATGTAAGCACCGCATCATTGAAAAGACAACAAAAACAAATTTTTAAATTATTCTATTACAGAAAATATATTGACGGTTCGTTTAATACCATAAATAAAAATTATGTAAACGATATTCATAACAATATAAAATTTCCGAATTCAAAAAAAATCAAAACAAAATATGCACTTGCAACTTCTTATACGGATATAAGATTAATGCCGTCGGATACAAATTTTCTATACGACAAAATAACTTACGATATTGACAGGCTACAAGTTTCAAGTATTGATATCGGCACACCTTTGATTGCATTATTATCAACCAAAGATAACAAATGGACTTTTGTTGTATCTTACAGTGCGGAAGGTTGGGTAAAAACAAAAGATATCGCTTTCACTTCAAAACAAACTTTCTCGGATTGGATAAACGAAAAAAATTTTATAGTTGTAACAAATACCGGCACAGATATTTATTTAAACAAAGAACTGACAAAATACTATGATTTTATTCGTATGTCGACAAAATTACCGATATTAAAAAAATTTGACAACAATATTATTTGCGTAAAAATACCGAAAAAAACAAATAAAGATAATTTAATTTTTGAAAAAGTATATCTTAACGGTGAAGATATAAATGTAGGTTATTTAAAATATACGCAAAGAAATGTTCTGCAACAAGCATTTAAACATCTTAATTCCCCCTATTCTTGGGGAGGATATAACGGTGATCCCGATTGTTCAACTTTTATACGACAAGTTTTCGGAAGTTTCGGTTTAATTCTTCCGAGAAATTCTTTAGCACAAATAAAATCTGGAAACAAACAAACAACTTTAAAAAGAAAAACTTCCGATTCGGAAAAGAGCAAAGAAATTATATCAAAAACGACACCTGCAATATCTATATTATATTTACCGGGACATATAATGCTTTATATCGGGAATGAAAACGATACCCCATACATAATTCATGCAATATGGGGTAACGAACACTTTATAAACAAAAAAGAAAGAGTTGTAAGCTTTATAAACAAAGTTGTAGTATCAAATCTAAATATCGGAAAAGGAACATCAAAAGGTTCTCTTTTACATAGAGTTACCAAAGTTAATACTTTAACTTTAAGAAAATAAATTACCAATGCAGTTTAGGTTTTCTTGCCGCCTCAACTTCATTCAATCTTTTAACGGAAGTATTTACCGGAGCATTATGAACAACTTCCGGATTAGTATTGGATTCTTCTATTATATTCAACAATGTATCCGTAAATTCATCTAACGTTTGCTTAGATTCGGTTTCCGTCGGTTCTATCATCATTGCCTCTTCAACTATTAACGGGAAATAAATTGTCGGTGCATAATAACCGTTATCCAAAAGTCTTTTTGCAACATCCAATGTTTTTATATCATTACCCAAAACACCTTTTAACGACATTGCAAATTCATGCATGCAAGAATTTCCTGCAGGAATTTTAACTTTGTGTTTTAATTTTGACAATATATAGTTTGCATTTATAACAGCTTGTTTGGAAGCCTCTGTTAAACCTTCCCCACCAAGCGATTTTATATAAGCACAAGCTTTTAATATAACGGGAAAATTCCCGTAAAAAGCTTTCATTGTTCCTATAGATTTATCTTTATTGTTAAAATAAAGTTTAAATTTTTCATTTTCTTTTACAACAACAGGAGAAGGTAAGCATTCTTTCAAAAATGCTTTTACACCTACAGGTCCTGATCCCGGTCCTCCTCCGCCATGCGGAGTAGAAAACGTTTTATGCAAATTAATATGCATAACATCAAAACCGATATCCGCCGGACGAACAATTCCCATAACGGCATTAAGGTTTGCACCGTCGTAATAAAGCAAAGAACCGTTATCATGAATTAATTTTGATATTTCTTCAATATTCTTTTCAAACACACCTAAAGTATTCGGGTTTGTCATCATCATAGCGGCAACATCACTGTTTAAAACTTCTTTTAATTTTTCCGGAGAAACAATACCGTTTTCGTCGGATTTTAAAGAAATAATTTCAAATCCCGACAAAGCCGCCGATGCCGGGTTTGTTCCGTGTGCGGAATCCGGAACTATTATTTTGGTTCTCTTTTCATTCTTATTTTTAAAATATTGAGCAATTATTAAAAGCCCGGTATATTCTCCGTGAGCACCCGCTGCAGGTTGTAAAGTAAAATAATCCATACCTGAAATTTCGCACAAATCTTTTTGTAATTCGTACATTATTTCCAAACTGCCCTGCATACTTTCTTCATCCTGATAAGGATGTATTGTAGAAAACCCGTCGAATTTTGCGATTTTTTCATTTACTAACGGATTATGTTTCATTGTACACGAACCCAACGGATACATTGTTGTACTTAAAGCATAATTTTTTCTCGATAAATTTGTGTAATGTCTCAATAAAGTTGATTCCGAAAGATTCGGGATATCAGGAACTGTTGTTCTTTTATATTTATCGTCAATATTTGCATTTAATTCAACATCACTCTCAACTATTACGGTACTTCTGTTTGATTGTATTTCGTTTAATGTTTTATTATTGTTTATCATAGTTTTACACTCTGGTTAAAATTTCAGCTAATTTATCTATTTCCTGTTTTGTTCTTTTTTCCGTAACTGCAAACATTATGCAGTTTTTATATTTTGCATCTGTTTTGCCTAAATCCAACGGACCTAAAATATTTTCTTTCATTAACTCTTCGTTTATTTTGTCTATATTTTTATCCGTTTTGAAAACAAATTCGTTAAAGAATACGGAATTTTCAAACAGCGGAACAAAACCTTTTATATTCTTTATTTTTTCAAAAGCATATCTTGCCTTGGAAATATTTGTTTCCGCCAACTCTTTTATTCCCTGGCTGCCGAGATAAGCGGCATAAACACATGCAGCAAAAGAATTAAGTGCGGCATTGGTACAAATATTTGATGTTGCTTTTTCTCTTCTTATATGTTGTTCTCTGGATTGCAATGTAAGAACAAAACCTCTTTTACCGTCTTTATCTACGGTTTGACCTACAATTCTTCCGGGCATTTTCCATTCCAATGCCTTTGTTACAACCATAAAACCGAATGTTGAACCTCCGAGATACATTTGGTTACCGAAAACTTGTCCCTCTCCTACGGCAATATCGGCACCGTACTCACCGGGAGTTTTTAATAAACCTAAAGATACGGGATTAACAACCGCAACAAACAAAGCTTTTTTATCTTTTGATGCTTTTGATAACTCCTGCATATCTTCAACTGTTCCGAAAAAGTTCGGAGATTGAACAACCACAGCAGCTACTTTTTCATCTAAAACATTATTTAAAACATCTTTGTTTAAAGCCCCTGTCTTGGAATCAACATCGATTTTTATAATTTCAATGTTCAAATTTTTGGTATATGTTTCAACAACCGAAATATATTCGGGATTTAAAGCGCTTGATATAACAACTTTATTTTTTCTTGATGCTCTGATTGCAAGCAGTATTGCTTCGGCAACTGCCGTTGCTCCGTCGTACATTGAAGCATTGGAACATTCCATTCCCGTAAGTTCGCACATAACACTCTGATATTCGAATATTGCCTGTAATGTTCCCTGACTTGCCTCCGCCTGATAAGGAGTATAGGCCGTCCAAAACTCCGATCTTCCTATAATTTCGTCAACTATAGACGGAACAAAGTGATCGTAAATTCCAGCACCTCTAAAACAAGCGAGATTTGCTTTATTTTTTTGCGCATACCGTTTAAATAAAGATATCAATTCCTGTTCGGACATACCTTTATCTAAATTTAATTTTTTTACTCTCAATGTTTCGGGTATCTGCAGAGACAAAAGCTCTTGTGTATCTTTTACACCGATACTTTCAAACATCTCTTTTCTGTCTTTATCACTTACTGGTATATAATTCATTTATTTTAACCTTCAATTGATTTTGTATATTGTTCCGCATTCATTAAACTTTTTAAATCTTCTTCATTTGATATTTCCAATACGAAAAAATATCCTTTTCCGTAAGGATCCTGATTTATAAGTTCAGGTGCGGAAAGTAATTCTTCGTTAACTTCAACTATTGTTCCCGATACAGGACAATAAATATCAAATGCCGATTTTACCGATTCAACAACAGCACACGGTTGTTCTTTATCGAATTTTTTACCTACTTCCGGTAATTCAACATGAACTATATCCGTAATTTCATGCTGTGCATGGTCGGTAATTCCGACATAAACTTTGTTACCTTCTTTTCTTGCCCATTCATGAGTTTTTGCATAACACAAATTGTTTGGTGTATTCATTTCTTTCTCCCGAAAACTAATATTTTAAAAGTTGTTTTAAATGTTTTTATAGAATACTAAATTAAAAGCCAAAAAGCCAATTATTTTGCAAACATTTTAACACAACAAAATCCCCCGATAAGAAGGATTGTAAAAATAATTGTAAGAAGGTTAAAATATTTTTCTATAAAGTATTGAATTTTTTCGCCGAAAACTCTTATAAGTATTGCAACTATAAAAAATCTTGCAGATCTTCCTATTGACGATGCAACAATTAAAGATATTAAAGAAATTTTAACAAGACCTGCAACTATTGTAAAAACTTTGAACGGTATGGGTGTAAATGCGGCAGTAAAAATAGCAAGAAAGGCATGCTCATGGTATTTTGCGCTTACAACATCCACAGCACCCTGTAAATTATACAAATCTACAATTTTTTGACCTATAAGTTCATAAAACTGATATCCGATAAAATATCCCAATAAAGCGCCTAAAACGGAACCTACGGAACAAATAAGAGCTATTTGAAACCATTTTTTTCTTTCGGCAATAACCATAGGAATAAGCAAAACATCAGGCGGAACGGGGAAAAAAGAACTTTCGGCAAATGCTATAAAAAAAAGTGCCCAACTTGCATATTTGGTTTTAGACCAATTTATTGTCCAATCATAACATTTTCTTATAAAGTTCATCGGATATTCAAATATTTTTTTCATCGTTAACCTTTAAAATAATAAAAGCCTAAAAGAAGTGCTCCGAACAAAATTCTGTACCAACCGAACAGTTTAAAGTTATTTACGGAAATATATTTTATAAACCATTTTATAACAATTATCGCGGATATAAACGCGGAAACAAATCCAACGGCTATTATTATGCAAGAATCAAAATTAAGTATCGACGAACTTTTATATAAGTCATACAATGTTGCAGCAAACATTATAGGTATAGCTAAGAAGAAAGAAAATTCCGCAGCGGCTTTTCTGGAAAGTCCGGAACAAACCCCCCCCATTATGGTTGCTCCCGCTCTTGATACTCCGGGTATAAGAGATAATATCTGTGCAAGTCCCACTATAAGTGCCGACTTTTTCGTTATATCATATGCTTCTTGAGTTTTAACCTGCAACTTTTTATTTTCTATATAAATTATTGCATATCCGCCCAAAATAAGTGCAAAAGATACTGTTATGGGATTGAACAAATAATGTTTTATTATTCCGTGAAAGAAAAAACCTACAACAGATGCAGGAACAAAAGCTATAAAAAGATTTATTATAAAATCAAAAGACTTTTTATCTTTGAATGCAGTTGTTATTAAATTTAAAATTTTTGTTCTGTATAGCCAAACAACGGCAAGTATTGCGCCAAGCTGAATTACTATTTCAAACAGTGTTGTAATTTCGGTATTAAATTTTATTATATCGGCACAAACAATCAAGTGTCCCGTGGAAGATATCGGCAAAAATTCCGTAAGACCTTCTACTATTCCCAAAAAAATTGTTTTAAATATCAGGATTATATCCAACATTAGAATGTATCCTTTCTTGTGTTACCGGAAATAATTATTCCGACAAAATCGTCTTGTTCATCTTTTACGGGAGTGAGATTTATTTTATATGCGGATATATCAATATTGATAACATCCGAAGGATTTTCCAACAAAGTTGAAACTGATTTCAATATTTCGGAATTTCTTGTAAGTTTTACTATATGTTCCCCTACTGTTTTTTCATCCAATACAACATTGTTATCATCCGAGCAATAAATAAGTCTTGCATTACTGTCTAAAACAACGAAAATTTCATCACTGTAACTTAAATAAGATTTACATAAAACATTCATAAAATTTTTCAATTTTAAAAGACTGTTTTCGTCGTTTTCATCTGCATTTCCGCTATAAGACAATGCCATTTTAACAATGTCATAATAAATTGTTTTTTTCGTTGTATTATTTACCGACAAATACTTTTTTGCCTTATTGAAAGGGCGCAAAAATAAAAATTTCGACAAATAATAAACCGCAAAAGCAAACAACAGTGAAACAATAAATCCATACACATAAAGTTTTATTTTCCATAATTTCAAACTGTCATAAATTGACTGTAATGAAAATTTTACGCAAAGCGAAGATGTTTCGTTTAAAGGTAACGAATAAACCATGGTATAAGAATCAATATTTCTTACGGCAACCTCTTTTATTTTTACAAGTTCTCTATAAAAATCCTGATCATATTTTTTATTCCACTTTTCGGAATTATCGTGAATTAAAATATTCAAATCTGAATCTATAATAAAACTTTCCTGAACCGATTTTATTTTTGATAATTTTTCTATTGAATAAAGTAAAGATATGTCATCAACTTTTGTTAAGGAAGCTTTTATTTCCGGAGCTATAAGTTCTATCCCCGAAACTATACTTTCTTGAGCCGATTTTATTTGTACGGAAATTCTTTCTTTATAGAGAATTTCTGCAAACAAATACATCAATACTGCAGAAAACAAAAATGATAATACGGATAAAATTATTATATTTCTTTTCATAAGGGTTATATTACTTTTAATAATGTTTCGGCAAATTCCGTTGCTGCCTGAGGGCCGTTACCGGTAACGATTTTTCCGTCAACCTCAACGGAATTACCGGTATAAATCGCTCCGTTTTGTAACAAAGCATCTGCTCCGTCCGGAAATACCGTTGCTTTTTTATTTTGTAACAATCCTGCATTTGCAAGTATTACGGGAGCTATACATATAGCACTTACGACTTTACCTTTTGCATAAAATTGTCTTGCTATATCGTGAACTGTTTCATCTTCAAAATAAACGGCTGCTCCGCCGCCGCCTACAAAAAATATTCCGTCGAATTCGTCAACTTTTATATCTTTTGCAAGCATTTGACTTTGAGCCTTTATTTTTATTTTTCCGTATATTTCGCCGATAACAGTGCTTGCCGTAGTAACTTCAATACCGGCATCTTCCAATATTGTTTTAGGTTCAATATATTCTTCGTCTCTAAAAACTTCCGGTGCAACCACAAATACAATTTTTTTCATAATTATTTTTCTTTTATTGTTATTTTATTTATATATACCGGTTCAATAGGATCGTTGGAAAATCCGCAATCGACTCTTGCGATTTTTTTAACTATTTCCAAATCTTCGTTGCTCATAACTTGACCGAATATAGTGTGATGACCGTTTAACCAAGGTGTTGTAACTTCGGTAATAAAAAACTGTGAACCGTTTGTATTAGGACCGGCATTTGCCATGGCAAGAAGTCCGGGTTGATTAAATTTTAAACCGTTGTTCGTTTCATCTTCAAAAGTATACCCGGGACCGCCTGTTCCTGTTCCCAAAGGACATCCGCCCTGTATCATAAATTCGGGAATAACTCTGTGAAAAGTTAAACCGTCATAAAATTTTCTTTTTGTTTTTTTACCTGTTTTCGGATCCGTAAATTCTTTTTTACCTTCCGCAAGACCTACGAAATTTGCTACCGTTACAGGTGCTTTATCCGCAAACAATTCAACTTCGATTGTTCCCATAGATGTTTCAATAATTGCTTTCATTTGTTTATTCTCCATTCTTTTTATTTCTTTGGCAACATCATAATCATCTTTTACTTGATCCGATTTGTTAACGACAGTTTTATCTGACGAACAAGCAAAAACAAAAAACAAACTTAATAATATAAAATATATCTTTTTCATAATAAGAAAATTTTACTACAAAACTTTGTTTGGTGTCAACAAAAAAATGCGGAGCATTTTTTTGCTTACAGCTTATTTATTGTTCTTTTTGGAAACAATTTTGTTTTTAATGTGCTGTTCGAATGTTGAAGAAAAATAGTGTGTACCGTTACCTTTGGAAACGAAATATAAACTGTCCGTTGCTTGAGGATACAATACAGCATCTATCGCTTCCGCTCCGGGATTACAAATTGGTCCGGGTGGTAATCCTTTATATCTGTATGTGTTATACGGAGATTCAAACTTTAAATCTTCGAAAGATAATCTTGCCTTGTTTATCCCCATAGCATATAAAACCGTCGAACAAGATTCCAATCTCATACCTTTAGATAATCTGTTTAGAAATACTCCCGCTATTATAGGTCTTTCACTGTCTGCTATTGCTTCTTTTTCAACTATTGAAGCAAGAATTATAATATCTTTTTTAGATTTATTTATTTGTTTTAATCTTGCTTCTCTGTCTATTGTCCAAAATCTGTTAAATTCTTCGTTCATAACTTTTATTATTTCTTGTTCGTCCATTTGAGGCAAAAGGAAATATGTGTTAGGAAACAAAAAACCTTCCATATTTTGTTCGGTAGCCAAATTAATGAATTTTTCTTCGTCACAAATTTTATTTTCCGCTAAAACTTTTGCTATCTGTTTTATGTTAAAACCTTCCGGAATAGTTACTTTTATATTTTTACTTTCACCGTTTTTTATTTTGCTTATTATTGTATTTAAAGGATCTTTCTTATTAAAATCGTATAACCCTGCCTGCAATTTTGTGGAATAGCCGTAAAATTTTATTAAAGCAACAAATAATTTTTGTGATGAAATCACTTCGGAATCTTTTAAAATTTTTGCTATTGTATGAGGCGAAGAACCTTTGGGTATAAGAACTTCAACAACTTTATCTTCTCTTGTTGCTTGAAATATTATTAATAAAACAAAAGCGAAAAATATTATAAAAATTATTGTTGTTATTATTTTTTTTATTTTAGCCATAAATCGCTCAACTCCGCCGTTATATCAAATTCCGTATCGGCATTTTCCTTTTTCTTTTTATTTTTATTTTCTTTTTTAGGTTGTTTATCTTCCTTCAACCATAAATCGCTGAGTTCTCTGCTTATTTCTGAAAAATCGTCTTTTTGTTTCATTCTTATAATATTGTTCGGCCTTGTTTGTTCTTTTGCTCTGTTATATATAAACTCGGCAACTGCCATTTTTTTTGCACCTTTACCGCCGATTCTCCTAAATATACCTTTATCGTTGGTAACTACCGTAATATTATACGGCTTTTGAGCTTTTTCAACATATTCCACAATAACATCATCAGCGGATTTTTGTCCTTCACTGAAAATTGTTTTTATTCCTTTTATTGTGGTTGTCGTATAACCATCGGCTTCATAAGGGTTGGAACTTCTGCAATCAAAAACAATTGTAACTTTATTGTTACCTTGCGGATTATATTTCAATATAAAGTCAATAAGCTTATCTCTCTGCAATTCAAGTGTCCTTGCAGAAAACATCTCGCTGAACTTAATTACATTGTATCCGTCTATCAAAAATTCCATTTTTATATTATATCAAAAACTTAATATAAATGTTTACACAAAAAAAGCGAGAAAGATTGTTGTTCTTTCTCGCTTTTGTTCTTTAAATTATAAATTATAAACTGAATTTATAACCTACATTAAGTGTTGTTGCCGTATACTGAAGATCAACTGTGTGTGCATGATATTTAACACTTCCGTTAGATGATGATAGTACAAACTCTACAATAACAACATCTTTTATTACTGTTCCGGCACCTATACCCAAATATATACCCGTATCAGGATCTTTTGGAGCCTCATCTAATCTTACCATACTCAAACCTAATTGACCGATTAAATACATACTTGAAAATATTTCGGATTCGATTTTTGCTTCAGGTTTTACAGCCAAATATATATTTGTGGTTCCTGCTTTCATTTTTCCATCAACATCAGCCTTTGTTTCAGTATCAAAAGTATAGTTAACACCTGCACCTACAGATAAATTATCAAACAATCCGTAAAAAAATTCAGCTCCCAACGATACCGGCATATTTAATTTAAAAGTAGAACTAATATCATCCTCACCATTCTTAATATTATTACTTAAACCTAGACCTAATTTTGCATTAACAGACATATCTCCTTTTTGCGCAAATACAGGTACTACAAGTGCCACTGTTAATATTAAAGCTATTAAACTTTTTTTCATTATTTTTTTCTCCTTATATTTTTTCATAAATCCCGTATCAAGTACGAGATGACACTGTTGTCGAGATTTTAACGACAAAATTACAATGCGAATTTATAACCTACATTAAGTGTTGTTGCCGTATATTGAACATCTATCTTTGAAGAACCTCCAAAAAGGTCTCCTTCGATTTTTCCGTTAGCGGAAGAGCATATAATTTCTACAATAACAACATCTTTTATAATTGTTCCAAAACCTAAACCCAAATATAATCCACTATCTATTGCCGGAGATTCATCTATCCCATAATGATCATTTTTTACATTTGCTCTTGCCGTTGTCAAACCTATTTGACCAATTGCATATATGCTTGAAAATATTTCAGATTCGATTTTTGCTTCAGGTTTTACAGCCAAATAAACATTTGTTGTTCCGGCTTTAATTTTTGAATTGAAGGCAGGATCTTCGGATTTAGCTTCAGCATCAAAAACATAACTTACACCAAAACCTACGGATAAATTATCCATTACTCCATAAAAAAATTCAGCTCCCAACGATACCGGCATATTAAGTTTTAAATCCAGAGATACATCGTCCGGAGCACCAAAAGCTCCATAATACGAAACAGAATTGTTTAAACCTAATCCCAATTTTGCATTGACGGACACATCCCCTTTTGCTGCAAATGCAGGTATTACCATTGCTACTGCCAACAATACAACCAACAACGACTTTTTCATTGTTACTACCTCCTTTATATTATTGTGTTACAATTTCTCCAAGTCTTGAAACTTTAAACTTAATTTCTTTTGTTACTTCTTTACCTAATGCTCTTACTTTAAATACGGCAACATATTTGCCTTTTTTCAAATCGGTTTTTGGTAACAATCTTTCATTAAAATCTCTTTTCTGTTCACAGTATGTAGGAACTGTTTCCTGTATAGGAAGAGTTTTTAATAATTTCTTTTTCTTCTTGGTATATATTTCAACGTTTCCGGAATGTCTTATATGGACATTACCTTTATTTTCCAATTTTAATTTATAAGATATGAAATCTCCTGCCGTATACAAATCTAAAGAATCTATACCGAAATCCACATTTTCGGTTCCTTGAACCGTAACATATATCGGAACAGATATTGATATACTTATCATTTGTCCTTCTTCTTGATCTACCGAGAAATTTATTCTTGCGGAAATTGAACCTTTAAAATTTTCATTCACTTTAACAGTATAAGGAACTTCTACTTTTTCTCCTGCAGGAATAAAATATTTATATTTTTCAAAAACCAACCAACTGTTAACGTCCGCATCTTTATTTGCCGAAAAAGTATTTCCCTTAGTAACTTCAACAGTAATATTTATATTTCTTTCATAAGTGTTTTTTACGGTATATTTTCCTTCATAAGTAGAACCCGGTTCACCGAAAACATTGGTTACGGACGGGTCAACCGATAATCCGGCATAAGCTAAATTAAAACAAAATAAAAAACTTAAAATTGCCAAAAATTTTTTCATAATATCTCCCGAATCAATATTCTTAATATTTACATATTTTACAATAATTTTATAAAGAATTTAAATGAATATCCAAATATGTTTGCAAAATAAATGTTGCCGCTAATTTATCTCTTAAACCTTTTCTTTTTTCTCTGGAAATATTTGCTTCTTCCACTAACACTCTTTCAGCTTGTGCGGTAGTTAATCTTTCGTCTATCATTTCAACTTTTATATCGGTAACTTTTCTTAACTCTTCAACAAATTCCGTAGCAAGTTCCGCCATTTCACCTTCGGTGGCATTCATATTTACCGGTTTTCCGACAACTATACAAGAAACTTCTTTTTCTTTAGCTATTTTTAAAATATTCTCAATGTTATTTTTAAGTCCTTTAAATTCTATAACATCAAAAGGCTGTGCCATCATTCCCATAATGTCGGACAAAGCCAACCCTATTCTTTTTTTTCCGTAATCTATTCCTAAATACCTACCCATAACAAAACCCTCCGGATTTACGGCAATTTATAACTATTACTATAATTGCCTTTTTAAAATTTTCGTTTACAAGCATGATTAAAGCCGTCTATGAGTGCAGAAAATTTTAAAGTAAAAAGCTATAAATCAAAAAGCTTTTTAGTGCGAACATGTTTGAAGATTTTTCCGTTACATTATGTCATTAGAAAAAATCAAGTTGGAGCACGGCTTTAAAAATTTCAAGCGAATGGCTTTTTTGCTTGTAAATGAGAAATTTTAAAAGAACAATAATAAAAATCACTTTGTGATTTTTTTATTTCTTGTTTTTAATATCAATCTTCTTATACTGTCAAGTGCAACATTTGTTGCTCTTTCTCTTATGTCTTGTCTTGTTCCCAAAAACTGAAATTTGTTTACTTCATTATTTCCGTTAAACGAAACACCTATATAAACAAGTCCTACCGGTTTTTCAGCGCTTCCCCCGCCGGGCCCTGCAATTCCCGTAATACTTATTGCATATTCCGACTTGGATAAAGAAATAATTCCGTTAAGCATTTCGTTTGCCGTCTGTTCACTTACGGCGCCGAACTGTTCCAATGTTTCTTGCTTAACATTTAACAACTGCATTTTAGCTTCGTTTGAATAAGTAACCACGGACTCTTTGAAACACATTGAACTTCCGGGTGTGTTTGTGAGTTTTGATGACACCATACCGCCCGTACATGATTCGGCAACGGATACTGTTCTTTTTGTTTCTATCAACATTTTTTGAACAACACCTTCCAATGTTTCTTCATTATATCCGTAAATATTGTCACCTAACACATTTATAAATTCATTATTTATGTTTTTCAATGTATCGTCTATTGTAAGTTCGTTTTCACCGCTTACGGAAACTTTTACATCTATTAAAAAGTTATGTGCCAATATCGCAAACTCAATATCTTCATCGTTAGACAAATATTCTATTGTCGGTTTAATTTTTTCATCAACCAAAGATTCCGCCATACCGCAAATATGAAGTATCAATGTTTTTTTCATTTTAACCTGATAACTTCTCATAAAAGGTAAAATATTTTCTTCAAACATCGGATGCATTTCTCTCGGCGGTCCCGGAAGTAAAAATATTGTTTTTCTTACTTTTTTATTTTCGTCCGAAGAATAATTGAAATGCAACATTTGTCCGGGAGCAGTTCCGAATCTGTTTTCCAAAACTTTTGCACCTTCAAGAATTTGAGCTTGTCTTTCATTGTTTGCGGCAGGACAATTTATTCCCCTTTTTTCAAAATATTGAACTATTGCTTTTGCGACAGACTCATCCTTATAAGTTTTTATATTTAATATTTCCGATACTGTTTCTACAGTTATATCGTCGAAAGTAGGTCCTAATCCGCCGGTAACTATAATAACGGAACTTCTTTTTACAGCTTCCTGTAAAACAGACTTAAATTCATTTTTTCTGTCGGCAACGGTCGTTATTAACGATAACGATAAACCTATCTCGTTAAGTTTCGAACCGATAAAACCTGCATGTGTATTTAGTTTTCCCGTAAGCAATTCACTGCCGCTGCAAATTAATTCTATGTTCAATTTAATCACCTAATTATAAAATTTTGATTGTTCCTGAATACTTGTTTCACTGTTTTTTATCTGACCGAATCTCATTTCATATTTTGCAATGTTGTCTTGCAATGCCTGTAAAAATTTTTTTGCATGCAACGGAGATGTTATTATTCTGTTTTTTACTTTAGCTTTACCGTTTTGCGGTTGAACAAAAATAAAATCGATAATAAATTCAGTTTGAGAATGAGTTATTAAAGCTAAATTCGAATAACTTCCGTTAGCTGTTTGCTCATCTATTTCTATTTTAATCTCTTGCTTTTTTATTTCTTCTGCCATAATTTTCTCCCGCTATAGTTTGCTTACATTGATATTATACAAAAAAACGGCAATGTCTTCACATTGCCGTTTAACTATAAACTCTAAGCTATAAGCTTTAAGCTAAAAATCGCTTTGCGATTTTTATAAACCTATTGTCTTTATAATTTCTTTCATATCTGCTTTAACTTGTGTAGGTTTTGTTGAATTTTTAACAGCGTTATCAGGATCTTTTAATCCGTGACCTGTTAATATACAAACTGCCGTTACATCTTTTTGGTCTTTAAAATAACCCTTTCTTGTATATTTTAATAAACCTGCAAACGATGATGCGGAAGCAGGTTCCGCAAAAACACCCTCGTGTCTTGCTATCATTTTGTATGCTTCTATAATATCGTCATCACTAACCATATCTATAACGCCTTTGGATTCATCTCTTGCTTCTTCCGCCGTCTTCCATGACGCAGGATTACCGATTCTTATTGCCGTAGCCAATGTTTCAGGTTTTTCTATAGGATAACCTCTAACTATAGGAGCTGCACCTTCCGCTTGGAATCCCATAATTTTAGGTAATGCATATTTTTCAGGGAACAACTGATTAAATTCTTTATAACCTTTCCAATATGCCGTAATATTTCCTGCATTTCCTACAGGCATAAACTGATAATCGGGAGCTTTTTCCAAATATTCACAAATTTCAAAAGCACCTGTTTTTTGTCCTTGTATTCTGTAAGGATTAATTGAGTTTACTAAAGTTAACGGATAATTTTTGCTTAAATCTTTTACAAGTTCCAAAGCTTTATCAAAATTTCCGTCTATTTCAAGTACCAATGCACCGTGCATAACAGCCTGAGAAAGTTTACCTAAAGCAATTTTTCCTTCAGGAATTAAAACTACACATTTTATTCCTGCTCTTGCCGCATAAGCTGCTGCAGATGCAGATGTATTACCTGTAGAAGCACAGATAACGGCTTTACTGCCCTCTTCAACGGCTTTTGATACAGCCATTGTCATTCCTCTGTCTTTAAAGGAACCTGTAGGGTTTAATCCTTCATATTTAAAATATATTGTTCCCGGGAAACCTATTTCTCTTGCAAGGTTTCTTGCAGGAATTAAAGGAGTATCTCCTTCATGTAATGTTATTACCGGAGTTTTGTCACTTACCGGCAAATATTTCCTGTATTTTTCAATTAATCCTTTATATGCCATTATTTTTTCTCCTTAACATCATTCTTAACAAGTTCAATGAACTTTTCTACAGGCATTGAACCTAAATCTTTATTTCCCCTTGCTCTAACGGCAACAGCACCGGATTCAACTTCTTTACCGCCGACAACCAACAAGTAAGGAATCTTTTGCATTGCATTTTCTCTTATCTTGTGACCGATTTTTTCGTTTCTGTCATCGAAGTTTACTCTGATTCCGGCTTCTTTTAATTTTTTAACAACATCTTTACAATATTGTTCTTGTTCGGGAGCAATATTTAAAACCGCTGCTTGAACAGGTGACAACCATACAGGCAATGCTCCTGCATAATGTTCGAGCAATACACCGATAAATCTTTCAAAAGAACCCATCAATGCTCTGTGAACCATGTAAGGTCTTGCTTTTTTACCTTCTTTATCTATGTAATAAATATCAAATCTTTCAGGTAAATTGAAATCAAACTGTATTGTGGAACACTGCCACAATCTTCCGATAGCATCTTTTATCTTAATATCTATCTTAGGACCATAAAATGCTCCGCCGCCAGCATCTATTTCGTAATCGTAACCTGTCTTCTTCAATGCATTTTCAAGAGATTTTTCCGCATCGTTCCATTTTTCTATTTCACCTACATACTTCTTTTCGGGTCTTGTTGCCAAATAGATTTTATATTCGTTAAATCCGAACATTTTTAAACAATCTATTGCCATTTTAAATACGGTCAAAATTTCTTCTTCCAAAAGTTCTGGTTGAACGATAACATGTCCATCGTCTTGCGTAAATCCTCTTACTCTCATAAGACCGTGCAATACACCCGACTTTTCAAATCTGTAAACTGTTCCCAATTCTCCGTATCTTATAGGAAGTTCTCTGTAAGAATGAAGTTTTGTTTTATATATCATCAAGTGCATAGGGCAATTCATAGGTTTTACTCTGTAAGGTTTGCCTTCAATTTCCATAGGAGCATACATATTTTCGGAATATGTTTGTAAGTGACCGCTTATTGCATAAAGTTCTTCACTTGCAATATGAGGTGTACACAATAAATCGTATCCGTTATCCAAATGGAATTGTTTCCATTCGGTTTCAATTATATTTCTAAGCATAGCACCTTTAGGATGCCACAAAACAAGTCCGCCGCCGACTGCATCGTTTATAGAGAACAAATCAAGTTCTTTACCTAATTTTCTGTGATCTCTTTTTGCAGCTTCTTCCAATTTATTTAAATATTCATCCAAATCTTTTTTTGTATAAAATGCCGTTCCGTAAATTCTTTGTAATTGTTCTCTGTCGGAATCTCCTCTCCAATAAGCACCTGCTACGGACAAAAGTTTAAAATATTTTATTTCGCCTGTAGATTTTATATGAGGTCCTCTGCAAAGGTCAGTAAACTGTCCGGACTGATAAAATGTTACGGTATCACCCTCAATAGCTTCTGCCAATTCTTTTTTATATTTTTCACCTTTTTCTTCAAAGAGTTTTATTGCATCCGCTTTGTTTACTGTTGTACAAATAAAAGGATCATCTTTTTTTGCAAGTTCGTGCATTTTCTCTTCTATTTTTGCTAAATCATCAACGGTAAAAGGTTCTTTTCTGTCGAAATCATAATAAAAACCGTCTTCTATTGAAGGACCTATAGCAACTTTTGTTCCCGGAAACAATTCCAAAACCGCTGCTGCCATGAGATGTGATGTTGAATGTCTTAACGTCTGTAAATCTTTTTCCATATTCTTTTCTCCACTTGTAAACTAATTTAGTTAAATTTTAATAATACTGCCTACAACAATCTTTACTATTTTATTTACAAGTTCGTGTTCGTGTGCGTGAATCAAACGAATACTTAATTATAAAATGTGATATTGAATATTTCAATATGTATATTTTCTTTCCCATTTCAACATTCCTAATCTTAAAAACTTCTTAAGCAAATTTTTTCTTTAAATCATCAAGTTGTTTTCTCAAAGCTTTCGGCAATCTGTCACCGAACTTTGCATAAAATTCCTCTATCAAAGGAATTTCTTTTTGCCATTCTTCTTTAGAAACTTTAAACAATTTATTCAAAGTTTCCTTAGATATATCAAGACCTGATAAATCCAAATCTTCTACTTTCGGGAACAACCCGATTTCTTTCTCCTGAGCTTCAACTTTACCTTCGATTCTGTCTATCATCCATTTTAATACTCTGGAATTATCTCTGAATCCCGGCCACATATAGTTACCGTCTTCGTCTTTTCTAAACCAGTTAACCATAAATATTTTAGGTAATACTTTTGCTCTTTTTGCAAAACTTAACCAATGACCGAAATAGTCACCCATGTTATAACCGCAGAACGGTAACATAGACATCGGATCTCTTCTTACGGCACCGACTTTACCTGCAGCTGCTGCAGTTGTTTCAGAACCGATAATTGATGCATCAAACACACCGTTTTCCCAACTTGTACTTTCGTATACCAAAGGAATTGTGGATTTTCTTCTGCCTCCGAATATAATACCTGAAATAGGTACTCCTTGAGGATCATCAAATTCCTTTGCAAGTGTCGGGCAGTTATATGTTGAAACCGTAAATCTTGAATTTTTATGTGCCGCAACTTCACCTGAATTCTTATCGTATTTCTTTCCGTGCCAATCAATTAAATTTTCAGGAGTTTCCGAATATCCCTCCCACCAAGGTGTATTGTCGTCTGCATTAACTGCAGTGTTTGTATACAATGTGGGGAAGAATTTGTTGTTCTTCAATGTTTCTACCATTATAGGATTTGTGTGTTTACCTGTTCCCGGTGCTACACCGAAAAATCCCATTTCAGGGTTCATTGCATAAAGTCTTCCGTCCGGTCCGACATTAATCCATGCAATATCGTCACCCAATGTCCAAACTTTATAACCTTTCAATACAGGGTTTAATAATGCTAAATTCGTTTTCCCGCATGCTGACGGGAAAGAACCCAAGAAATAAGTTTTTTTACCTTGGGGATCTTCTACTCCGATAATAATCATGTGTTCCGCAAGCCAACCTTCTTTATAACCTAAATAAGAACCGATTCTTAAAGAACAACATTTTTTACCGAGCAATGCATTTCCGCCGTAACCCGAACCGAAACTCATAACTAAATTTTCTTGAGGAAAATGCATAATATATCTTCTTTCGGGATTAACATCACCGATAGAGTGCATACCTTTAAAGAAATCGTTTGAATTGCCTATTTTATCTATAGCTACTTTTCCCGTTCTTGTCATGATTCTCATACTTATTGCAACATAAACTGAATCTGTAACTTCAACACAACATTTTGAATAAGGAGATTTGGGGTTACCCATAAGGAAAGGAATTACATACATTGTTCTTCCTTTCATACAACCTTTAAAAAGAGAATTTAATTTTGTTTTTGCTTCCGTAGGATCCATCCAATTATTGTTCGGTCCTGCATCTTCTTTGTTCGGTAAACAAATAAATGTTAATTGTTCCGTTCTTGCAACATCGTTAGGATTAGATCTGTGCCAATATGCACCGTAAAATTCATCTTGATTTAATTTCTCCAAAACAGGATGTCCGTCAATTTGTTCCTTTTCACCTATTTCAGCTAATCTTTTACCTTCTTCTTCGGAACCGTCCATCCAATATACTTTGTCCGGTTGCATTAATGCAATTTGTTCGTCAACCCAATTCTGTAAAGGTGTTTTCATTTCTCTTTCTCTCCATAAAATCGCTTCGCGATTTGTTGTATTTTTATTTTAATTTCTAATTACTAATTGCCTTTTTAAGCCCAAACTTGCTTTTCTTCGGTTACTGTTTCTTTCTTTGTCGGATAAACTTCTTCCGTTAATTCGTCGGGACTAAACCAAAGTTGTATTTCTCTTTTTGCATCGTTTATATCCGAAGAACAATGAACAACATTTTCCATTGTTCCGTTTTTAGCTATTCTTCCGTAAGAACCTCTTATCGTCGTAGGTTCAGCATTTTCAGGATTTGTTGCACCGACAATTTCTCTTAATTTTGATATTGCATTTTCCCCTTTATAAACAAATGCAATTACTCTGTCGTAAGGTGCACCGCCGAAAGTTTTACCTTGAATAAAATCCAAAACGTCTTCAAAGAAAGGTTTATCTTTCAAATGTCTGTAATGTTCACTTGCCAACTCTCTTGAAACTTTTACAACTTTAGAACCGATAATATGAAAACCAGTTTGTGAAAGTTTCGACAAGACATTTCCCGTCAAAGATTTTTTTACTCCGTCGGGTTTTATTAAAATCAAAGCGTATTCCATTGCCATTTTTAATCTCCAAATTTCAACTGAATTTTTATACAAAATAAAAAAACTGTAGCAGTGATTGCTACAATTTCAAAAAATCACAATAATAACAATCAATATATTATAAAAAAAACAAATATTTTTTTCAATATATTTTACAACAAACAACAAACCGTAAAAGCATTGACATAATGATAATTATATTATACATTAAACATATATAAATTCAGGGTAGGAGTCAATTATGAAAAGAAAAAAACTATTACCCATACAATCTCAGGAAGCATTGTCAAAAATAGGTCAAAACATAAAAGAGGCAAGAATTAAGAGAAGAATTTCAACCGTTCTCATGGCTCAAAAAACAGGTATTACCAGAATCACTATAGGGAAGATAGAAAAAGGAAATCCGAATGTCTCCATAGGTGCTTATGCATTGGTAATATTTAATTTAGGATTAACGGATAAACTTAAAAATTTATTAGACCCTTTTCAAGACAGTGAAGGCATAAATCTTGAAAGGCAGAGATATCCGAAAAGAATAAGATACAAAAAAAATGAAGGTTGTTTGTTTTAACTTTTTGTATTAGACTTTTTATTATTATGTATATGAAACGATTTTTGTTTGTACTATTACTTTTTTTATTTTGTATTAGAAGCTATGCTTTGGATTTAAATTTAACTAAAATAACTAATCAAAATAACAAAATAAATATAGAATTTAACAATACTTTACAGTTGCACGATTTCATATTAAAAGACGGCACTTTAATATCCCCCTATTATGAAAATAACGGCAACAAATATTATTTTTTTCATTTCTTAAATAGAAATTTTAAAAATAATATTGTTAATAAAATAAACAATAAAAACAATACTTTTACAAATACAAAGGAAAAAATCGAATATAAAATAAACAAGTGTAATATCGTAAAAAATCCAAAAACCATATTGGCTTTTATGTCTGTGATATTCAATGATAACATTGAAATAAATTGTAATATACTTAACGGAAAATACGGACTTTGGATTTCTTGGCCGTCAATAAAAGAAAAAGATAAATGGATAAAAATATTTAACATAAAAGATAAAGAGCTAAAAGAAGAAATAGAAAATGCTTTATTAAAATATTATAAGCAAAAGAAAAATGATGATAAACTTTAAGAAGAACAAAGTTTTTTTTATAGATATTTTTAAAACGGTACTTATACCTGTTTTATCGGGTATATGTTTTATTATTTGGTTATTTTTCTTATTTCAATACCCGATATTGGTTTTTCCGACGATTTTTTTAGTATTTATAGTAATGTATATTTTCTCGGGAAGTGTGTTCGGCGGCGTTCTGCTTGCTTTTGCAATATCTGCCGGTATTTTTACAATAGCCACAACAGGCACAATAAATAAATTTTTGTTGGTAGTTGAAATCTTATGGATAATTTTAGTTTTTTTCAGAATCGAAAAATACAGACAATTATGGATATCCGAGAAAATCAAATTAAAAGTTGAGCATGAAGTTTTGGACAGAGACTTAACTCTAATACAATCTTCGATAACAGACAACGAAAATAAAATAAATGCGATAAATCAAAGAATGCAAATCTTTCAATCTTTTGATCAAATGATAAACTCCATAGAAAACACAATGAACGAAAAAGAGCTTATAAAATTATTGGAAACTCTTACACAAAAATTTATATCTAAAGGTAAATGGAACATAAAAAGACATTCCAGCAAAGACATATTTGTTAATTATTCTAAGTTCAATAAAATCCCGTTACTTATAACAAATACGGAAGAAGACAGAAGGTTTACGGAAACAGACTACAAAAATATTTCATCTTTAATGGTTGTTCCGATAGAAATAGAAAATAATTATTGGGGAGCAATAAAAGGTTACTGTACGGATAAAAAAGAATATTTCGACGATTACGATTTAAGACTCTTATCAATATTGGCAAGCTTAATAGGACTTATTTTAAATAATGCGATGATGTTTAAAAAAGTTGAGTCTCTTGCTATAACCGACGGACTCACGGGTTTATATACAAGAACTTATTTTATAGAAAGGCTTCAAGAAGAAATAGAGCGAGCAAAAATTAACAGTATACCGATTACCGTAGCAATGATAGATATTGATTATTTTAAAAAAGTCAACGACACTTACGGACATTTAGCCGGAGACACTTTTTTAAAACAATTATCTAATATTCTAAGAAGAAGGTTCAGATCCGTTGATATTTTGTCCAGATACGGAGGAGAAGAATTTGCCGTATTAATGTACCACACGACTATTAACGAAAGTTATAAAATTTTAGAAGAAGTCCGTAAAATGGTTGAAGAAGAAAAGTTTTTTATGCCTATAGAAAGTTATCATCCTATACAAATAAAAAAGACTATAAGCATAGGTGTAGCCGAATTAAAAGAAGAACAAACTCCGGATGAAATTATAAAAAAAGCCGATGATGCTTTGTATAAAGCAAAAGAAGGCGGAAGAAACAGAGTTTGTATTTATGAAGAGTAAAAAATGAAAAAAGTAATATTTTATTTAAAACTTCTGGTTTTATTAATGTGTTTCTTTATGATTTATAATAAACTTGATGCAAATTATTATAAATATATATTGATTCTTTTTCTATTGCCTCTTCCTTTATTTTCAAAAAAAGTGAATATTCCTTATTATATAGCTTTTTGTATTACGGCAATAACAACTGCTTTTTTTACCTTCGGACTCACATATTATACTTTAATTATTTCCATAATTTTTATTAGTATGATACCGATATTATTTTTGTTTTCAAGCAGAAAAATAATTCAATATCCAAACCTGAAAAAAAGAAACAACGAACTTAAATTTTATAAAGAAGAATTAATCAATGAAGAAAAAAGTCTTTCTGATAAAAGAGAAGCCTTAGAAAAGAAACTCGAAAGAATCACACACTTTTATATAATTTCAAAAGATTTAACAAAAAATATGGATGTCCCGGAAGATTTAGCAAATGCTCTGCTTAATGTTTTGAAAACAAGAACCGGAGTATGTTATGTTGTTATAACTACAAAAAACAGAACTCTTTTTGAATCCAAAGACAATAATAAAAACTTAAAAATATTATCAAGATTAAACGAAGAAAAGAAAAAGATATGGTTTTCTTTAATAAATAACAATGAAGAAATAAAATCTTTAAAAGGGCCTGCAATAGTAAAATCCTTATTTAATATTGAAAACAAACCTGTAATTGCCTGGCCTATGATAATAGATAAGCAACTAAATTCTTGTACATTTCTTGTCGTAGAACCGGAATACGCAAGAATATATGTAGAAGAAGGAGAGTTTTTTATTCCTCACTTAAAATTGGGAACTAAAAGAATAATGCTTTTTTCGGAGCTTAAAGAAAAAGCAAGAATCGACGGACTAACCGGCTTATATTTAAAAAGATTTTTCTTAGGAAAATTATATTCGGAAATAGAAAGAGCCAAAAGATACAAAACAAATTTTTATTTAATGATGTTGGATATAGATCACTTTAAGAAAGTAAATGATACTTACGGACATTTAATAGGTGATGAAGTTTTAAAAACAACGGCAAAAACAATATCTTCTTCTGTAAGACGAGGTGATATTATAGGAAGATACGGCGGAGAAGAGTTTATAGTAATAGTTTCATCAATAACTCAGGAAAAAATTCTAAAAATTGCAGAAAAAATAAGGAAGACATTAAAGGATATTAATTTTAATTTTGACAATAAAACTTTTTCCGTAACAATCAGTATAGGTATTGCAAAATATAATAAAGATACGGATATAGATAATTTGATAGGTAATGCCGACAAAGCCCTCTATAAAGCAAAAAATTCCGGAAGAGATAACATAATATTCTATGAAGATGAAAACAATATAACAAAAAAAGATTAAAGTAAATTTTGTCTATATTTGAATTTTTTCATGGTTATATCGATTTCTTGCATGGTAGAACAACTTAAAAGTTGTTCTACTAATTTTTTTGCTTCAAACTTCGATATGTTTCTTATAAATTTTTTAACTTTGGGAATTTGTACGGCCGACATACTAAATTCATCGAGCCCCAATCCCAATAAAACGACCGTATATGCAGGATCACCCGCCATTTCTCCGCACATACCTACATTTTTCCCCGCAGCATGAGCAGAATCTATTATTGTCTTCAATAATCTTAAAATTGCGGGATGCATAGGAGAATATAAATGTGCAACATCGGCATTTACTCTGTCTACGGCCATTGTATACTGGATTAAATCATTTGTACCGATTGACAAGAAATCAACTTCTTTTGCGATTACATCGGAAATTATGGCCGCGGAAGGAACTTCTATCATAACCCCGACTTCTATATCTTCTCTAAATTTTTTCCCTTCTTTTCTCAATTCTTCTTTCGCCTGTTCCAATATTCTGTTTGCTTCTTTTATCTCGGCAATTCTGGATATCATCGGATACATTATTTTTATATTTCCGTGAACCGATGCTCTTAATATACCCTTTAACTGTGCCTTAAATATCTCAGGATATTTTAAACAAAATCTTATTGCTCTAAGGCCCATAAACGGATTGGCTTCTCTGCCTACATTCATAAGTCCCAATCTTGCAATTTTGTCACCGCCCAAATCTATAGTTCTTATTATAACCTCATAGGGCATCATCATCTTAGCTACTTTACTGTAATTTTGATAATGTTCTTCTTCCGTAGGCATTGTTTTTCTTGATAAATACATGAATTCACTTCTATATAATCCCACGGCATTTGCTCCGTGTCTTAAAGCTGCTCTTACCTCTTCGGGATTTTCTATATTTGCGCCTAATATAACTTCCCTGCCATCGGTAGTTATTGCCGGTAAATCTTTAAATTTTTCAAGCTCTTTTTTATTCGAAATTTGTATTTCGTGTTCTCTTTTATAATTTTCTATGGTTTCTTCCGACGGATCTAAAATTACCAATCCGAGATTACCGTCGACAATAATAGACATACCCTGCTTAACCTGATGAGTTATATTTTTTAAACCGACAACCGCAGGAATTTCAAGACTTTGTGCAACAAGTGCGGTATGAGAAGTTTTTCCTCCTATTTCCGTTACAAATCCCTTTATTAAAACTTCTTTCATCGTAACAGTATCGGCAGGTGTAAGTGTTTTTGCAACAACTATGGAATCTTCCTCTAAATTAGATAAACTTTTTTTTGTTTTTCCTAAAAGATTTCTCATAACCTTTTTTGCAACATCTAAAAGGTCATGTTTTCTTTCTCTGAAATAATCATTATCTATTAAATCGAATGTCTTGGAAAAATTTTCAACAACTTTGTGTATTGCATATTCTGCATTTACACCTTCTTTTATCATTTTTATAACTTCATTTTTCACCATCGGATCGTTTAAGATAAGAAGATGGGCAGCTGCAATCTTTGCATAATTACCGCCTACAACTTTGCTCAGTTCTTTCTTATTATCTTCAAGCTCTATTTTGGTTTTATCCATAGCATCTTTTAAACGATTAAGCTCTTGTTTTATTTGAATACCTGAAATTTCTTTCTTTTCTACAAGAAATTCATCTTCTTCCAAAACAAAAACTTTACCTATCGCAACACCCGATGATGCGGCAATACCGTTTAAAATAATGTTATTTTGTTTCATTATATTTCCTCTCCGAAACCATTATTAAATATTTCCACCATTTTTTCCAAAGCTTGTTCTTCGTCCGGTCCTTCAGTCCTGAGAATAAGTTCCGTTCCGCAAGCAGCCGCAAGCATTAAAATTCCCATAATACTTTTAGCATCAACTTTTGTCTCATCTTTAATTATATATATATTTGAAGAAAAAGCCATTGCTGTTTGAACAATTAAAGATGCGGGTCGTGCATGTAGTCCCAACTTGTTAACGATTTTTACATTTTTTTCTTTCATTTTTATATCCCCAAATATCCTAATATAAAACTAAAAATCAGTGCAAAGTAAAACATTATGACAGGCCTTATTTTGCCTAACAAAAAACTTATTAAAAATATTGCTCCGTATATCAATACATCGGGATAAACCAATTTATGTAAATCAGCATCAATAACGGGAATCAAGCCGAAAGTTTTAAAATAAAAAAATATTGCAAGCGTAATTATTACAAGTCCTATTATTCTGAAAATATCTACTATAAATTTTATTTCCAATTTTGAAATCAACTTTATCATTTTTTCATTTAATCTAAAACTGACAAACAAAGACCAATATCTAAAAGCCAGATGAACTATATTATATACCACAATAAATATCACCGGCGCTATCCACAAAAAATTAATACTGAACATATTCATGGAAAGAATTATCATCAGTATTGATATAAAAGAAACAAAAGGTCTCCAGGTTCCCCAAAAGAAATAATCGCCTATTGCAGCTGTAGGTCCGGCCATAACGGATTTAATCATTTCCGGTTTTTTTATATTTTGTTCTTGTCCGGAAGCAATATCTTTTTCCGTATTAATAACCATAGCAACTATTATATTGACCATATACGGATTTGTATTAAAAAATCCCATATGCCTTAACAATGCTTGTTTTCTTTTTTCTTTATCTTTATACAAATTTTTAAATACAGGATATAAGATATACAAAAAGCCTATATTTTGTAGTCTCTCGAAATTCCACAAAGCTTGTAAAAAGAATGTTCTTAAAAAAATAAAATTTTTAATCATTTTGCCTTTTTATAAACGGTATTTTTATACTTTTAAAGTTGTACAATACGGCACCAAATCCGAAAACAGGTAAATAATACCATGCTTTCTTAAATGCTATTATTACCTGACCAGGAAGATAAGAATACATTTCTTTATATAACAATCCTCCTAAAAACATCAGCAATCCGTACATTAAAGATGTTCTTATGAAGAAAAAGAATAGTCCCAAATATATTCCTTTTGATATTCTTCCTTCGTATCCTTTTTCAAGCCCTCTTTCCACCCAATGCATTATTTTTGTATTAAAAAGTCTTCCCGCCAAATCAACTTCTTTATATAAATATGCAAAAGGTATAGCTATTGCCAACGCAAAAATAGCCGCTTCCTGACTTCCTTGAAAAAAAGAACATGCCCAAATAACGGATAAACTTGTCATCATCGTCAAATCTACGGGAACAGATACCCCCATGGGAATGGCATTTATCCACATCATTTCAACAATCATACCGATCCATAATCCTGTATGAATATCTCCTAAAATATAACCGAATAACGGCCCGCAAAAAATCGGTCTTGAAATCATAAATTGACCGAACATAGTTATATCGGCACTTAAAATTGCACCTATGATTGAAAAAAGTACGATGTGTTCCATAAATTATTTTTTATTTAAAACTTCCGTTTTTATTTTGAAAGAAAAAGAATTATTTCTGTTTAAAGTAAATTTATACACATTAACTACTGTCGTCCCCTGATAAGTTTTTTCATAACCGTTTTCCGAGGTAGAAACTGTGTTTATCGGTACAACCCAATAGTCACATGGTTTTGAACTTGTTAATTTTATGTTCATACCTAAGTTTTTATCTTTCCTTTCCCAAACTTTTTTATTCTTAATTTCTCCCATATCATCCGATATCATTTCGGAAAAAGCAAAAACCTGCTCTACTCCGAATGTAAATTTTATTTCTCTATCGGAAATATTTTTAATTTTATATTCGGTTTCATATCCGTTTTTCTTTAAAGGTTTTATCACCTTTTTTACTTCTACCGATAAATGAGAACCGTCATACCAAACATGACCTTGTCTTATAAGTTCTAAACTTCCCGAAACAATTTTTGCTTTATATTCACCTAAAACGAAATCTCCTTCTTCTCTAAACCTCACTCCGTATAATTGTTCGTATTTTGTATCGTTATTAAAGAAATGGTCGAGTAAAGATGCTTTTCTGTACCAATCATATACCAAATGTTTTTCCAATCCTATTTCTTTTACCTTAACGGCATCATTGTGAATTGAGGTAAGTTCTTGAGAATCCGTTACATTATTATTTTCTATTGCTTCTTTCAGTTTCTTGTGATAACCTTCATATTTTCTTGTTAATACATTAGAAAAATTATATTTTTTATCCAACAAATCAAATTCAAAAATACTGCCGCCGTTTTGTGCATCGACATAAATATCCTGTTGTGAACTTTCATATAAAAATTCATCACTTCCGTCACAATCGAAATCATCTTTAGACCATGAACTCTTAATTCCAAACTTTTTATTGTATAAATCTTCGGCTTTCAATAAAGAGTCATATATGGCATTTCTTAGATGAGGCAAATATAATCCTCCGAAAACGCCGTGCCAATATGCACAGTTACATTGTCCGGCATATAATGCTTTCTGTAATTCGGAATTCAACGGAACCGATTTATTTTGTATTTTGTTGCTTACTCTAAGCATTTTCTTATGCATATTATTTGCTTCATCATATTTATTTAAAAAATTTCTCCAAAATCCGCCTCTTATAAAAGGTTTTACTTCGTTATCATGTTCATTTTGTTTAACAAAATTATCAAATTTGTTTTGAACCGCAGAAGGCAAAGTCCATTCCGACATTTCAAAATAAGAATTTGTCGGCAAATAAATTCTTCCGGAAGGCTTCATTGTTTCTAAAACTTCGGAAAAAGTTGCAGTTTCAACGATATCGGAATTTTCTTCTATTGCCGTTAAAAATTTATCCAACCAGCCGTTTTCATAAACGTGTTTATTTGTTCCTGGCCACATACCGAATTTTTCTCCGTCGTCAGCCATAACAACTGCAATATCTTTATCTTCGTTTGCAAGTTGTCTGAAATAATTAATACAAACGGATACATCCTGAAACGGAATCAAATATCTTAATTTTTGGCTTATAGGAAAAACTGCTAATACTTTACCTTGATCTTCGGTTGTATAAAAACCTTTTAAATCGTTTTCTTTAAGACCTGCCGCCATAAAGTGAACATCGTCGAGAATTGTATATTTTATCCCCGTATCGGCAAGCGTTTTTACCAATGAAGGTTCCCAAACTCTTTCGGCAACCCATGCACCTTTACAATTATATCCTAATTTGTTTTTTATAAAATCGGATAATTGTTTTATTTGACCTTTTCTGTCGGAATCCGGAATTACGGATAGAATAGGTTCGTAATATCCTCCGGAAATTATTTCCAATGTTCCTTTTGAAATTAAATTTTTAATGTTTTTTATATACTCGGGATGTTCTTCGAGCATAAATTCCCATAACATACCGCTGGAATGTAAATTCCATTTTATATTTTTATGTTTTAACATTACCTCAAAAAAAGGTTTGTATGCAACCTCATAAGCCTTTTCAAACACCCACTTAAAATTTCCAACCGGTTGATGATTGTGTATTCCTAACACGAATTTAATTTTTTTCATTTTATAATATTCCTTATCTGTTTATTCCTAAAATTTCGGCCTCTTTTTGAATATCGTTAACGGCATTATATCTGTCATCTTGAGGCAATGCTCTTGTTTCAAGTTCTATTCCGCTGTCTATAAGTTTTAAAAAAGATATAACATCATTTTTATCAACGGAAAGATTTGGCAGCAACTGCTTTTTTCCGTGAGAATAATGCATACCTCCTATATTTATCGATTGAAATTTTATCCCGTTATCTACTATTTTTACCGCTTCTTGAGGGTTCGAAAACAAAATCATAAGTTTATCTTTTTCATACACATCATTTGAAAGTTCATAACTTGCATCTTTTATATTTTTAATTACAAGTTTTACCGAACTCGGCACTGCCATAGACAACAAAATTTGTTGCATTTCATCGTTAGCTACTTCGTCGGAAACAATAAGAATCTTATCTACTTCCACGGTTTTCAGCCACCCCTGAACAATCTGTCCGTGAATAAGTCTGTCATCTATTCTTACAATTTTAATGGACACAATTTAACTCCTTTTTACTTCATTCTTTCTAACAATAATTGTTTTGCATTTACAATACTTTTTTTACCGTCGGCTAATACCTTATCCGCCAAATCTTTTGCAGTGTTAACCGTTCTGCTTGCAAAAACGGCTGACAATATCATCGGTAAATTTACACCCGTTAACACTTCTATATTAAAATTTTTAGTAAGTAAAACGGATGCATTACAAGGGGTTCCTCCAAGCATATCCGTTAAAATCAGAGTACCTTTTTCGTTATTTACTTTTTTGAGAATTTCACTTATCTTTTCCTGTAAACTTGCAAGATTTTCATTTTTTATATCTTGATCGATATAAAATAAATTTTCTTGTTTTCCCGCGATAACCTCGGCAGTTTTTATTAACTCTTTGGTTAATTCGCAGTGAGAAAGTATCAAAATATTTATCATTTTATTTCACCTCTCAAAAAATTAAATATTGCCCTTGATAATTTTATAAAATCATGGTGAGCATACTGACTTTTTGATACAAAATCTTTTTTTATTATTTTTATATTTTTATATTTTAACTTATCTGTTTTTACGGGAGTTGAATTAAGTTTAGCATAACGATTTACAATATGTTCGGGAATTTTTCCGTTATTAACAAAAACCGCATTTAATATCTCAGGATAAGAATGTTGTATTATTGCATCTATGTGATTTCCGAGTGTAAAATTTGAAGTTTCTCCGACCTGAGTCATAATATTTGCAACATAAAGTTTTATAGCCTTTGATTTCTTTAAAGCGGGAATAACGCCGTCAAACAATAAATTAACAATAACCGATGTATACAACGAACCCGGACCTAAAATAACACAATCCGCACTTAATATGGCATCTATAACACTCTGAGAAACTTTTGCATTTTTAGGTTCTATCTCAACTGTTTTTATGGCACTTTTACTTTTTGATATTTTTGATTCACCGATAATTTTTTCACCGTCAACAAGAGTTGCTTTCATTTTAACATTATCCAAAGATACCGGAAGAACTCTGCCTTTTATTGCCAAGACATCACTTGCATTTAATATTGCCTTATCAAATCCGCCTGAAATTGACGTTAATGCCGTTAAAAACAAATTCCCGAAAGAATGATTGGACAATCCCCCTTTTCTCGGAAATCTGTATTGAAATAACTTTGTTATTAAATTTTCTTCTTCGGCTAAAGCTACGAGACAATTTCTTATATCGCCGGGAGGTAAAACACCTAATTCTTTTCTCAACTTTCCGGAACTTCCGCCGTCATCGGAAACCGTAACAACAGCCGTAATATCAACATCATAAGCTTTTAATCCTCTTAATAATGTTGAAAGACCTGTTCCTCCGCCGATTGCAACTATTTTATATTTTGAGTTTTTTTTATCCTGCACGAAGAATATCCCTATGATACAATTTTACTTTATACTTATTTTTAATAAAAAATTTAGCTAATTTTTCAGCGGTTGCCACGGATCTGTGTCTGCCTCCAGTACAACCTATCGCGATAGTCAATTGACTTTTTCCCTCTTTTATATAACCGGGCATTAAAGACAGCAACAATGTTGATATTTTATTAAAAAAACCCTTATACTCTTTCTGTTTTTCAATATATTTTACGACTTCCAAATCTTTACCGGTTTTCGTTTTAAGTCCGGTAACATAATTCGGATTGGGAATAAACCTTGCATCAAAAACAATGTCAGCCTCTGCTGCTATTCCATATTTAAAACCAAAAGACATTATCGACAAAAGTAATTGCCTGTTATTTGCGGAAAGACCTATTAATTGTGCGAGAGTGTTTTTAAGTTCACCTATCGTCAAATTTGTAGTATCTATCTCTATATCGGCAACCTTTCTAACAACTTCCATCATTTTTCTTTCGGCAACAATGCCTTCTTTAACTATCATTCCCAACGGATGTTTTCTTCTTGTTTCCGAATATCTTTTTAATAATGTTGCATTATCGGCATTTAAGAAAAAAACCTTACTTTTTATTTTTTCTTTTTTTAATACGGCAAGTATTTCGGAAATTTTATTAATATTTTTACCGGCTCTCACATCAATACTTAATGCTATATTTTTATACTCTTTTTTATTTTTTTTGCACAATTGTATAAATTCGAAAACAAACTCTAACGGCATATTATCGACGCAAATAAAACCAAAGTCTTCCAATATATTTAAGACTTGGCTTTTTCCTGCTCCCGATATACCTGAAACAATTAAAAAATTATTTTTCATTTTTCGTACTATTCATGTGTTCCATCAATTTTTTACTCATTTCTAAAGCAGTGAAACACCCTTTATTTTTTAATCTTTGATTTAAACTTGCAGTTTCGACTATAATAGCTAAATTCCTTCCCGGAGCTACGGGAATTGTAAGTTCCGGAACTCTAACACCTAAAATATTGGCATAATATTCGTCTATTCCCAATCTTTCATATTTTTTTACTTCCATCCAATCGACAAGATTTATGACAAGCTCTATTTTGGATTCATCCAGAATATTTGCTATACCGAACATATTTCTTATATCTATTATACCTACACCTCTTAGTTCCATATGGTGCTTTACTATACCGGTACTTTTACCCATCAAAATTCTGCCGGATCTTTTTGTTATTTCAACAGTATCATCGGAAACAAGCATATGTCCTCTTTTAACAAGTTCAAGAGCACATTCCGATTTTCCGACACCGGATTTTCCTCTGATAAAAACACCTAACCCGTAAACATTGCACAATACACCATGCACCCTTTCCATAGGTGCCAATTTTTCATCTAAATAAAATAATAAATCTCCCAATAATTGTGCGGAAGACAGCGGTGTGCTTATCAAAGGAACATTCAGTTTATTAAATATTTCAACCATCGATTTCGACGGTTCAAAAGATCTTGTGATAATACAACAAGGAACCTGTGACGGAGAAAAAATCTTCGTCAATAATTCACACTGTTTTTCATAGGATAAGTTTGTAAGGTAAGTATGTTCGGCAATACCTATTATTTGAACTCTTTCGTAAGGTAAATGCTCGAAATATCCCGTGAAAGCAAGACCCGGTCTGTTTGTGTCCGGTACGGTAATGTGCCTGCCCAAACCTGCCGAACCTGCAATCACGGTTAATGATAAATCTTTTGATTTCTCTTCAATTAAAGTGCCTACAGTTAGCACCGGCATTTTAATAGGCATCCTCTTGCTGAATAATTTTTATAACATCTTCTTTTGTTTCCGCATCTTTTATTGCTTGTCTTAAGAATTTATCTTTAAACAATCTTGATATTCTTGATAAAGCTTTTAAATGTTGACCCGTAACTTCAACAGGACCGACTAAAAGAAATATTATATAAACAGGTTCACCGTCTAAAGAATTAAACTCTATACCTTTTTTTGATATACCCAAAACACCTACTTGTTCGGAAAGAACATCTGTTTTTCCGTGAGGTATTGCAACACCTTGACCGATACCGGTAGAACCGAGTTTTTCTCTTTCCAAAACAACATCAATGATTTCGTCCGTTTTTTTGATTTTCTTAGCATCTTTCAAAAGTTCTATTAATTCGATAATAGCATCTTTTTTGTTTTGTGCTTTCAAATCTACTGTAATAGCATCCTGACATAAGAAATCCATAATATTCATTTTTTTCTAAAGCCTCCCAATTTATTTGGCATTTCTGTTTTTTTATTTTATATTACATCTCCGGTTCCAACATTACTAAAGAACCGCTGTCTTTTCTGTACAAAACATTTATTTTTTCCGTAGAGGAATTTAAAAACATATATACTCTATAGTTCAAAGAATCCATTTCGTTAATAGCTTCCTCTATCGATATAGGACGAATATCAAACCTTTTTATTTCGGAAATTTTTGTTCTCGAATCTTCCATTGTGTCGTAAGAGAAAACTTCCGTTTTTATTTTTTTTGATTTTGATACTTTTAAATTTGCTTTTCTGTGGATTTTTGAAATTTCTTTTTCTTTTCTGAGTTGTTTGGATAGTTTATCTATTGTCAAATCTATTGATGCATATAAGTCTTCGGATTCTTCTTTTGCCCTGAAAGCCTTCCCTGCAATATAGAAAGTCACTTCCGTTATTTGTCTGTTCTTTTCAACGGATAAAATAACATGAGCCCAAACATTTTCGCCGTCAAAAAATTTACCTGCTTTTGAAATCTTTTGTCTTACATAAGAATCAATAGCATCCGTCAACTTCAAATGCCTTGCCGTAATGTTAATTTGCATAAGCTGTCTCCTTTGATTATCTTATTTTTATACCATATTTTTACAAACAAAAGCAATTAAAACAAACAACTTTTTTACGACTTAAATAAATTATAAATTAAAAATTTTTAATTTACAACCTTTATTTTGGTTTTTGAGATTTCCATCTTCTGTGAAACCAAAACCAAAAAGAAGGATTTTCTTCAATATGTCTTTGCAAAATTTTATTATATTCCGTCATTATTATTTCTATATTTTTTTCATCGTCACCGGTATCGGGTAAAGCAATTTCTTCAAAAGCGACGACATATCTTCCGTCCGGTTGTCTTGCACAAAAACCCGTGTATAACGGACATTTTGCTCTTAAAGCAAAAACGGCAGGCCCCTTGGGAGTGGAAACCTCCCTATAAAAAAACGGAGTATACACACCCTGAACTCCGGCATGCTGATCCGCTAAAATAGCAACAAATTCATTTCTTTTCAAAGCTTTTAAAACTCCGAGCGGTGCAAATTCTTTATAAATTGTTTTATATCCGCGAGTTGACCTTATACCGTTTATGATATTATCAAAATACGGATTTTCCTGTTTTGCAACAATAACCGATAACGGATATCTTTTAGCAAAAGACAATGCCAACATTTCCCAGTTGCCGAAATGAGCAGACATTATAACTCCGCCTTTTCCCTTTTTTAATGCTTGTTCTATAAGATATATATTCTCAAATTTAACAAAATTCTTTATTTGTTCGTCTGTCATTTTGCTGACAAAAATAATTTCAACTACCGTACAAACAAATTGTTTATAAACATCTTTTGCTATTTTTTTTATTTCCATCTCATTTTTTGCAGGGAAAGATTTCGTTAAAGAATCAATAATATGTTTTTTCCTTACAGGAACAAAAACAAAAGCAAAATCCGCTAATAAAAAACCTATTTTTTTTGCAAAATTTATTGTAAATAAATGCAAAAAAGAAATAAGCATTTTCAAAGAGATATATTCTATGTAATGTTGAATTTTTTTATTTTTTTTCATTTTTATTTATAAATAAACTCGCAACGAAACTTTCTTTTATTTCTACGGCTTTATGAAGACATAACTCATGACAACAAAAACAACCTATGCATTTTTCTTTTTGTATAACGGGTTTTGTTTTACCTTTATTTTTTACTATTGCTTTTACCGGGCAAGATTTCATACATTGCAAACATCCTACACATTTACTTTCGATTATATTCGGTTTTACCCAAAATAACCTGCCGGCATATTTTGTAACAAACCTTGCAAACCACGACGGTAATAAAGTTAAAAATTTTGTAACGGGAAGTTTGGTTTTACTGAAATTAAATTCGGAAACATTATCCCCGACATAAATCATGTTTTGCAAATTCGTATCTCCCAACTTTTTTTCTTTTAAAGGCTTCAATAAAACATTGCTTTTCGATTTGATTCCCATTTTGTCAAGAATGAAAGTATCAAGCATAACCGTATCCTGACTTCCCGCAATTATTCCGTATTTTCTTTTTTGACCGCTCAAACTCGGACCGTTGCCTTCCAACCCGTAAACACCGTCTACTATGGTAAACAATAACTTTTCTTTTACCATTCTGTAAATTTCGGATAACAAATAAGAAAAATCTTTTGGAGTAGGTGCAAGTTTATGATATTCCGCTTTTCGAACTCCGGGAACAATACCATAAAAATTTTTTACACCGCACGTAAACCCCATAAATGTATGTGTTTTTAATTTAGGAATATTTATTATTGCATCACAATCTGTTATTGCTTTTGTAATATAGATTTGCTTTATGTTAGGATGTTGAACCGATACTTCAACACATCCGCATGCTTCAAAATTTACAAGTTCAACATTTTCTTCTTTTGCAAGTTGTAACATACCTGTTTTTTCCCAAATATGTTCTATTCCCTGTGTCAAATTTCCGGGACTATCACCTATTACCGGAATAGCACCCGCTTTTTTAACAATATTTATAACAGCTCTAACAACTTCGGGATGTGTCGTTATTGCCTGTTCCGGAGTGTATGCACTCAACAAATTAAGTTTTATTAGGATTTTTGTATTCGGTTTTATAATATCGGATATATTACCGAAAGATTTTACTATGTTTTCAACAATATTATAAACATTGTCTTTATCATAATTATCGCAATGATAAGCCGAAATGATTGTTTTTAACATATTTTAACCATTATTGCTTTGTTGATAAAATTTGATCTATTTCCTTTTCGCTGTCTTTATTCATTCTTACGGATATTATTTTTGAAACACCTTGCTGCTCCATGGTAACACCATACAATGTATCCGCCATCTCCATAGTTCTCTTATTATGCGTAACCACCATAAATTGAGTCTTCTGTGCAAATTCTCTTATAATGTTATTATATCTTCCTACATTTGCATCATCAAAAGGAGCATCAACCTCATCGAGTATACAAAAAGGAGAAGGTTTTACCATAAAGAAAGAAAATAAAAGTGCAACTGCGGTAAAAGCTTTTTCTCCGCCGGAACATTGCATAATATTTTTAACATTTTTCCCGGGCGGCTGAGCTTTAATATCAACACCGCTTTCCAATAAATTGTTTTCATCCGTTAAAATAAGATCGGCATCTCCTCCGCCAAAAACTTTTTTATATAATGTTCTGAAATTTTCTCTAACGGCATCAAAAGTTTTCTTAAAATTAACGATTGTTGTTTCATTTATTTTTTTGATTGTTTCTTCCAAATCCTGTTTGGCTTTCAACAAGTCTTTCTGTTGACTTTGTATAAAATCATATCTTTGAGATAAACTTTCGTATTCTTCTTCGGCACTCCAGTTAATGGCTCCGAAACTTTCTATCTTCTTCTTAAGTCTTGCAATTTCTTCTTTATCAACTTCAACACCGATATATTGATCTTTTATTTCTTCATAAGTTTTACCGTAAGTTTCTTTTATTTGAGCTTCCAAAATATCTTTTTGTGTATTATAACTTCTCTGATCGGATTGCAAAGAATTTACTTCATCGTTTAATTGAGCAACTTTTGTTCTTGTTTCGGAAATAACAGTTTCTTTTGCGTCTATTTCCCCTTGAATTCTGTCTCTGTCTCCGATAACAATTTGAAGTTCGGTTTCTTTTTGTGTCATCGTTTCGCTATACTTTTGAATATTAGATGTTTCCGTTTCTTGATTTGTTTGAATATTTTGAAGTTCTGTTTCTATTTCGGCTGTTCTGTTTGTTTTTTGTTCTATTTGAGATTTCAAATTGTCTATATTGTCGGTAATATATTTCTGACCGGTTGCACGGTGTTCCAAATCGCTTTTTCTTCTTTCGTAATTATTTGAAATATCTATATATTCCTGATTTGCCTGTTCTTCCTGATTTCTTAATGCATCTATTTCCTGTTCAATTTTACTTAAGGTTTCGTTTAAAGTCACACTTTCCGTTTCCATATCGGAAAGTTGTTGATCGATATCCGCTATTTTTTCATTAACGGTATTAAGAATCTGTTGCTTTTCAATTTTTTCTTTTTGTAAATTTTCTATTTCGGTCGCAGTGTCGGAAATATCCGCTTTTCTTTGTTTTATGGTTTCTTGTAAATTTTCTATCTGTGCACCGATTCTGATTTTTAAATTGTTATTATCTCTGTCTTCAAAACTTATATTTAGTTTAGTATCTTCTTTATTATCAATTTCTTTACTTAAATTTTCTAATTCCTGTTTCGTTTTTTCTATTGTCTGTTGTATCTTTTTTATTTGTTCTTCAACAAGAACAGGTTTATCCGACACATTTTTGGCTCCGCCGGAAACAACGGCTTTCGAATAAATTTTATCATTGTTTACAAATATACCATCGGAAATAAATTTTCCGACATTTTCGTATTCCGGTAAACAATTTAACATTTTAAATAATTCTACGGCTTCTACGGCACTGTCTGTACTTTTTTGAACAGTAATATCCTTCGGAATATTTTCGGATACCAAAAACGATAATTTACACAAATTATTGTCCAACAAATATTTTATTGCATCTTCCGCCTGCTGCATAGTATCACAAATAAGATAATCTATTTTATCGCCCAAAGCATTCGCAACGATGTCTATTCTATCCAAATCCGGAGAAATGATTTCCCCCACACTATATTTAATATACCCTAAACTTTTCACGGCATTTATTGCTGCTTTTATAGGGTTTTCGGCATCCATTTCTTTAATTGTGCTTATCTTGGATTCCAATCCTGCAATTTCTTTATTATATTCAATTTCTTTATCTTTTAGAGATTCTATTTCCGTATCTATATTTAAAACTACTTGTTTACTTGCCTCAACTTTTGTTTCTATTTCTTTTAATGAATTTTGAGCTTCTTGCAATTTTTGTTCAAAAGAAGCAATTTCTTGATTTGCCGGAGCAACATCATTATTTAATCTTTCAATATTTCTGCCTATTGAAGATACAGTTGCTGCAGCTTCAGCTTGTTCTTGAATTATTGAGGTTTTTGAATTGATAAGTGTATTTTTCTTTTGATCAATATAATCAAGTTTTGTTCTTGACTGATCTTCCTGTGTCTCTAAATCGGTAACTTGTTGTTTTATCAAATTATATTTTTCAAATTTCTGTTCCGTTTCTTGTTTCAAACCTGCCACTTCGGCTTCTATGCCGTCATCGGCTGTATTTACATTTTTTAAATCTTCTTCATACTTCAATATTTTTTCTTGAGCATCTTCTATTTCTACTCTTAATCTGTCTTGTTCTTGAATTAAATCCGCATCCTTTTGTTGTAAATTTTTAATTTTGGCATCGGCTAAAGCCGATTCCGTTTTTAAATCCGAATACTCCGAATTCAATGAAATATATTTTTCGTTATTTTCGGTTTGTGCAAGTCTTAAATCCTGTTGTTCCGCTTCAAGTTGATGTAATGTAACATTTGTGGTTTCATATTCTCTTACTTTGGGTTCTATCTGAGCTTTTAATTTTTCTAACTCTTGATAACCTCTTGCCAAATTATTAACAACTTCGGCTATTTCATATTTGGCAAGATCTTCTTTATATTTTTTACACTGTTTTGCTTTTTTTGCCTGCTGATCTAACTGTTTTATTTGTCCTTCGAATATTTTTAAAGAATCTTCCAGTCTGGACAAATCGATTTCTATATTTTTAAGTCTGTGTAAAGTATCTTCTCTTCTTACTTTATATTTCGCAACTCCGGCAGCTTCCTCGAAGAATTCTCTTCTTGTCTCCGGATTTGCCATAACAAGTTCTTCAACTTTGTTCTGTTCTATGATAGAATAACCGCCGGTTCCGATTCCGGTGTCTAAAAACAAATCTATTATATCTTTAAGTCTGCATTGTGTTTTATTTATAAAGTATTCGCTTTCACCGCTTCTAAATAATTTTCTTGTTATTGCAACTTCGGAATAATCTATAGGAATCATATTTTGCGAATTATCAAACACCAATGTTACCTCGGCCATACCTGCGGCGGATCTTGTTTTTGTTCCGCCGAAAATAACATCCTGCATGGCTTTGGTTCTCATTGACTTTGTTCTTTTTTCACCCAAACACCAACGAATAGAGTCGGATATATTTGATTTACCGCAACCGTTCGGTCCGATAATGGCAGACACTCCTCTTTCAAATGTCAATGTGGTTTTATCGGCAAAAGACTTAAATCCGCAAAGTTCCAATTTCTTTAAATACATTATTTGTTTTTTCCTAAAATTATTTTATTACAGATTATTCCTCAAAGATAACAAATCAACAACATTCGGCACTCCTATTACAAACACTCACAGGATAACCAAACAATAGTCGATTTGTTATCTTATTGAAAATACAATATTTGTCAGTTTTGTTATTCTTTATTATCAGATTAAGAAACCTTGCATTTTCTGATATCGGAAAGTTTTACAACTTTTCCATCGCTTCCAACTATTCTTGCTGCAATTGTTACATTTCCGGATTTAAAATAATTCCAATCAAACCACCAATATCCGGATGCAAATCTGCAAGGCAACCACTCACCGGAATTGAAAGACACTTCAACATAACCGTCTGTTGAAGCACCGATTCTCAAAACATAATTATTTCCTGCGATTGTTTCGTTTTCAACAGGATAATCTACTATAACATAAGAATTCTTTTTAGATTCCAATTCTTTATCTTTCTTTACGGAAGAAATTACTTTTTTTGTCGAAGCTGTTTTAGAAACCGAACTTTTTTTCTTTGCAACAACTTTTTTCTTTGCAACAGGTTTTACTGTTGATGAACTTTCTGTTTTTACAACTTTTTTTACTTTTTTTGTGGCCATTTTGCTACACTCCTAAATAATTTTTGTTTACTTAAAATAAACAATAATATTTTTAACTTTTATTGATTTTACAAAAATTACAACAATAAAATCAATATCAAAAAACCGCAATAAAAATGTAAAAGTGCCATATTATTTGCAATATTTCAATTTAATTTGATATAATTAGCAAAGTTCAAAGGTGGCCGATGTAGGTCACCTTTAGTTTTTATAGGGAGAATTATGAATATACCGGAACAGATAGAAAAAATCATTTTGCCTTTGGCGGAAAAAGAAAATGTTGAAATAGTAGACATTGAATATGTAAGAGAAAACGGCGAAAATATTTTAAGAATCTATATTGATAGTCCCGAAGGTGTGAATCTCGATTTATGCACAAAGATGAGTCATCTTTTCGGAGATGAAATTGATAAAGATGATCCGATAAAAGATCATTATATTTTGGAAATTTCTTCTCCGGGTATAGACAGAATTTTAAAAAAAGAAAAAGATTTTTTAAGATTTAAAGGATTCTGTATAAAAGTTACAACGGCAAAAGCCATAAACAACCAAAAACATTTTAAAGGTCAATTGGTTGCGGTTGCAAACAATAAAATAGTGGTTGATGATGTAACAAACGGAATTGCAGAAATAGAAATATTAAATATAGTAAGAGCACAAGTAGATTCAGAAAATTAATGGAGGAAGTATGTCTAGTGAACTTATAAATGCACTTGAAACAATACAAAAAGAGAAGAAAATCTCGAAAGAGGAAATTTTACATGTTATAGAAAATGCTTTGGTTTCCGCATATAAAAAACATGTCGGTAAAGCGGTAAATGTAGAAGCTAAAGTTGATCCTGAAACCGGAGCAATGTCGGCATGTGTAATAAAAAAAGTCGTTGAAGAAGTTTCCAATCCTTTATTGGAAGTAACTCTTCAAGATGCAAAAAAAGTTTCCAAATCCGCAAAAATCGACGAAGAAATAAAAATTCCTTTAGATACTGACGATTTTTCAAGAATTGCGGCACAAACGGCAAAACAAGTTATCGTACAAAAAATAAGAGAATCCGAGAGGGATTCCTTATATGAAGAAATGAAAGCTAAAATCGGAGAAATGATAAATGGTTCTATATACAAAATATCAAACAGAAACATTATCGTTGACTTAGGAAGAACAGAAGCCATTCTTCCCGTATCCGAACAAGTACCTAAAGAAAGTTTTTCAGTAGGTCAACATATAAGAGCATTAATAATTAAGGCCGAAAAAAATGCAAAAGGTCCGAATATAGTTTTATCGAGAACTCATCCTGATTTAGTTAAAGTTTTATTCGAGCTTGAAGTTCCGGAAATATATGAAAAAGTTGTAGATATAGTAAACATAGTAAGAGAACCTGGTCTTAGAACGAAAATTTCTGTTATTTCTCATAATTCAAAAGTTGATCCGGTTGGAGCATGCGTAGGTGTAAAAGGTGCAAGAATAAAACCTATAATCGACGAATTAAGAGGAGAAAGAATAGATTTAATACCTTTTTCAAATGATCCGGTAAAATATATTACGGCAGCTCTTTCCCCTGCAAAAGTTTTGACTGTTGCGATAATTTCCGAAGAAGAAAAGAAAGCTGAAGTTATTGTTGCAAACGATATGTTATCTTTAGCAATAGGTAAATCCGGACACAATGTAAGACTTGCTGCAAGACTTACCGGTTGGCATATAGATGTAAAATCGGAAGAGCAAAAGAAACAAGAAACAGAACAAAAAATTGCCAATAAAACCTCTGCATTGGAACAATTAAAAGGAATTAACGACAAGACAATAGATTTGCTTGTTCAGGCAGGATTTACGAATATAAATAAAATAGCCGAATTGAAAATTGAAGATTTAACAACTTTACCCGGAATAGGTGAAAAGACCGCCGAAAAAATTATAGAAGCCGCAAAAGAAGCAATTAAATAGTTTTATAGAAGATTTTAGAAGAAGGAGTTGATGATTAAATGGCAACAACAACAAAAAAAACAACAAAAAAAGAAAACTCGGAAGAGACAAAAGTAAAAAAGACAAAGAAGACGGCAACGACTAACAGCGGTTCAAAAACTGCCGCAAAGAAAACAAAAGTTTCCTCTTCAGGTTCTACAACTGTGTCCAAAACAGAAAAAAAAGCTCCAAAATCTTCTAAAACAAAAGAAAAGACAGAAAAGAAAACAACTCACAAAACAAAAACCGCAACTTCAGATACAAAAAAAACTTCTTCCGTAAAGAAAACTTCCGTTACAAAAAAATCAAATGTTACAAAAAAAGTTTCGGATACAAAAAAGGCGGAAGAGCAAAACGAAAAAGAAAAGCAGCAAAAAATATTGGAAGAACAAAAAAGAATTGAAGAAGAAAAAAAGAAAGCAGCGGAAGAAGAAGCTGCAAGAAAAAGAATCGAAGAAGAAAATGCAAGAAGGAAATTGGCAGAAGAAGAGGCAAAAAGAAAAGCTGCCGAAGAGGAAGCAAAAAGAAAGGCAGCGGAAGAAGAAGCAAAAAAACCGAAGTTACCTTCGATAACAATAAATGAACTTATAACGGTAAAAGACCTTGCCGAAAAAATGAATTTAAAAGTCGGAGACATATTGAGAAAATTGATGGCTTTGGGAACTCTTGCCACAATAAATCAGAGATTAGATACGGATACGGCAATTTTACTCGCAAATGAATTCGGCTTTGATGCAAAATTATCTTCATTATACGAAGAAGAAAATATTAAAGAAGATTCGGCTGAAGATGACAAAGCAAATCTTCAACCGAGATCACCGATTGTAACAATTATGGGACATGTCGATCACGGTAAAACATCTTTACTTGATGCAATAAGACATAGTAATGTTATAGCCGGAGAAGCCGGTGGAATAACTCAGCATATAGGTGCTTACAGAGTAAAAACATCTACCGGAGAAATAACATTTTTGGATACACCTGGACACGAAGCTTTTACAGCTATGAGATCCAGAGGTGCACAAGCGACAGATATTGTTATATTGGTTGTTTCCGCGGCAGATGGAGTTATGCCTCAAACAATCGAAGCAATAAACCATGCAAAAGCTGCAAATGTACCTATAATCGTTGCCGTGAACAAAATTGATTTACCTACGGCAAATCCCGAAAAAATAAGACAGGAAATAAGTAATTACGGTTTACTCCCCGAAGAATGGGGCGGCGATACCATAATGGTTGATATATCCGCAAAACAAAAAATAAATATAGATTCGTTATTGGAATTAGTTCAACTTAAAGCGGAAATGATGGAATTAAAAGCTAATCCCAACAAACATGCCGAAGGTATTGTTATAGAAGCCAAATTAGATCCTAAAAGAGGTGCGGTTGCTACAGTGCTTGTTCAAAGCGGAACTCTTCATGTAGGAGACAATTTAGTCGTAGGAACGACTTTCGGTAAAGTAAGAGCCATGATTGACGAATACGGAAAAAGATTCGATAAGGCAATACCAAGTATGCCGGTTGAAATATTAGGTTTAAACGAACCTCCTCAAGCAGGCGATAAGTTTGTTGTATTGGAACACGAATCTCAAGTAAGAGAAATAGCTAATGCCAGAAAAGAAAAAGCAAAAGCGGATGCGTTACGCCCTAAACAACATGTGTCTTTGTTGGATTTGAATGCAGGTAAAGCAAAACATCTTAAAATCATTTTAAAAACCGATGTTCAGGGTTCTTTGGGTGCATTGTGTGATGCTCTTGAAAGGATGTCCAATTCGGAAATAAATTTGGAAATAATACATAAAGGTGCAGGTTCTATCACGGAATCCGATGTTGTGTTAGCTGCAGCTTCGGATGCTTTGATTGTAGGGTTTAATATAAGACCTGATGCTGCCGTAGAAAAATTAGCGGAAACCGAAGGTGTAAGCATAAATGTTTACAGAATTATTTATGATCTTATAGCCGATATAAAAGCAGCTATGGAAGGATTACTCGATCCCGATACACAAGAAAAAATCACGGGTAAAGCTGTTGTTAAACAAGTGTTTAAATTGTCTTCCGCGGGAACCGTTGCAGGTTGTACGGTAACCGAAGGTAAAGCACAAAGAAATGTTAAGATAAGACTTTTAAGAGATAATGTTATAATATTTGAAGGCAATTCTTCCGCTATAAAAAGATTTAAAGACGATGTGAAAGAAGTTGAAAAAGGTTATGAATGCGGTATTTCTCTTGAAAATTTTTCCGATATAAAAGTTTCCGATGTTATGGAATTTTTTACTATAGAAAAAATTGCAAGAAAGTTAGTAAGCGAAAACTAAGAACGGCAGAAGAATAGAAGTATGAATGTATAGAGGTATAGAAACGACAACTGCAAACGACAAATTAGAGGATCAACATGAAAGCATATAAGAGAGCAACGAGAGTTGCGGAATTAATACAAAAAAATATAGCTGAAATTTTGAGAGATATAAAAGAGCTGAACAAAGGTTTAGTTACAGTGACATCCGTTAGACTTACGGACGATTTACAAACATGCAGAATTTTTTATTCCGTTATAGGAACGGAAGATGATAAAAAGAATGCGGAAAAAGTACTAAACGAAAACCTTAAACAAATAAGATATCAGCTTGCACAAAACATGGAATTAAGAAGAACGCCTACAATAGATTTTAAGTATGATGATTCCGGAGAAAAAGCGGAAAAAATATTTGAAATTTTAGATAAGATAGAACATGAAAAAGATAACAACTAATTTATCATTACAAAACAGTTCAAAAAAAGAAATTCTTGATGCTATATCGAAAATAATAAAACAATCTAAAACTTTTTTTATAGCCGGGCACACAAAACCCGACGGAGATGCTCTCGGTTCCGGACTAGCGCTTTCATCTTTATTAAAAAGAATGGGCAAAAAAGTTACTCATTGTTCATTGGATCCTGTTCCTCAAGATATGGCTTTTATGAACGGCTCAAAAACTATAAAAATAATAAATAAAATATCCAAAAATTTTGATTGTGCAATTATTTTGGAATGTATAAATTTTGAAAGAATGGGAAATATTATTTCCCCAAATCAAGCAAAAAAGATAATAAATATAGATCATCACCTTGCTCATACAAATTTCGGAGATGTTAATTATATAGTTCCGTCATCATCTTCCGTTTCGGAATTGATTTACGATATTTTTGTAAATTTAAAAAAGAAACCTACAAAACAAGAGGCTGAAAATTTATATGTCGGTATTGTAACCGATACAGGCAGATTTCAGCAATTAAATACAAATGCAAACTCTCATTTAGTCGTTGCAGAATTATTAAAACTCGGCGTTAATTCAAACAAACTTTGCAAAAAATTATTTTTAACAATGGAAATTTCAAAAATGAGACTATATGGTTTTGCTTTATCAAATATTGAAACAGCTTATAACGACAAATTGGTATATATAAAATTAACGAAAGAAATGTTTAATAAAGCAAAAGCATCGGATACCGATACCGACGGTATAATAAATTATTGTATTTCCGCACCGAAAGCAGTAGTAGGTTGTTTACTTAAAGAAGTTGACAAAAAAACAACAAAATTAAGTTTCCGTTCGATAGAAAAATTTAATTTATTAAACATAGTCAGATTATTTAACGGCGGCGGTCATAAAAATGCCGCGGGATGCACTATAAATACAGACATAAACACGGCAACAAAAAAAATAATTCATGCTTTTAAGGATAAATTATAAGTGCAATACAATGATTTTTCGGGCCTTATATTAGTAAATAAACCGACAGGTATCACTTCTTTTAAATTGGTTCATATTATTAAAAAGAAATTAAACGTAAAAAAAGCAGGACATTGCGGAACATTGGATCCTTTAGCAAGCGGTCTAATGATTATTCTTGTCGGAAAATACACAAAGTTTCAGGATAAATTCATGAAGCAAGATAAAGTTTATCGTGCCACAATAAAGTTCGGCATAAAAACCGACAGCGGAGATCTCGACGGCAAAATAATATCTAAATCGGATTTTTCTCATGTAACGAAAGAGTTAACAGAACAAGCATGTAAAAGTTTTATAGGCAAAATCAACCAAATTCCCCCTATGTATTCGGCATTAAAAATTAACGGTCAAAAATTATATGAGCTTGCAAGGAAAGGAATTACAGTAGAGAGAAAGGCGAGAGAAATAACATTTTATTCCATAGATTTAACAGACTATCAAAAAGATAACTTTTCAATAAGAGTAAAATGCTCAAGCGGAACATATATCAGAACATTGTCCGAAGATATCGGAACTAAATTAAAGACCGATACTGTTGTAACAAACTTAATAAGAGAAGAAATCGGAAACTTTAAACTTTCCGATGCACTTAACATTGACGACATAAAAGAAAACGATAATTCTTGTCTTAAACAAGTTGATTTTTTAAATAATAAGTTTATATAATTATAATATTGAAAAATGAAATAATTAAAGGAGATATTGTTTATGGAAGAAAACTTACAAGAACAAACTCAATCTCAACAAGAAACATCTCAGGCAAATAAGGAACAGGCTTTTAACATCAATCAACTTGACAAAAAAACGATATTAATTATAGTAGCTTGTTCTTTGATATGTTTTTTACTCGGTTTATTGTTTGGAACTTTTATAGGAGGTAACGGATCTTCATCTAACAAACAGCCTATGTATCAAAGACCGCCTTTGAACGGTTCTTCCGGGTTTAATCCTCAAGACAGATTTGCAGACGGGAGACAAGGAGCAAGACAAAGACCGCAATTACAAGGAGAGCAACAAGAAGGAAGAGATGTTCCGAACTTTCAGCAACAAAGACAGCAGAGACAGCAACCGCAAAGACCGGAAAGAAGACAAAGACCGAGACAAGGACCAAGATCGAATCAAGAGCAGCCTCAAAATACGGATTTTTAATCATATAATAAAACAAAAAAAAGCAGATGATAAAAAATGTCATCTGCTTTTTTTGTTCCTGTAAGAAACTTTATATATCTAACTTTTTTAAAACATCAAATGTTTTATTATAAAAATCTTTTAGATTTTCATTGTTATTAGTTGAATTTTGGGAATACAATACAACAGAGCATTCATCTATAATATTTTCTATCTGTTTGATTAATTCGGAATTAACCGCCTTTTCTTCCAATTCTTTTCTTATTTTGTAAGCTGTCAAACCGTCTGCGGATTGTCCCACAACAGAAGCAAAATATTCCAATAAACCTTTATACATACACTCATAAAACTCAGTCGCATTTTTAGTTTTTTTAGCTTTTTGAAAATATTTTTTTGACTTTCTGTATGCTTTTTTATTCTTTAATTTTTGTTGATCTTTGTTTACATAATCGACATATTTAATAATCAATATTATCAAAATATACAATATTATCAAAGAGCCTAAAATAATCCATAAAACAGGTCTTTTTATAAAATTATATACTTTAATAAAAAACGACAAATTTATATTAGGCTGATTATTTGTGTTTCCGTAATCAAGTATTTCTTTACTTTGTATCATATTATTATTTATTGTATCGGAACTTTTTTTAACGGATAAATCTTCTAAAATTTTCACTTTAATATTTTTTGCGGGTAAAATTTTTATTTGTTTTGTCTGCATATCAAAATATTTCTGAGATAAAATTTTAATTTCACCCTCACCGGCACTTAAAGGCATTATTAAAGTCGTGAATTCTTTTCCTGTCTCTTTTTCACCTTGTTTTATTATTTTTTCGGATGTTTCATATTTTTTTAAATTATCGGAAAGCATTATCTCCGGTTCTTGTATTGTTTTTATATTACCGTCTCCGGATATTGTTATTTTCAAATCAAACGGTTCGTTTTCTTTTTTATCTTTTTTATCAACCGTTGCCGACATTTTAAAATTACCGACCATACTTATATTTTGAGGAACTTTCAAAACTTTTACATTTATTTCATCGGTTACCAACTCAACAGTTTTGCTTCTTCTGAAAAAACTGGCAAAAAAGTCGTCATAATTTTTCGAAAAATCTTCTATGGACACAGCCAACATAGACTTATCTATTTTAATATTTCCTTCTTGCTGAGGATATAACTCCGTTGAAACTTCCGTTACGACATAGTTTCTGCCGTTAATTTGTGTTCTATAATTATTTTGTGTTGTATTACCGGTAAAAAAGCCTATAAAACTCGGTGCCTGATAAGAAGGATTAGATAATAAATTAACGGAAGTATATAAAGAAAAAGTGTAAATTATTTTTTCGTTAATATATGCTGTTTTTTTATCAACTTTTGATTCTACAAAAACGGCTTTTGATGTATCGAAATTATAAACCTGAGAAGATTGTTTTTGTTGCGGTATTTGTGTATTTTGAACGGACACGGAACTTACGGTTTGTGCCTTTGACACCGATATTTTTATTGGTTCGGTTTCATAAGTCTGTCCGTCATAATCAAGTTTAAAAGAAGGAATTTCATATTCCCCCTCTTTTTTTGGACTTAATGTATATATATAACTTACGGTGTTTGTTATTTGTCCGTTAATTATTGACATACTTTTAGACTGAGAAGAACCGTACGTATTAAAATCTTTCAAAGTAGGAGATGAAAAATACGGTAAACTTTTTGAATCTCCCGTTATTGAAATCGTGAGTTGCAAAGTTTCGTTTAATGCAACGGAAGTTTTATTTACAGACGAATACATTTCAATTTTATTTGCATAAATAACAGTCGTAAAAAAACAAAACATTATAATAGTAATTAATTTTTTTATATTCATACTTTTTACCATGATTTTCCGCTTCTTCCTATTTTTTGTACTGTTCCGCCATCTTTTGCATTATCAAGATTTTGTTTATCCTGTTTATCGAAATAATCCAAAAGATGTTGATTGGGATTTTGTTTTTTTTCATCTTTTTTATTATCTTTATTTTGTTGTTCATTATTTTTCTTATCTTGATCTTTTTGATTATCTTTATTCTGTTCCCGATTATCATTTTTATCCTGTTGATTATTCTTTTTATCCTTATCCTGATTTTGTTTATCTTTATTATCCTGATTATCTTTATTTTTATTATCTTGTTGTTTATTATCTTTGTTCTCATCGTTTTTATTATCTTTATTTTTATCTTTGTTTTGCTGTTGTTCTTGTTGTAAAAATTCTATATTATGTTTTGCCGCCATATCGGAACTATTTATTTTTAAGCAATTCTTATAATATTCAAGTGCTAAATCTCTATCCTGATTTCTGTATGCCGTATTTCCCATATTATATAATGTTGCACTTTTTAGTACATTATCGTTTGTATTGTTTAACACAACTTTATAGTTTTCCATTGCTTTATCATACTCGCCTTTACTATAGTAGGCATTTGCTAAATTATAATTAATCATGGCATTATCGGTATCTGTAGCTTTTGCCTTCTCATAATATTCTATAGCCTTATCAAAATTATTTTTTTTATATTGTTTATTACCCTTCACCATATTTTCGTTTGCATAAGAAACCATGGGAAACAAAAACAATATAAAAATTAAAATTAATGCTTTTTTCATTTTTTCTCCCAATCTTCCGTTCTTCCAACCTTCTGCCGTTTGGTTGCAGGTATAAACAAATACAACAACAAAAATATCAGTGATACTGCTAAAAAGTAATAATATCTGTCTTCCAAATTATTGAATATATTTGCCGTTCCTTCTATTTTATCAAGCTTGTTCAACACTGAAACAAGATTATTAAGAGACTGATCTTGGTTCATATTATAATATCTTCCGCCGGTAGCTAATGCAATTTGTTCCAAAGTAGAAGAATCGAGTTTAGTTACAACGGTTTTACCTTTGTCATCTTTTAAATATTCTTTAAATTGTCCGTTTTCATAAGTAGGAATAGGTTCTCCTTTTTCTGTTCCTATACCTACACAAAATATTTTTGTTTGACTTTCCTTTGCCTCTTCCAAAGAACTTTTTAAATCTCCGTCAAAACTTTCACCGTCGGTAATGATAACAAGAGCTTTTGCATTTGAAGGAACCTTCTTCAAGCTTTCGCAAGCCAAATCTATAGGTGCCGAAATATTTGTTCCGTAAAAAGGAACAGTATCGGTATCCAATAAAGATAAAAACATTTCAAAAGCTTTTACATCCGAAGTTAAAGGACACTGCCAATATGCTTGCCCTGCAAAAGCAATCAAACCTATCCTTTGACCTTTTAATCTTTCCGTTAAATCTTTAAAAATAATTTTGGCTCTTGTAAGTCTGTCGGGTTTCAAATCTTGTGCCAACATACTTTTAGATACATCTATGGCAACAACTATATCGCTTGACAAAGATTTAGCTTCGACTTGTTTTAAGCCCCATTTAGGTCTTGCAAGAGAAATAACGATAAATATCAAAGCCAATATAAAAAAAATATTTTTCAAAAAGACTTTAAAAAAATCAACCGTTAACATTTTGTTCCACAACGAAGAATTTGTAAATTCGTTTATTGTCTTTCTCGACAACTTAAATGAAAACAAAAATATTATCGTTATAGCCAAAACCACCGTTAAGAGTAATAAATTATTTACATTTTCAAACATTTGTTACGGCAACCTTTTTAAGATTGTAATTTTTAATAAAAAACCCATTATCAAAATCCAAAAACCGGGAAACAAGAATTTCATAAATTGTTCGTTATAATTTACGGATTTCGTATGTTCAACCGTAGTTTTCTCAAGATTATCTATACCGGAAAAAGCTTTGTACAAATCTTTTGAAGTTTGTGCGGAAAAATATTCACCGTCCGTTTTTGCCGCAATTTCTTTCAGTAAATTTTCGTCTAAATCGTTTCCTTGTGCCTGCACTTTTCTTTTTCCCCAAAATAAATCTTCTATTTCATAATAATCTCTTTCACTTCCGACACCTACGGTATAAACTTTTATATTATTATCTTTTGCAAGTTGTGCCGCAGTCATAGGACTAATCTCTCCTCTGTTATTTGCACCGTCGGTCAACAAAACAACAATTTTACTTTTACTTTCAACCTTGGATAATCTGTTAACTGCCGTTGCCAGTGCATCTCCGATAGCGGTTCCGTCTGCTTTTGTTATTCGTGTATTTATTAAATCAACAAAATTTACCAAAGCATCTTTGTCCAGTGTCAAAGGACACTGAGTAAAAGCCAAAGAACTGAAAACAACTATTCCCATTCTATCGTTTACTCTCTTTAAAATAAACTCTTTTGCTCTGTCTTTTGCATTTTGTATTCTTGAAATATTAACCGTAGGATCCACTGCTTCCATACTGGTAGATGTATCCATAACAAGCATTATATCTATTCCGTTTGCTTGGAAAGTTTCATATTTTGAAGAACTTTGCGGCCTTGCAAGGGCAGCTATTATAAAAAATATTCCTATCAATATCAAAATTTCCGGAATTATTAAAAACTTAGTTCTAAAACTTCTTTTATTTCCGAAAAAAGACAGTGAAGAAAACTTCAATAAAGGTTTAGAATAATATTTTTCCTTTAATAAAAAAAATATCAGTATTATAGGAATTAAGGATAATAAATAAACATACAAAAATCTCATAGTTTTTCCACAAAACCTTTTGCGGTATCAAAATCATTTTTTATATCTTCTTTAGAAGGTATAAGTTTTGCAAACTTAACAAAATCACAATTTATCAAATAATTTTTTAATTCCCTGTTTTGTTCGGGCGTAATTTTATTTTTTAACATTGAATAAAGTTCAGTTGTTGTTTTTTCCATCCCGTCGACACAATAAGTTCTTGACACATAAAATCTTATAATATCGGAAAGTTTATCGTAATATTCTTTTATATTCCCCTTTTCTATTAAATTAAGGGCAATTAATTCATCCAATTGTTTTAATGCATATTCTTTGGGCGGAACAGATTGTATTATTTCTTCTTGTGTAGGTTTTCTGTTTCTTTTTTTAATGTACTTGTAAATAAAATATATTATCAAGCTTAAAATTATTAATATTATCAAAAAGGACAAATACCACAGTAATCCATGATGAAAATTAACAATGCCTTTTATACCCAATATATCCATAGGCGGATTTTTGGGATCCAAAACACTTTTTACCTCTACAGGTAAAGCATTTGTTTTTACGAATTTTTTTTGATCGATATAAGTGTATGGGATTTCAACGGATAATAATTCTACTTTTCCGGATTTATAAACAGATAAAAGAAAATCGACACTTCCGTCTTGTGCAGGCTGAATATCCAACAATTCAAAATCACCGAAATTCGCTTCCGATAATTTTTCTTTATCCAAAGAATCAACGGTTAACCCTTCGGCTCTTATATTAAGAACAACTTTATCACCGACAGTGATATCCTGTTGCGGTGATAAAGTTTGTTCAAATGCATATAATCCGACAACCGATATAAATAATATTACTGCTGTTAATGCTTTTTTATATAAAAACATTTACCGTTAATTACAAGAAACAAACCGAACTATTGTTGTTGTTCTTATTTACTTTCTTGTTTTGTTCCCTCTGTTTCAGTTTTTTTCAATTCTTCTTTCAATGCTTTTTCTTTTTCTGCCTGAGCAGCTTTTATTTTATCTTGTTCCGCTTTTGCCTGAGCTCTTGCTTTGTCATTTGCCTGTTTTTCTGCTAATTTTACTTTTTCTATTTCGGCATTTGCTTTAGCTTTTGCTTTAACATTTACTTCCTTTTCGGCGGCTTTTATCTTTGCTTCCTCTGCTTTAAACTCAGTCAATGCCGCACCTATCGCTTCTTTTTCTATGCCTTTAATTCTTTCTTCTTCTTTTTGCGACTCCAATTTTCTTTCTGCTTTTATTTGATCCGTTATATTCTTTTCAGCTTCTTTTTTTGCTTCCGCAATTCTTCTGGCTTCTTCTTTAGCCGCTAATTTTTCAGCTGCTTTTTTCTCTGCTTTAAGTTTTTTTGCGGCAGCTTTCTCTTCCGCTTCAAGTTTTTTTATCTCTTCTTTTGACATCTTTTCTCTTGCAGCCATTTCAGCTTTCATTTTTTCTTCTTCGGCTTTTATTTGTTCAGCTGTTTTTGATTTTTCTATAGCTTCAAGTTCCCGGGCAGCCTGTTCTTTTTCTGCTTTTATTTGAGCCTTCATTTTATTTTCTGCATTTTTTACCGTGTCTTTAATTTTTTTTGCATCTTCTTTTGCGGCCTGTTTATCTGCTATTTTTTTCTCTGCGAGAAGCCTTTTTGTTTCTGCTTTAGCGGCATCTTCTTTTTGTTTTTGTATTGTTTTTAACTTCTCTATCTCCGCTTTTGCATGAGCTTTTGCTTTTTCGTTTTCGGCTTTTTCCTCGGCTCTTATTTTTTCAATTTCGGCTTTTGCTTGAGTTCTTGCTTGCTCATTTGCTTGTTTTTCCGCAGCTTTCACTTTTTCCTGCTCAACTTTTGCTTCGGCTTTTGCTTTTTCTTTTGCTTGTTTTTCTATAGATTTTTCCTTTTCTTTAGCAGCTTTTTCTACTGCTTTTGCTTGAGCTTTAGCTTCTTTTTCTGCCGCTTTAGCTTTTTCTTTAGCCTCTTTTTCGGCAGCTTTTATCTTTTCTTTTTCGGCTTTTGCCTGTTCTTTTGCTTGTTTTTCCGCAGATTTTACCTTTTCCTTATCGTTTTCAGCTTTTTCTTTAACTTCGGCTTCGGCATTTTCGACATTATCTTTTACGGCGGCAACAACTGTTTGAGAAGAAGTATTTACATCCGAAGATACTGTTTCAACGGCAGCATCCGCATCTTCTTTTATATTGTTTACTTCATTTTTAACGTTGTTATTTGCAACTTCATTATTGTCACTTACAACGGCTTTCATTGTTTCCGAAGAAATATTTACATCTGTTGTTACAGGTTTATTTCCTGTTTGTTCATTTATATTTTCATTGACAAATCCGTTTTTTTGATTCTTTTTATCTTTTTTATTTTTCTTGGTTGTTTCTTTGTTTTCTTCAATTTTATTTTGTTCCAATTGAGAAGTTTCCGTTATTCCGGCAACAAATTTAGGTGCTTCGCCTTGTTCGGCTTTATTGTTAACCGTCTGTGTAGACTTATTTACTTCGTTTACTATCTTTTGTTCTTCATTTTTTTCATTATCTTTTACTGATTGTGCCGAAGCAGCAACTTCCGGAACAGCAACATTATATTCTTTTAATTTTGATATAGCTTGTTCATTGCCCTGAGCGGCAGATAATTTAAACCACTTTGTGGCTTCGTTAATATCTTTTGCTACACCTTCACCTTCTTCATACATATGACCGATCATATATTGGGTATCGGAATCTTTTTTTAATCTGTTATACTCTTTATAGTAATCCATTGCTTCTTTATAATCTTTTTCTACTTCATAACCGTTATAATACATCTCTCCTAACATATAAAGAGCATCTTCATTTCCGTTAACCATTGCTCTTCTGAAATATTCCAATGAAGCTGCAAAATCAATTTTACCGGTTTCTCCTCTGTAATAAATAAGTCCCAAAGCATATTCGGCATCGGCATTTCCTTGATTTGCCGCCTCGTCATACCATTTTAATGCAGCTTTATAATTTTCTCTGTCATAATAATAACTTCCCAACTCATTTTCCGCTTTAGCATATCCCTGATTTGCGGATTCTTTATAATATTGAAGAGCTTTTTCTTCATTTTTAGAAACACCTTCTCCTTTTTTATACATTTCGGCTAAAGAAAATTGAGCTCTTTTATCACCTTGTTCCGCAGCTTTAAGATACCACTTAAAAGCTTTTTCATAATCTTTTTCTACCAATCTTCCTTCATAACAAAGATTCCCGAGATAATATTGAGCTTCATAATATCCGTATGAAGCGGACTCTTCATAATATTTCAAAGCTTTTGCATCATCTTTTGCCGTTGCTCTTGCATTTTCATACATTTCTCCGAGATAAAATTTTGCTTCACCTACACCCTGTTCCGAAGCTTTTTGATACCATTTAAAAGCTTCTTTATCGGTTTGATGAACATTTCCCGAACCGCTTGCACACAAACCAGCCAACTCATATTGAGCTTGAGCATGACCTTGAAGAGCAGCCTTCTTAAACCAATTATATGCCTGCACATAATTTTGACCGACACCGTTACCTTCAAGGTATTTCATACCTATTTCATACTGTGCATCGGCATTTTTCTCATTTTCGTTAACTACCGCAGCCGCAACATGAATAGAACCGAATAAAAGTACTACCGTAATAAATGCAACAAATTTTTTCATACTACCTCCAATATTATATTTAATAATGTTTCAATGCTTTTTCTTGTCTGGACTTAAAAAATTTTATCAATTCCGATATATAAGGCTTATCCGTATATATATTCATTACATCCGTTTTTGCCGTTTTAAAAGTATCGTCCAAATATTTTTCGTGTAACTTTAAATTTTTATAATATTCTTCTCTGACAATTCTTGACGAAAAATCTATATCCGTCACTAAACCTGTCTCTGCATCTTGTAATCTAAACAATCCTTTTTTAGGAATTTCCTGCTCTTTAGGATCTGAAACTTTTATGCACACTAAATCATGTTTTTTTGCCGTAACTTTCAACATCCTGTCAAAATTTTCATCATAGAAATCAGATATTAAAAAAACTAATGCCTTTCTTTTGCATAATCTGTTTAAAGATTTTAATGCATTTTCAATATTCGTTTTTTTGTTTTGCGGTTTATAGCTCAAAATTATATCTATAAGCCTTAATATATGTTTTTTATTCTTCTTCGGTTTTATATATTGTTCGACAATATCAGTAAAAGTAAGAAGTCCTGCTCTGTCGCTGTTTTTAAGAGCCGAAAAAGCAAGAACCGCCGTAAGTTCGGCAATCAAATCATTTTTTACAATATTCTTACTGCCAAATTGTCCCGAAGCACTCAAATCAACAACAAACATAACCGTTTGTTCTCTTTCTTCATCATATTTTTTTATGTAAGGTTTATTTCTCCTGGCTGTAACATTCCACGAAATTCTTCTTACATCATCACCCGGAACATATTCTCTTACTTCACTAAACTCTAACCCCTGTCCTTTAAAAACGCTATGATACTTTCCGGAAAAAACATCATCTACAAGTTTTTTCGATCTAAGCTCTATTTTTTTTATTTTTGACAAAATATCCGAATTTAACAATTTCTTATCTCCGAATTAAAATATCAAAAGTAAATTCTACGGAACTTCAACTCCGTCAAAAATTTGTTTTATAATATCATCACTTGTAAGTTCTTGAGCATCAGCATCGTAAGTTGTAAGTACTCTGTGTCTTAAAACATCGGGACCTATATCTTTAATATCTTCCGGTGTAACAAAACCTCTTCCCTTTAAAAATGCTAATGCTTTTCCCGCTCTGTTCAAGTTTATCGTTGCTCTGGGAGATGCACCGAAAGCTATAAGACTTCTTAAATTTTCAAGTCCGTATTTTTCCGGTTTTCTTGTGGCAATAACAATATCAACTATATAATTTTTAACTTTATCGTCAACATATATTTCATCAACAGCTTTTTTTGCTTCTTCTAAATCTTTCAATGTTATAACAGAATTTACTTCTATTTTTTTTCTTGTGGAATATCTGTCTAAAATTGCTCTTTCTTCTTGCTCTGTAGGATAATCCAATTTTAATTTAAGCATAAACCTGTCAACCTGAGCTTCAGCCAACGGATAAGTTCCTTCCTGTTCTATAGGATTTTGTGTAGCTAAAACTAAAAACGGATCAGGCAATGGATATGTTATGTCTCCTATAGTAACTTGCCTTTCCTGCATAGCTTCCAAAAAAGCGCTTTGCACTTTTGCGGGAGCTCTGTTTATTTCATCCGCCAATATGAAGTTTGAAAAAATAGGACCTTTTTTTACATTAAAATCCCCTTTATTTGAATCATATATTAAAGTTCCCGTTAAATCCGAAGGCAATAAATCCGGAGTAAATTGAACTCTTTTAAAATCTCCGGAAACGGCTTTTGCCATAGTGTTAACCGCTAAAGTTTTTGCAAGTCCCGGAACACCTTCCAACAAAATATGTCCGTCCGACAATAAACCTACCAACATTCTTTCAAGAATATAACTTTGTCCTACTATAACCTTAGAAACTTCACTTAACAAACTTACAACAGCCAACGATTGCTGTTTTACTTTTTCATTTAAACTTTTAATATCAATACTTTCTGACATTTTTTACTCCTTGTTTGCTATGTGTAATTTGTTATCAATAAAATTTTAATAATTTCATTTAGCCAATACTTCAAGTACTTTCTTTACTTCCATGTTCATACTTATTCCGAGTTTTTGTGCTTGTGCGGTAAGTGCCACAACTTTTGAATTAAGCATATCTTCTATTGTTTTCACACCCGTAACGATACAAGCAACATCATTTCTTTTTTGTGCAGTATTTATATTCAAATATCCGCACATAATATAACCCTTTTCTCCGGTAATAACCAATAAATTTGCATTATTACATAATGGCAATTCCACACCTTTAAATACAGTATTGTTTACTTTTATCTCTTTTGTTACCATTTTATTTTTTTCCCCTAATATAATTCTTAGACTATCTTATTACCTACTTTGTTACTTTGATATTCTATTGTTCTGCAATTTCATAATTTCTGTTACTCCGTGCATCTATACATCCATGCATCAAATCGCTTCTGCGATTTTTACACTGTCCAAGACAGAATATTAAAATTTTTGGTAGGTTTAGGTATAATAACTGAAGATTGATACGGCCATCTTTCAACTTCCATGCTGTCTTTATCAACACTGAGAGTAAATTCCATATTTTTGTAAATTTCAGGTAAATTCAAAATATTAAGAGGAATTTTTAATTCTATTATAGATTTAAATTTTATATCATCAAGCGATAAAGTTCTTGTTTCATTGGTATTCTCATAAAAAGAAATAAATTCAACTACATTATGATTAATATCGAACTTAAAAGAAACCTTTGTTTTTACAGGTTCCAAGAAATTAATATTAAAATTAAAATTTTCTATCTCCTTTGAATTTTGTTCAATATTTAAATCCAAGGCCAAATATATATTCTCCAAATCGAAACCGAAATTAAATGATTTTATAGTTGTTGCAACCTGGTGCATGGAACCACCGGTATGCCCGACAACATATACTCCGGATCTTTTCCACTCAAAATAATTTGTTATCTCCCCGTCTATTGAAGGAGATATAAGCGAAGTCGGCATCATAAAATTACTGTTACGATTATTTGACATGTGCTGCTGGCCTTTTATGGCCTTATACAAATAATCGGGAATTTTTTCATTAAGTAACGAATATATTGCCATCAAATGTTGCCTAAATAATAAATCGAACATTCCGTCATTACCGGAAGAATGATCGTCGCCATACCACCAATTCCAATCGGAACCTTCCGCAGCATACAAAATTTGCCAAACTTTTTTTTCAAGTTCACTTCCCGCAAAATCAGGATGATTTTTCGTATATTCAACTATAAAATCTCTTGTTTGTCCGACATATTGCCAAGAAGTATTATCTTCGTTATGACCTATCCAAATTCCGAAATTCCCGTTTATCCAAGACCCCGCCATCAAATGTGTAATTGTATCTCTCGGAGGAAATCTGTTCAAATAATCGGTTATCGTTACTGTTTCTATCTCATTATCTTTGTTTAATGCATCGTATAACTTTGATAAAAAATCCCATCCGTCGTTTTTGTAATATTCCCAACAATTTTCTCCGTCGAGAATAACAGACACTAAAGGAGCATCATATTCTTGACCGGCATAATCGCCTATATTTTTTATTTTCGTTATAAAATCTTTTACGGCATCATCAGGATTCCATTTTGAATAAACAAATCCAATAGAATCGGATAAGCCGTGATCTCTAAAAATCATATTTACATTTTTACCTTCGACATTCACATTATAAGGTCTGAACAAATATCTTCTGTTTTCACAAACTCTTTTGTAGCTTCCGCTCAATATAGCTTCATCCGTTGCAATCCATTTTATTCCGTTTTCGGAAACAATCTTTACTACTTCATCACAAACGGAACCTTCCGACGGCCACATCCCGGTCGGTTTCCTTCCGAATATTTTTTCATAATAATTAACGGCAGATTGAACATGCCATACAGCATCTTCTTTATGAGAAAATCTTTTTTTAGGTAAAACTATATTGGGGGTTGCATCCAAAGCATTATTCGTATCACACAACAACGGCATTATCGGATGATAAAATGGTGTAACGGAAACTTCTATCTGTCCTCTATCTTGCAACTCTTTATGTTTTTGAACTATTTTTCCGCAAATTTCAAGCTGTTTATCTATTAATTTATGCTTTTCGTCCTCGGTAAAATCTCTTCCTTTTATATAAAGAGAATTTATAAATTCATCATGTTGTCTCCAATAAGGATCAAACCATGACAAATTAAACCATACCTGTAAATCTCTGATATCTTCATTTTTAAAATAATTTAATATTCTTCTAACATCGGCTTCACTTGTTTGTTTTCCTCTTTTTTCCAGCAACTGATGATATCTGTTATAAGGAAAAATCATTGTTTCCCAATTTGCCATAAAAAAGTTCATCAAGATAAAAACTTTTTCATCATCGGACAATTCCAAAACGGGTTTTAATGTTAATTCCAAAAATTTATCTTTTGCTATTCCTTTTGAATATTCTTCAAGTTGAACCAACAACGAAGGAACCAAATTTATATTTGCTTTTACTCTCGGATAATTATCCAAAATGGCAATCATATCGTAATAATCTTTTGTTGCATGAAGTCTTACCCAAGGCAATTCATAAACATTGTTTAACGGATTTTTATATATCGGTTGATGTTGATGCCATAAAAACGCCAAGTAAACTTTTTTCATTATAAGCTCCAAAACTACTTTAACTTATCGTTTGCTCTTTCCGAATAAATCGTTCCCGGAAACTTTTCCGTGATATCTTTATATGTTTGTTTTGCTTCTTCTTCTTTTCCGGATAAAGCATATAGTCTTGCCATATTTTCCATTACCGAAGCCGCCAAATAATTATCCGGATATTTTGATAAAAATTCTTTTGAAACGGAAATTGCCTTTTCAACATTATCATTATTGTCATAAACCGAAATCAACAACGGATATCCTATCGGTTTTACGGTATCCGGTTTTGCCTTTTCTATATAAGTTTTTAAATTTGCTTCAGCTTCGTCATATTTTTTTTGAAATATCAAATTGCTTGCTTTTATTATAATAGCTCTGTATGCCGCGGGAGTATTGCCGTATGTATTTATTACATCATCTATCAAAGAAAGTCCTTGATCCAAATTCCCTGAAGCAATTATTTTTGTAGCCATATCCAACTTATCCGATGCTGCGGTATTCACCATTTGTATTCTTACATAAACAAAAACTATTATCAAAGCTACTACAATTACACTAATCAATGTAGAAAAGAAAGGTTTTTTGTTTCTTTTTATCCATTTAATAAGTTCAACTATTGCCGCATTTTCCTGTTTTTCCATTTCCATTTTTATCCTCTACTTTTTAAAGCAACAATATCATAGGAATTTTGTTGCATAATATTAAAATATTCCAAATCCAAACACGATTGTTTGAGAGTATTTTCTATTTTTGTTTTATCCATCAAATTTTCCGGTTCATGAGAATCGGTATTTAAAACAAGTTTTGCCCCGCATTCCAAAGCCAAGGATGCGACTTCTTTGTTTGTTGCATTATGTCCGCACCTTGTGGTAATTTCCAAACAAACATTATTCTCTTTTGCAAGTAAAACATCTTCTTTCGTTATATGTCCGGGGTGTGCAAGAATATCTATACCGGCTTGCACAGCATAATGATTTGTTAAAGGAGGAACCGTTTCGGCTGTCGTTTCACCGTGAACAACAATAATTTTTGCTCCTAAATCTTTACACTTTGAAGCCATATCTTTTATAAGTTTCGGAGGAACATAAGTTATCTCTACACCCGGTATTACCCGAATATCGTATTGTCCCTGTAATATTTCTGATACTTTTATAATTCTGGGAATAACATAATCATACGTCGAGTAGTCGACATGATCGGTTAAAGCAATAGTCTTATATCCTTTAAACTTTGCTCTATACACCAATTCACTCGGTAACAAAACCCCATCCGAAAATAATGTATGTGTATGTAAATCTATCATAACTAAAATATTATATCATTTTTATTAATTTTTTATAACTGTTCCGTTAAGTTGTTTTATACCGCTTATACCATCAATAATTAAAACTTCTTTAACGCCTTTCTCAACAGCCTGCTTACAACTGTTTATTTTCGGTATCATTCCGCCGGTAATAACTTCCGTTTTTATAAGGTTATCAACTTCATTTATTTTTATTTCTTTTATGGTCTGCTTGTTTTTATCGAGAACACCGGCAACATCGGTTAAAAAAATAAGCTTTGCCGCTTTAAAAGCTATTGCTATATTTGTTGCCAGAGTATCGGCATTTATATTTAAAGCATGCGTATCTTCCGCCATGCCTACGGAAGATATAACAGGGAAAAATCCGCCGTTTATCAAAGTTTCTATTAAACTTATATCTATTTTTACAGGTTCACCGACAAATCCCAATTCTTTCTTAACATCACAAACGGCAATAGAACCGTCTCTTGCCGATATTCCTACAGCTTTTACTCCGCATTTTATAAGTTCTGCCGTAAGCATTTTATTTACTTTCCCGCTCAAAGCCATTTCCACAGCTTCTAAAGTTTGTTCGTCGGTATATCTTAAACCGTTAACGAATTTTGATTCTATATTCAGCCTTGAAAGAAGATTGTTTATCTCCGGTCCACCGCCGTGAACAAGAATTATATTGCTATTTTTTGAAATTTCCGCCAACTCTTTTATAAACTTTTTTTGAGCATCTTTATTTTTTGTTAAACTTCCGCCGAATTTTATTACAGTAACATCATTCATCTGTTCCCCCAAATATATTTTCTCATGGTTATTATTTATCTGTATTATACTGTTTGAATATTTTTTTATATCTTGCAATCTCCGAAATTTCATCTAAAATTGCCGAAATTTTTATAATTTTACCTTCATTTATATTTGTGTTTCTTACATAAAAGCCCGTTAACACTTTTGATAAAGTTCCGTTATTGTTTTGTCCTACGGAAAATTGAGGACTCACTTTTAAACCGACCTTATTGGTTGCATTAATATTTTCTTTACTCATATTCGAACAATCGTATTTTAAGTTATATACTGCCGTCACTTCTCCGGTATAAATTATTTTCACTATCATGTATTTGTTATTAACTTTACTTAAAGAAACAACTTTTGCCCTTTCATTACCTTCGCTTCTGAAATAATTTTTTTGAAAAATTTTTAATCTTTCAATATACGGGGTCATTGCTTCCGACATCAAAGACAACTCTTTATGTTTGCTGCCACCGATATTTATTTCTTCCCGCTCATCTGAAGTATCATATCGTAAAAGATCTAACCCTGTATCACTTTCCAAAAATCTTTCGTTATCGGCTTCCAACAAAGACTCATACTCATCCAATAAGTTTGCCGTCTCTTTTTTTGTTTTTATTGCCTCTTTTAATATTTTTTGAATGGACATATCCTCCGAAATATCCGTCCAATCAAGCATATATTCTTTTGCTTTGTATTCTATTTTTTTTGCCTTAATTTGATTTTCGATTTCTATTCTTTTTATACCGTCTTCTTCGGAATCAAACTGTCTTTGTAATTTTGCCAAATCTTTTTTATTTTGTTCTTTGAGAATATTTAATTCGTTTTCTTTTTTTAATTGTTCTTCAACCTCTGTTTCATTCTCTGTTATATTATCCTCGTCAACAGTTTCGGTTTCTTGTATTTTTTCCGTCTTCGGTTCAAAATCTATAAATTCTTCCTGAAAAGCTTCGTCCTGACAAAAACAAGGTACACTAAACAACATCATTATTAAAAACAAAATAAATTTCATAAAATTATCTCCTTATATAAGATCCGCAATTGTTACTTTAAAATCGTCATCTTTTGTTTTTAGAGAACTATATTTACAAGAGTATTTAAAATCACAATAAGCACACTTATCTTTATTTGGTTCGAATTCATTGCTGTTAATTTTTCCCGCAACCTCAACGGAAAGTTTTATTGCATTATTTATTTGTTCTTCGTTTCTTGTCGTATATATTTTTTTATTGTGAGACAAAAAGTATATTGCTATTCTGTCGGGAATAAATCCGAGTGCGACTTTACAAGCATAACAATACAAACTTAATTGTAAGTCATTATCTACTTTTTCCTGTTCCCATATAATTTTATGTGTTTTATAATCTACAAGTTCTCTTGTACCATCTTCATATTCATCTATCCTGTCTATTATTCCTATAAACGGATACTTTCCTATTTCCGACTTAAAATTATGTTCGGTAGATATTTTTTTAGGAGGATATTTTCCGTAAGTATCCCAAAAGTTTTTTAAAACATCCCGGGCTCTCAAATAAGCAACATATGCTTCCTGATTCGTTTCATAACCGCTGCTTTCCCAACACGTATTTAAGCTATCTGTTAAATCTTCAAAAGAATATTTACCTTTCTTATAAAAATCATCTAAAGTCTTGTGAACCGAGTTTCCGAAAGAAATATCTCCGTTTAAAGGAATATATTTATTTTCCAAATATATCAATTTATATTTGTGCGGACAGAACAAATATGTATTTATTCTCGAATAACTGATTTTAAAAGAATTATCTCTCACTGTTATATCATCCTATAAAAAGCAACAACGGTATCGCCGTACTTTTCCGTTCTGTAATTATTTAATCCCGCAACATCCCCTACAGGTTCTTTCATATGTCTTTGAGAAATAACTATTCCGTTCTCTTTAAGCATAGAAAACAAAACAACATTTTTCAATGTGGGATATGTTAAAGCCAAAGCTTTTTTGTCGCCGTCTTTATAAGGCGGTCCCATAAAAATAATATCGTATTTATTTTGAAATTTCGGAAATCCTTTTACGACATCACATTTTACAATGTCGGCTTTATCTTCAAATCCGAGCATTTTCAAATTATATTTTACAAGTGCTATCGATTTATCGCTTATTTCGGCAAAAACTACTCTCTTTGCTCCTCTAGAAAGAGCTTCTATACCCACCGAACCCACACCGGCATATAAATCAAGGAATAAACTGTCGGGCAATACAGGTGTAATAATATCAAACACCGATTTTTTCATCATACCGAGCATCGGTCTGATTGAAAAATCCTCTTTCGGTAATGTTTTGAGTTGTCTGCCTCTTGCAGTTCCGGCTATAACTTTTAACATAATAAAATCCTAATATTTTATGGCTAATATTTTACTATTTTTGTATTAAAGTTTAAAGATTAAAAGCAATTATTTTTGTTTCGGAAACTTTGCAAAAAAAAGTCCCAATTCAAACAAAAGATAAGTAGGTATAAACAATAAAATTTGAGAAACTACATCCGGCGGAGTAAGAATAGCCGCAATAATAAGAAGTATTACTACAATATAAGGTCTTTTATTTTTTAAACTCTCCAAGGATACAATATCAAACCTAACCAAAAAGTATATTGCTATAGGGAATTGAAACATTAAACCGAAAGCCAACATAAGCCAACCGGAAAGAACTACAAAATTGTTTATTCCCAATATAGGTTTAATTTGTTCGGTTGCAAAACTCATAGAAAATTTTATTATTAACGGTAACACGAATCCAACACACATCGCCGCACCTAAAACAAAAAGAAATGTTGAACAAAACACTGCCGTTTTTACAAATTTTTTTTCTTTATCGTATAATGCAGGCAACAAAAATTGCCATATTTTATAAATTATATAAGGAAAACCCAATATAAGAGCAATAACAAAACCTATTTTTAAATTTAGAATAAAAACTTCCATCGGAGAGAAAAAGTTCAATTGTGCATTATCAACAGGAAAGCTCCACCGTACCAACCAATCGATACAATATGGAGCTAAAAAATAACCTATAGGAAACAAAACAAATAAACAAACAACTATTGAAATGATTGTTTTTCTTAATTCGGACAAATGATAAGTTAAAGATTCCTGATCTAAATCCGCCATTTAATTTACTTATCTGTTTTCTCTTCCGACTTTATATCCGCAGATTGTTGCTTTTGCGCAGTTGTGTCACCGGATTCCGCTTTTGCTATTTCATCGGATTCTTTTTTTAACATTTCTTTTGCTTTTTTATATTCGTGACCGGCTCTTGCTATTGCTTTTACCAATTCCGGAATTTTTTTTGCACCGAAAAACAAAATTACTATTACTATAAGAATTACAACTATTTCAGAAAATCCTAATCCCATAATTTACCTCCGATAAAACAACTATTTTATTGTCGTAGGATCTGCAATATATCCTTTAATTGCAGATGCTGCAGCCACAGCCGGACTTGCCAAAAAGAGTTCGGACTTTGTATTTCCCATTCTGCCTACAAAATTTCTGTTTGTCGTCGAAACACATTTTTCTCCGTTTGCAAGAACTCCCATATGTCCGCCCAAGCAAGGTCCGCATGTAGGAGCGGAAATTATTGCACCCGCTTCTATAAATATTTTCATTAAACCTTCTTTTAAAGCATCCGCATAAACTTGAGGTGTTGCAGGTATAATAATTGTTCTGACATTGCTGTTAACTTTTTTACCTTTTAAAATTGCAGCCGCAACTCTTAAATCTTCAATTCTTCCGTTTGTACAAGAACCTATAACAACTTGATCTATATAAGTTTTTTTCACGGATTTTGCGGCTTTTGCATTTTCCGGTAAAAACGGTAACGATACTTGAGGATATATTTTTGAACAATCTATCTCAATAACATTTGCATATTTTGCATCTTTATCACTTTCATAAACTTTAAATTTTCTTAAAGCTCTTTTTGAAACATAATCCAATGTAATTTTATCTACAGGGAAAATTCCGGATTTTCCGCCTGCTTCAATAGCCATGTTAGCCATTGTAAGTCTGTCCGCCATCTTTAATTTTTTTACCGTCTCGCCGGTAAATTCCATTGTTTGATATAATGCACCGTCAACACCGATTTTACCTATTGTGTAAAGAATCAAATCTTTACCGCTGACAAACTTATTCAATTTACCTTTATAAACAAACTTTATTGTTTGAGGAACCTTTAACCATACTTTACCTGTAGCAAGAGAAGCACCGATATCGGTCGAACCTACACCCGTTGAAAATGCTCCGAGTGCTCCGTAAGTGCATGTATGAGAATCCGCGCCTATAACAATATCTCCCGGAACAACTATTCCTTTTTCGGGAAGTAAAGCATGTTCTATACCTACATTACCGCCTTCATAGTAATGTTTTATTTTCTCTTTTTTAGCAAATTCTCTGACAAACTTAACATTTTCTGCAGATTTTATATCCTTATTCGGGGTAAAATGATCCATAACAAGAGCTATTTTATTTTTATCGAAAACATGTTTTTTGCCTGTCTTCAAATATTCTTTTATCGCAAGAGGTGCAGTAACATCGTTCGATAACGATATATCAACTTTAGGCTCTATAAATTCGCCCGGAACCACAACTTTTTTACCGCAATGAGCAGCCAATATTTTCTCTGTTATTGTTTGACCCATTTTATTTCTTTCCTCCGAATTGCATTATAACTATTTTGTTTACGGCATGAACATAAGCATTTATACTTGCCTCAACGATATCGGTAGACATACCTTTACCTATGTATTTAGCCCCGTTATATTTTACTTTAACATTTACTTCACCTTGTGCATCTTCACCGCTTGAAATTGCTCTTAAAGTATAGTCTTCCAAATCCACAGTTATGCCTGTAATTTTATCTATTGCTTTGTATGCTGCGTCCACCGGCCCCGAACCGCAGGCCGCTTCCTGTATAACTTCTTTTTTATTTTTAACAGTCTTTATAAGTCTTATTGTTGCTGTAGGAATTACTCCGACACCGGAAGTAACATTTACATAATCTATTGTATAAACTTCTTTAACTCCGGAAACGGATTGTTCAACCAACGAATTTATATCATCATCGAACACACATTTTTTCTTATCTGCCAAAAGTTTAAACTTTTCAAATAATTGTTCCATAACTTCCGGTTGTAATTTGCTGTATCCCAAATCTTTTAATCTCTTAAAGAAAGCATGTCTGCCGGAATGTTTTCCTAAAACCAAAAGGCTTTCCGGAACTCCGACATCCTGCGGAGACATAATTTCGTAAGTTCTCTTATCTTTTAACATTCCGTCCTGATGAATACCGGATTCATGAGCAAAAGCATTTATACCGACAATTGCTTTGTTGGGCTGAACGGTAATTCCCGTTAAATTTGAAACCAACTTACTCGATTTATAAATTTCTTTTGTCTTGATATTATAATTTACAGGATAGAACATAGGTTTTGTTTTTATTGCCATTACAATTTCTTCTATTGCGGCATTACCTGCTCTTTCTCCAATACCGTTAACCGTACATTCTATTTGTCTTGCACCGTTTTCTATTGCAGCAAGAGAATTTGCAACACCCAAACCCAAATCGTTATGACAATGAACGCTTATAACTGCCTTTTCTATATTTTTTACTCTTTGTTTAATTGTTGCTATTAATTTACCGAATTCCGACGGAAGTGCATAACCTACGGTATCAGGAATATTTACCGTTGTTGCACCGGCCTCAATAACCGCTTCCACTATCGAGCACAAATAATCAACATCACTTCTGCTTGCATCTTCTGCGGAAAATTCAACATCATCACAAAAACTTTTTGCCAATTTTACGGCATTAACAGCCATATCGAAGACCTGTTGTCTTGTTTTTTGTAACTTCTTTTCTATATGTAAATCCGATGTTGCAATAAACGTATGAATTCTCGGTTTTTTGGAATATTTTATTGCATTCCAACAAGTTGTAATATCTTTTGTATTTGCTCTTGAAAGACCGCAAATCACAGGACCTTTAACTTGTTGTGCTATTGATTTTACCGACTCAAAATCACCCTGACTTGATACAGGAAAACCGGCTTCTATAATATCCACATTCATAGCGGCAAGTTGTTGTGCAACCAATAACTTTTCCTGGAAAGTCAAACTTGCTCCCGGTGATTGTTCTCCGTCTCTTAAAGTTGTATCAAAAAAAACTACAGTATCTTTTTTATTTTTCTTTACCATTTTTATTCTCTCCAATTATTTACTTTTATTCTCGTCAATTTTTGTTATACAAACAAATAAATAATCAGCTATTGTAATCGCCAATTTCCCAAAAAGCCGATATGTAAAAATTTTAGTATTATTTTATTTATCTTCATTTTTATTTTCTTTTTTATTCTTAGATAATGCTTTTCTTATTTTATATCCTCTAACCAAAAGAACCACAAAACCGGAAAGGATATAGAGTAAAAATATTATAAAAATTGTATTTTGCGGATATGTAAAAATTAAAGCAACAAATACAACCGCCAAGAAAAAGACCTGTATAGATTTCGGTCTTGTCCATTTAATATGTTTAAATGCTCCGTAAGGAACTGTTGATACCATTAAGAATGCAAGTATTAACATTATTACAGGCATTGCATTAAAGAAAAAAGGCATCTTTTTCATAAGCAAAGGAATAGTTTTAAAATTCAAAACAGTTCCGTCAAATATTTCATAACTTAAAACAAAAGATGAAATTAACCCGGCCGATGCAGGTGTAGGAAGCCCTGAAAAAGTATCACTTTTAGGTTTTGTTGCATCTACGGGTTCCATAGCTTTAACATTGAACTTTGCAAGTCTTGTGGCACTTGCAACAACAAAAATAACGGCTATTGCTATACCGACATTTCCCATTGTATTTAAAACCAACTGATACATTAAAACAGCAGGAGCCACACCGAAAGAAACCAAGTCGCATAACGAATCAAATTCCATACCGAATTTGCTCATTGTTTTTGTGAGTCTTGCAACTCTACCGTCGCTCATATCAAAAGCAATCGCAAGTATTATAAACCATGCGGCAGCATTAAAGTTTCCGTTTATTGCACATATAACCGAAATAAATCCGGACGCTAAATTCCCGGCAGTAAACATACTCGGTAAAACATACAAACCTTTTCTTAAAGAAGGCATCTTAAACTCCAATTTATAATTTATAATTTACAATGTATAATGAATGTATTTTTCGCAAAGCGAAAAATCTGTTTATTTACCAAAAATGCTATGCATTTTGTTTTATTATTGCAAATATACTAAGACCTGAAGTTACTTTATCCCCTACTTTTACTCTTACATCATAACCTGCAGGCATAATCAAATCCACCTGGGAACTAAACTTAATAACACCTATTTTATCACCCTGTTTTACAACATCCCCCGGTTTTACCCAAGCAACACATCTTCTCGCAAGAATACCGGCGATTTGTTTAACTATATAAGTTCCGTTCTCATTTTCTATTGTAATAACATTTTGTTCATTTTCAATATAAGCTTCCGGCAAATGTGCTTTCAAAAATTTACCCGGTTTATGTTCAACGGATTTTACTGTTCCCGAAATCGGAGATCTTTGCAAATGAACATTTGCTACCGACATAAAAACTCTGACTTCCGTTTGACCGTTTTCATTTTCCAGCACATTCATAACGGTTCCGTTACATGGTGACAAAATAAATTTTTCGTCTGTATTTACGGTTAAATCCGGATCTCTAAAGAATAAAAGACAACCTATTGATAAAAGATAACAAATTATAGCTAAAGGCGGAAAAATCAAATTAAAAATGATACCTGCTATAAAAAAGCCCAAAATAAAAGGATAACCTTCTTTAACTATTTTCATAACTTATTCTCCTTAAAAATAACTGCAAATCTAAATAATTATTTTATCATATTGACTAACAATATTCAAACTTTTAAGCCTTTTTTATTTGCGACGCTTTAAAAGTTTTTATATTGTTTTCGGAAAGTTCAACATTAAAAGTTTCTTTTATACAATCAACCGAAACAACTTTTCCTTTCCCGTTAGGAGTTATTACCGTTTCCCCGACTTTCGGATGTTTGTTTTTAAAGCAAACATAATTATCATATTCGTAAGCCAAACAACACATCAATCTTCCGCAAAGTCCGGAAAGTTTTGAAGTGTTTAAAGACAAATCCTGATCTTTTGCCATATCTATTGTTACCGACGAAAAATCTTTCAAGAAAATTTGACAGCATAATTGCTTACCGCAAACTCCGACTCCGCCTACAATTTTAGATTCATCTCTGACACCTATTTGAACCATCTGTATCCTTGTTTTCAAAGTATGAGCCAAATCTTTTATAAGTTCCCTGAAATCAACTCTCGTTTCGGAAGTATAATAAATAAAAAGTTTCGTTCTGTCAAAAGTATATTGAACACAAGTCAATTTCATATCAAGTTTATGTTCCTGAACTTTTTTTGAAACAGTCACTCTTGCCTGTGCATTTTTATTTTCATTGTTAACAAGCCTTTTCAAATCGTTTTCCGTAGCTATTCTTAAAATTTTTCCGATATACACATCTTTTGAAGGTTGCATATTTTTTTCTTTTTCGCAAACTACACCGAATTCGGTTCCGTGCTCTGTTTCAAGTATAACTTTATCATTTAAGTTTACTGTATATTTCCCCGTTTGAGCATAAACTTTATCTTTAATTCTTCTGACTATTACTCCTACTACCATTGGCATAACTTTATATCTCCGTTTATTTTATTTTTGAATTTATATATAAGAACAAATTGTCTAACACATTTGTAGGATTAGCATTTTGTTCCAAATATCTTTTACTTTGCGATAACTGTTCAATAATATTAGCATACTTATTAGGATTTTGTCTAAAAAATTTAGTCGCATTTTCCGTAATAATGCCGACAGCCTCTATGGCACTATCTCTGTCTTTGGCAACGGATTTACTTTTTATAAGAATATCCGCCAATGCCAACTTTTTACTTGTCAACTCTGTCCATAAAGAGGAATATTCATTTTGAGTATTCAGCATTAATTGTTCCGCTTTTTCTATCGAGCCGTCGGACATTTCTGCAATTTTGTCGGCATTTTCCTGCGATAAAGAATGTTTTTCCTGCAAATATTTTGAGATTTCTTCGCTATGCAGAGGTTGAAAAAAAACAGTTTGAGACCTTGATAAAATAGTTACGGGTATTGTTTCTTTATGTTTGGCTATAAGTATGATTATTGTATTATCGGGCGGCTCCTCAAGTGTTTTTAATAAACAATTAAAAGCCTCTGTTGTCATTTTTTCAGCCGGTTCTATAATAAAGAACTTCCATTTACCGTCGGTAGCTTTAATATATACTTTTTCCTGCATATATCTTATAAGCTTTATGCCGAGTTTTGTTTTTCCTTTTTCGCTTTCTTTTTCGGCAATTTCATCTTGTTTTTCGAAATTTATTATATGCAAATCCGGAAAAGTACCTTTATCTATATGCTCACAAGACAAACAATGATTACACGGACCGGCATCTACTTTTGTATAATCGTTAATCATGCAATTTAAAATTTTTGCAAATTCTATTGCGGTAAGCATTTTGCCCGTTCCTTCTTCACCCATAAAAATATAAGCATGCGGAATCTTATTATTTCTTATTTGTTCGGAAAGGATTTTTTTTGCTTTATCTTGTGCTATTATTTTTTCAAACATATATTTTTTTCTTCTTAAAAAATTTATCTATTTCTTTATTTATTTCTTTTTGAGTTTTTTCTATTATTTCGCTCGTCTTTACTTTTTTTATTCTGTCAGGATATTTTTTTGCAAGTTCAAGAAATCCTTTTCTTACGTTATTATGGAACTTTAAACTTTCTCTTTCTATTCTGTCTCCTCCGGTAAGGTTTCCTTTATTAACTGTTTTTGCTTTTTTTATACCTTTATTCGGATTTATATCCAAATAAATAGTTAAATCCGGTTTTAATCCCGATGTTGCTATATTATTTAATTTTTTTATTACTTCTTTATCTATTCCTCTTGCATATCCCTGATAAGCAAGCGTGGAATCGGTAAACCTGTCACAAATTACAACATGCCCTTTTTGTAAATTCGGTTTTATTACATCTTCCAAATGCTGTGCTCTCGATGCTTCATATAACATAAGTTCACAAAAAGGAGCAACATTAAAATCCGGGTTAAGCAAAATATTCCTTACTTGTTCGGCAACAATACTCCCGCCGGGCTCTCTTGTTAAAACAACGGTTAATCCTTTGGATTCCAAATATTTTTTCAGCAGTTCGGACTGTGTGGTTTTCCCACACCCTTCACAGCCTTCTATTGTAATAAAAACAGCTTTTTTATTCTTCATATATCTTTAGATTTTATAAAAAAAAGCCTTATAGTGTCAAAACAAATCATATTTAATAATTATTTTGTATTGTCTAATATTTTTAAACTTGCTATAATTAACTAAATTTATAATTTTATTGGAGATATAATGGAAAATTTAAAAGAAACTTTAGAACTTTTATATCAATTACAGGAAAAAGATGTAAAGATTTTTGAACTGAAACAAAATCTTATAAATCTACCGAAGCTTGTTGAAGAAAAACAAAAAAAGATTGCGGAATTGAAAGCAAGTTTTGAAAATAAAAAAGCGGAATATGTAAGATTAACTTCGTTGAAAAAAGAAAAAGAAGCTCTTTTATCCGCAAAAGAAGCGGCAATAGCAAAACATACTTCAGATTTAAATACGATTAAAGCAAACGATATGTACAAAAATTGTTTACTTGAAATAGAGAAAGCCAAAGCCGATAAAAGTGTTGTTGAAGATGAAATTCTTCAACTTATGGAAGATATAGATAAAGAAATGGTTAATTTAAAAAAATACGATGAAGATACAAAAGCAAAAGAAGCGGAAATAAATAAAGAAATTGCGGATGCAAAACTTACCGTGGAAAAAGCTAAAGAGAACATTGAAACAATACAAAAAGAAAGAGATGATTTTTCCAAAACGATAGACAAAAACATTTTATCTCAATACGAAAGAATAAGAGAAAGCAGAAACGGACAGGGAATTGCGACAATTGACGGTGAAAGTTGTAGCGGGTGCAATATGGTTTTAAGACCGCAATTGATAGTTCAGGCAACGAAATGCAAAGAACTTGTATATTGCGATAATTGTTCCAGAATATTATTTAATAAAAAAGGTATAGAAGAATAACATAAACAGACGGTTCGTGGTCGCTTTACATTCATTGTAAAGAGGAAAGTCCGAACTTTACTCTCCTTCGGGAGAAAAACGGTAGTGGGCAATTCCCACAGTCCGCGAGGATAGAGGTGCGAGCAGAGACGATATTTTCCGAAAGGAAAATGTGTTCCTTGCAAAAGGAATAGCTCTTACTATAACCAAGGTAAGAGGTGAAACGGCTAAAACCTTACCGGAAAGCAAGATAGCAGTTATTATCGCTTGACTATATAAAGTAATTTATATAGCAGAGAAATGACCACAATGTTTACTTGTAAACATACAGAATTCGGTGTATAACCGTCTGTTTAGTGTTCTTCGGAAAGAACACTCCGAAAATGGAAGAAAACTTTTATCATTTACCGGTTATGTTAAACGAAATAGATCAGTATCTTATAACTAAAGATACCGGTTATTATGTTGATTGTACTTTCGGAGGCGGCGGTCACAGTTTATATCTTTTGAACAAACACAAAGGAATTAAAATAATAGCTTTCGATCAGGATACAGATTCGCTAAAGAGATTTAAAGAAAATCCCGAAGTGCAAAAATTTAAAGACAGAATAATTTTTTGTCATGATAATTTTAGGAACATTGAAAAAAAATTAAAAGAATTGAATATATCCAAGATTAACGGGTTACTTGCGGATTTGGGTGTATCGTCAAAACAGCTTGACGATAAAACAAGAGGTTTTTCTTTTAATTCAAATGATTTGCTCGATATGAGAATGAACAAAGAACAAGAATTGACCGCTTATGAAGTTGTGAACACTTTCGGTAAAGAAAAGTTGCAGGATATATTTTTTAAGTACGGTGAAGAAAGTCTTTCAAAACAGATTGCACAAAAAATAGTTGAAGAACGTATAAAAGGAAATATTAAAACCTGTAATCAGTTAACGGACATTGTTTGTAAAGTAAAATGGGCTAGAGGTAAAATTAACCCGGCAACAAAAATTTTTCAGGCTTTAAGAATTTATGTTAACGACGAGCTCGGCAGTTTACGGGATATGTTAAACAGTATTGCAAATGTTTTAAATACCGGGGCAAGAGCCGCAATTTTAACTTATCATTCTTTGGAAGACAGAATAGTTAAACAAAATTTTAAAGAAAATATTAATTTAAAAATAATAAATAAAAAAGTTATAACTGCCGGTGAAGAAGAAATAAAAATTAATCCGAGAAGCAGGAGTGCAAAACTCAGGATTGCGGAAAAAACAGATGAATAGCAAACAAATAAAAATTATCGTTTTACTCATATTGGCATGTATTGTTTTTTATATTATCGTCATGGTACAAATAAACATAAAGTTGGTTGATTTAAATATACAAATTACAGATCTTGAAGAAAACTACAATATAGTAAAAAGCAAAACAAATTCCATAAAAGGAGAAATTGAATCTTTGCTTTCCATGAAAAATCTCGATAATATTGCTAAAGAAAAAAATTTAAAAAAGCCGACAAAAGAACAAAAAATAATATTAAAAAAATGATAAAAATAAAACAAAGTAAGAAGAAAAACCGTTTTTTTAGTTCCGACACCTTAAAAAAATTTCTCAACACAAATTTTTTCTCTGCAGCTACAAGGCAAAAAATTATCATAGGATTTTTATTTTTATTTTTTGTTTTAATAATAGCAAAACTCATAAATTTACAGATTTTTCAACATTCCAACAAAGAGCAATTCATTCAAAGTACAGTGTATAAAGAAAGTGAAGAACAACAGCAAAGGGGCTTTATTTTCGACAGAAATAAAAATATTTTGGCTATGAGTGTAAAAACTTACACACTGTCTGTTGACGCGAAAATGATGCCGGATATAAAAGCAATCGAGAACTTACTTGCAAAATACGATATTCGTTTCAGTTCCTCCAACTACGAAGCAATAAAAGCAAAAAAAAGATATATTCCTATACAATCGAACATATCGGAAATAACGATTCTGCAAATAAAACACGATATTTCAGAGGAAAGAAAAAAGATAAGAGCACGAATAAGACAATTAAAAAAAGATTCAAAAATTTATAAAAAAGATATCGAAAAAAAAGAACAAATTCGTGCGGAATTAAACGAAATTAAAGAAGATAAATTTGTTTGTTTAAAAATAGAAAGCAAATATAAAAGAATTTACCCGGAAAAAGAATTGGCCGCACATGTAATAGGGAAAGTAAATTCGGAAAACATAGGAACTAACGGTATAGAAAAATTTTGTAACGAACAACTTAACGGTGAAAACATAAAAAGACAAAAGATGGTAATAAATAATTATAAGAGCGTATTTTTGGATTCCGTATCGGAAAAAGATATCGATCAATCTAACGATGTCGTTTTAACTATCGACAGGAAACTGCAATTTATTGCCGAAGAAGAACTTGAAAAAGGATTGATAAGAACAAAATCGAAAAAAGGAGTAGCCATAATACAAAATCCTCATAACGGTGAAATTCTGGCAATGGCGTCATTACCGAAATATAATCCGGAAGAAAAGGTAGCAAAACAGGAATATTTAATTAACAATGCCATAGGCTTTTCCGCCGAACCGGGTTCAACATTTAAAATAGTTATTTTATCTACTGTTCTTGATCAGGGAATATTTAAATTAACCGACAAAGTATATTGCGAAAACGGAAACTTTAAAATTTTCGGGCAAACAATACATGACCATGATAAACAAAAAACAATTACGGTTCAGCAAATATTGGAACAGTCATCAAACGTCGGAACTTCAAAACTTGCGCTGAAAACAGACAATAATATTTTTTATAATTACATAAGAAACTTCGGATTCAATTCTCGTACCGGAATAGAATTAACAGGAGAAGAAAAAGGAATTGTTGCCCCGGTAAATAAATGGAGTAAGCTGAGCCCTTGCTCTTTATCCTTCGGACAAGAATTGTTTGTTACTCCGTTACAAACCATAGGTGCTTACAGTACAATTGCAAACGGAGGAACTCTTTTAAAACCTAAAATCATAAAAGCCATTGCAAACAATGAATTTGAAGATATAGAAGTTGTAAGAAAAAATGTGGTAAGTAAAGATACCGCCTATAAAGTTCGGCAGGCTTTGCAAGGTGTTGTGACAGACGGAACGGGAAAATCGGCAAGAGTTCCGGGATATTCCGTAGGAGGCAAAACAGGAACGGCACAAAAATTCGACCAACAATTAAGAAAATATTCAAAGAAAAATTACATGGCATCATTTTGCGGAATGCTGCCGGCAATGAACCCTGAAATAGTTATTTTGGTGATATATGATGAACCCTACGGTGACGAATACTATGCTTCCACGGTTGCGGCACCGGTATTTTCAAAAATAGCACAAAGAGCTGCGGAATATCTCGACATAAAACCCGATAAGCCGGAAGAATTAACGGAAAAGAAAAATAAAAAAGGAGCAAAAAGATGAATTTAAACATTTTGCTTGAAGTTATAGAGATTAAAAACATTTTCGGAAATACAAATATTGATATAAAAGGATTATCTTACGATTCAAGAAAAGTATCACCGGGAGACATGTTTTTTGCTTTAAACGGCACACATACAAACGGAATAGAATTTTCGGATCAAGCAATATCAAAAGGAGCGGTTTGTATTGTTTCCGACACGGAAATTAAAAATTGCAGCTGCACAAACATAGTTGTAAACGATGTCTTTTTATGTATGTCTAAACTCAGTGCTAAATTTTATGACTACCCCGATAAGAAGTTAACAATTATCGGAGTTACGGGAACCAACGGTAAAACATCCATAACATATATGACGGAATCAATATTCAAAAAATTAAATATCAACATAGGTGTAATAGGAACTATAAGTTACAGATATGCCGATGTTGTTATTGATGCCCCGAACACAACACCGCAGTCTTTAGATTTATATAAGATGATGTCGGAAATGGTTAAATCAAATATAAAATATTTGATAATGGAAGTTTCCTCTCATTCTTTGGAATTAGGCAGAGTTTTCGGAATAGAATTCGATATTGCCGTTTTTACTAATTTAACTCAGGATCATCTTGATTTTCATAAAAACATGGATAATTATTTTAATGCAAAAAAAAGACTGTTTTATTCATTGTCGCAAAACTTAAAAAACAATAAAAAGTTTGCTATAATTAATTCCGATGATTTTTACGGGAAGAAACTTTTAGAAGATTCCCGTATTGCTGCTACCAAAATCTCTTACTCTACAATTTCAAAATACGGCAACATATTTTGTTTTGCAAAAGATATTTTATTAAACAGCAAATACAGTTCTTTTACTTTGGAATCATGGGTCGGTGATGCGGAAATAGAAGTAAATCACATAGGGCTGCACAATGTATACAATATCCTTGCCGTAATTTGTATTTGTATATCAACGGGAATAGAGTTAAGAAAAATTGTTGAATGTTTAAAATATATGACAGGTGCACCCGGACGGCTTGAACTTATAAAGAGCAACAAAAAATTTTCCGTAGTAGTCGATTATGCACACACCGATGATGCTTTAAAAAATGTATTGGAAGCAATAAAAAATTTAAAACCGTCGAAAATTATTACAGTATTCGGTTGCGGCGGAAACAGAGACAAAACAAAAAGGCCGAAAATGGCAAAAGTTGCTTGCAGCATGAGTGATTTTGTTTTTATCACTTCCGATAATCCCAGAGAAGAAGAGCCCGTAGAAATAACAAAAGATATAGAAGCAGGTGCAAAAGAAATTAATAAAACCAATTATAAAGTTATAGTAGACAGAAAGGAAGCAATAAAACAAGCAATTATTGCGGCAAAAGAAAAAGATGTTGTTTTAATAGCCGGTAAGGGACATGAAAATTATCAAATAATAGGAAGAAATAAAATTCATTTTGATGACAGAGAAACTGCTTCCGAAATATTAAACAAAATTTAGGTAATATAAAATGGAAAATTTTTATTTGATGGACTTAATAAATGCCGTAAACGGTTCTTTCGTCATAGGAAACCCTCATTTACCGATAAGAGAAATAAGTATAGACACCAGAACCGTTAAAGAAGGGTCTTTATTTTTTGCAATAAAAGGAAAATCTTTAGACGGACATGATTTCATAAGAGATGCCATAGAAAAAAATGTTTCCGCAATAGTTTATTCTAAAGAAGATATGAATTTTGAAAATATGTTTCCTACAATTCCGTCGTTAGTAAAAGTTCAAGACACCTCCGTTGCATTGGAAAAACTTGCGACGGCATACAGAAAAAGATTCAATCTCCTGCATTGCGCCGCAATTACGGGTTCAAACGGAAAAACAACAACAAAAGAAATGTTGTCGTCAATATTCAGACAAAAAGGCAAGACATTAACCAATCAGGGAAATTTCAACAACAGAATAGGTGTTCCGTTAACTTTATTTAATCTTACGAGTGATACGGAATATGCTGCAATAGAAATAGGAACTTCGGAATTCGGTGAAATAAAAGCTTTAACGGATATTGTAATTCCTCACTGCGGAATAATAACGAATATAGGAAATTCTCATTTGGAATTTTTTAAAACTCCGGAAAAAGTATTACAGGAAAAAATGACATTGATAGACGGTATAGCCGATGACGGTTTCATAGCTTTAAATAACGATAATCCTTTCTTGAAAAATCTTATACCGCAAGTATCAAAAAAAGTTATTACATTCGGTTTGTATAACGGTGCCGATGTTTATGCAAAGAATATAAAATTATGGTTGGATAAACCTTTATTTGATATGTATATTGACGGGAATAAAGAAACAATAGAGTTACCGATAAAAGGTAAGTTTAATATATTTAATGCATTAGGTGCGGCTGCCGTTGCTTACGGGCTCGGATTTTCTTTTAAAGAAATAAAAGAAGGTTTGGCAAAATGTACCCCTCCCAAAATGAGAATGCAATCGTATTCTTTAAGCAACGGAGCTATTATTATAAATGACGCTTACAATGCAAACCCCACATCTATGCATGAATCGATAAAAAGTTTGGCTCAATCTTATCCAAGCAGAGAAATTCTTTTAGTTTTAGGAGATATGTTGGAGTTGGGAGAAAAATCTCCGGATTATCATGCAGAACTGGGACAATATATAAATTCTTTGCCGAACATAAAAACAGTTTATTTATTCGGAGATTTGGTTAATTATTTAAAAAACGAACTTACGGATAAAAGCTCAAAATATTTTATATCGAAAACAATTCTTTGCGAAGAACTGATAAACGATATAACGGAAAATACATTAGTATTCATAAAAGGCTCCAGAGGAATGAAGCTCGATGAAGTTTATAATGAAATTATTGCCGCAGACAAAATAAAAAAAGGAATGAAATAAAATGTTCTATTATCTTTTCTATACATTGTGTGATATAAATCTTTTTCAGTATATTACATTCAGAGCCGGAGGAGCTATTTTAACAAGTTTAATAATAACTTTTTTAATAGGACCGGCAATAATAAAAAATTTAAAAAAATATAAAATCGGACAAATAGTAAGAAATGACGGTCCCAAAACTCACCAAGTAAAATCCGGAACAACTACCATGGGCGGAATAATAATTTTATTATCTTTATTATTATCAACAATCTTATGGGCAAGATTGGATAACAATTTTATTTTATGGTTAATAGCCGCAACAATATATTTCGGCATGATAGGGTTTATAGATGATTATTTAAAATTGGTAAAAAAGAATCCCAAAGGCTTATCGGCTAAAAAGAAATTATTGTTTCAGTCCGTATTTGCGATACTTGTGATAGTATATTTATATTTTTATCCGACAAACACTCAATATGCAACATCTTTAAATATCCCATACTTAAAAACAACTTTTATTGAATTATCTTTTTTGTATTTTGTGTTAATATTCCTTGTTATAGTAGGAAGTTCCAATGCGGTAAACTTAACCGACGGTCTGGACGGACTTGCAACGGGAAATATTATAATTGCAGCCGTAACACTGGCAATATTTTCTTATCTTATAGGTCATTCACACATAAGCTCTTACTTAAAAGTTCCTTATGTCTCGGGAGCGGGAGAAATTTCCGTATTTTTAATGGCTTTATTCGGTTCCGGATTAGGATTTTTATGGTATAATTCGTATCCGGCAGAAATATTCATGGGTGACACCGGCAGCTTATGTTTAGGCGGTTTGTTGGGATTATGTGCCGTATTTATAAAACAGGAACTTATTCTTTTTATATTAGGAGGAATATTTGTAGCAGAAGCATTATCGGTTATGATACAAGTTTCCGTGTTTAAAAGGACTCAAAAAAGAGTTTTTAGAATGGCTCCGTTGCACCATCATTTTGAATTAGGCGGAATTGCGGAAACAAAAGTAACTATAAGATTTTGGATAATAGGAATCGTTCTTGCTATTATATCAATAGCTTCTCTTAAATTAAGATAAAAAATGATAAAAAACAACGGTATAAAAATAGCGGTTTTGGGATTGGGAAAATCCGGTATTGCTTGTGCGAACTTAGCAATATCAAAAGGATACGATGTGTTTGCCAGTGACAGCGGCAAAACAAGAACACATAAACAAATGAAATTAAACAAGAATGTTAAACTTGAATTCGGTAAACATTCTCAAAAAGTGCTCGATAGCGACATAATAATCAAAAGTCCCGGATTACCGAACGATCTCTATATTTTGAAACAGGCAAGAAAAAAAGAAATTCCCATATTAAGTGAACTTGACTTTGCATTAAATTTTGCAAAACCCAGGAAAATAATTGCAGTTACCGGAACCAACGGTAAAACAACGACAACAACTTTAATTTATGAAATAATAAAGAAAGGATATAAAAACACTTTTGTTGCCGGAAATATAGGTTTTCCGATATCCGAAGTTGTGACAAAATTAAATTCAAAATCTGTTTTAGTTTTGGAATTGTCATCTTATCAACTGGAAGATTCCCCTTACTTTAAACCGGACATAAGTGTCAGCATGAACATTACTCCGGACCACCTAAAGCACCATCATACAATGGCAAACTATGTAAAAGCAAAAGCAAATGTTTTTATAAATCAAAAGAAAAAAGATTACGCAATATATAACTATAACGATAAATATTTGAAAAAAGCCATAACAAAGACGAAAGCAACCAAGTTTGAATTTAATTACAACAAAACAAAAAACTGTATTTATTATAACGACGGAACTATTTATTTAAAGAAGAATAACAAAACAATAAAACTAAATCCGAAAATAAATATTCCGGGAAAACACAACATAGATAACATTCTTGCTGCAGTTGCCGCAAGTTATATCGCGGGAACAAAGCCTGCAATAATTGAAAAAGTAATATCGAATTTTAAAGGTGTAGAACACAGAATAGAGTTCGTAAAAGAAATAAACGGTGTAAAATATTATAACGATTCTAAAGGAACAAATGTAGATTCAACGAAAGTCGCACTTGAATCTTTCGATAAAAACATTCAACTTATACTCGGCGGTCAAGATAAAGGCAGCCCGTATAAACCGATTTTTAATTTAATTAAGAAAAAAGTAAAAAACATATTTTTAATCGGTGAAGCAACAAACATTATAAAAAAGCAGCTTAAAGGTTCTGCCGAAATGACGGAATGTGAAACATTATCAAATGCAATAAGAAAGATACATTCTGTTGCCGAAAAAGGTGATATTGTGTTATTTTCCCCCGCATGTGCATCTTTCGATCAGTTCAACGATTTTGAACACAGAGGCAGAGAATTTAAAAAATTTGTTTTGGCAATAAAATAATATGGCAAAATTATTTTTTAATAATTTTATCGTTAATAATTTTAAAAAGAACAAAGAAGCTCGATATCTTTCATATATTACTTTAGGTCTTATCATAATAGGAATATCGGCCGTTTCTTCGTGTAGTTCCATGGTAAATATAAATGCACCTTTGGACTGCATAACCAAACATTTTATTAATATAGGATTAGGTTTTATTCTTTTTATCATAGCTTCTTTTTTTAACTATAAAAAATATACAAACTTTAATTTACCGTTATTTATTGTAACCACATTGTTATTGCTGTCAACTTCTTTTTTTAGAGAAATAAACGGTGCTCACAGATGGATAAATCTCGGTTTCTTTAATTTTCAGCCATCAGAATTGGCTAAATTGGTAATAATAATAATAATGGCAAATTTTTTAAGCAGACATAAACACCATATAAATACATGGAGTGCAAATGTTTTTCCTTGCATTTACCTTATAGTTTTTGCTTCCATCATATATGGTTTACAAAGTGATTTAGGAACGACTATTCTGCTTTTTGTTATATGGTCATCAATGCTTTTTATCGCAAAAATAGATACAAAAAGAATACTGATACTTATTCTCATTGCTTTTTTAGGTATGTCAGCGGCAATAATCGTAAAACCTTACAGAAGAGCAAGAGTAATAACTTATGTTAACCAAATAGTTCATTCTTTTTCCGGTAACAAAGAAACCGCCGAAGATAAAAAGCTGAGAAAAAAAATAGATGATGCAAGATATAATTCGGATATTTCCTTTGCCGCTTTCGGTTCCGGCGGATTAACCGGAAAAGGCGCCGGCAAAAGTGATACAAAATTACGCTATCTTCCGGAAAAGCAGACCGACTATATTTTCCCGATCATAGGAGAAGAATACGGACTTTTAGGAACATTATTAACGGTATTTCTTTTTATTCTTTTTACAAAAACAGCTTTATCTATAAACAGTAAATGCAAAGATGATTTCGGTAAATTTTTGTCTTTTGGAATAATGCTTACAATAACGGGACAAGCTATTATCAATATGGGAATGACAACCGGAATTTTTCCGTCAAAAGGAATTCCGCTGCCTTTTATTTCATACGGCGGTTCTGCCATGCTCATAAATTGTTATATGATAGGAATACTTATTAATATTGCAAGGAACAACAATAAAATACTATGAAAAATATACTTATAGCTGTCAGCGGTACGGGCGGACATGTTTATCCGGGAATAGCACTTGCTTATGAACTGCAACAAAAAGGATACAATCCTGTTTTTGTGGTAAACAACAATAAAAACGGTGTATCTTTAAAAATTGTAAGTACGTCGGGATATTCTTATGAAATATTGGATTTCAAAGCTCCTCCGAGAAAAATATCTTTGGATTTGATTTTATTTCCGTTTAGATTTGTTAAAACATTGTTTACGGTAAAAAGAATGTTAAACAGACTTTCTCCGAAGGTCGTTGTCGGAATGGGTGCATATTTATCTTTTCCCGTTTTACTTATGGCAAAATTCAAAAAGATTCCTACATTGATTCATGAGCAAAATTCCATACCTGGACTTGCAAACAGATTGTTATCAAAAATAGTTACGAAAGTTGCAATAAGTTTTAAAAATTCGGGAAAATTCTTCAACAGAAAAAAAACAATATTTACATCCAATCCGATAAGAAAAGATATTTTTAATATTTCAAGAAAGGATGCAGCAAAAAAATTAAATCTTGATGCCGATATCTTTACAATTTTTATTTTCGGCGGAAGTTTGGGTGCAACAAAACTAAATAATATTATGTTTAATGTTAACGAATATTTATTCAACAGACATAAAGATAAAATACAATTTATACATATTACGGGAAATAATGATTTTGAAAATTTGGATAACAAATACCAAAAACTCAACACAAAAAAATTTATAACAAAATATATGAATGATATAGGCAATGCCTATGCTTGCAGCGATTTAGTTATTTGCAGAGCAGGTGCGGGAACGGTAAAAGAAGTTGAAAATTATAATTTACCGACACTTTTTATACCTTTCCCTTATGCCACAGACAATCATCAATATTTCAATGCAAAATCGGTAGAAGTACCAAACTTTAGAGTCGTTACGGAAGAAAAAAATATTACGGAACAGGAAATAATAAAATTTATCGAGCAATATATATCTGATGTTATAGATATTGACAGAATAGTTTCTCCCGATTTTTTCCCTCAGGAAATATTGGCGAAAGAGGTTTTAAAGTTAACAAATGAAAAAATATAATATTTTGATATCTAATGACGACGGGATAAACGGACCGGGACTAAAGCCTTTAATTAAAGAATTATCTTCTTTTGCAAATATCTATGTCATTGTTCCAAAACACGAAATGTCCGGAACAAGTCATTCAATACATTTAAAAAAATATTTAAAACTTGAAAAAATAAAACACAATATTTATGCTCTTGTAGGAGGAACTCCCGCAGACTGCGTAAAATATGCATTATATTCTTTTTTCAAAGATAAAATAGATTTGGTTGTGTCCGGAATAAATACATGTGCAAATCTTGCACAGGATGTTGTCTATTCAGGAACTGTTGCTTCTGCCCGTGAAGGAGCATATTTGGGAATACCGTCAATATCCGTTTCGGCAAGTGATGAAACAAATCCTTGTTATAATCAAGTTGCAAAAGCTGTATTAAAAATAGCAAAAGAAGTTTTAAAAAAAGAAAAGAAAGGCAGACCTGCACTTTGTCTTAATATAAATATTCCCCCAAATTATAAAGGAATAAAAGTTGTGCCGTTAGGTATAAGATGTTACGACGAAACAATCGTGGAAAAGAAAACAAAAAAAGGAACATATTATAAACTTGCGGGCAGATTTATATCCGGCAAAAAAAATAAAAATTCGGATATTGATGCCATAGAACAAGGTTTTATTTCGATTACTCCGTTAGAACTCGACCAAACAAGTTTTTTTAAAATAAAAAGCTACAAATTCCTGGAAAAGAAATAGCTTTATGCTCTTGCAAGAGTAACCACAACAGTTTTACATCTTAAATTTTTTAAAACTTTTGCACACTGATTTGCCGTAGAGCAAGTTGTTGCAATATCATCTATTAAAAGAATTCTTTTCCCTTGTATTATATCTGCATATTTTTTGTTTACGGCAAACATATCTTCCAAATTTTCTTTTCGTTGTCCTTTTTTAAGATTAAACTGCGGTTTGGTATATTTTGTTCTCGCTAAAGCATTATACATCGGTTTATTTATAATTCGTGCAACATCATCTGCAAGAAGTTCTGCCTGATTATATCCTCTTTTCCACTTTTTAAGCCAATGCATAGGAACGGGAACAACAACATCTATATTCTTATCGATATTTTCTGTTATTATAAAATCCGCTAATTTAGCGGATAAATCTTTTGCCAAAAAAGTTTTTCTTGAATATTTTAACTTTTTTATTAATTTTTTCATTTGTAACGAATATATATAAGGAGATTTTAAATTTTCAAAATAAATATCTTTATTGCTTTTACAATCGGAACAAGTAGCACCTCCATCAGGTAACGGCAAAGAACATTTGTGACATATCAATCCTTCCACTTTAGGAAGTTTTTCAATACACTCATTACAAATATTTTTTTCAAAGTTAAATGAGATTTTTTTACCGCAAAGAGAACATGTTCTCGGAAATATTATTGATATTATAAAATTTAAAATTTTTTTCATATCAGAATTGTATTGTCAACTTACTTGAAAGTTCTATATTTGTATAATTTTGTTCAGGAACATAGTTATATAAAAATCTTGAAAAACTCGTTCCTAAAGCAAATCTGAAATTTTTAGATATTTCGTAATCTCCCGACAATTTAAATCCGAAATTTTGATAATTTGCAGCCTCAACATCCACTGCAGAACTTTGTGTGTTGTAGAACACATTCGATTCAAACAGTAATCTGTTTTTCAAAGGAATATTTCCTATCAAAGGTATTTTTATCCCGCTCGGGAAAACCAAATCCGATGTTGCCTGCCCGTTTACGGCATTTGAAAAAACTTGTGTAGCAAGGTTTCCTTTGGAATTTTTTGTCCAGTTTTGGGAATTGTCATATCTTAAACTAAATCTCCATTGTTTTACATTTGTAGCAACCTGCACGGCCCAATTAGTGATTTTCCCCTCCTGCTTAAGAACATTAGCTTCGGTATCGAAATCCTGAGTAGATGTTACATCCGCAGAAAGCAACACATCATATTTTTTTACAATTTTCAATTTATAGTCTCCGCCGAACATGATGCTGTCGCCGTAAGACACTCCGGCAACAGTAGTTGTCTTTTTATTGTATTTTAAATTAAGTTGAGTATCACTCATCCAATTTTGTCCGAACAACTTTTCAAATCTGCTCATACCTATGAGAATATCCGGCCAAGTTTTTGTATAGGAATCTTTTGTTGTTCCGGTACTATATGATTCCTCCTCTCCGTCAGTAAAAGTAAAACTCATAGTCATTGTTTTTATCGGTAACAGTTTTCCTTTTAAATCAAAAGCTTCAAACGGATTGTATCTTCCTATAACCCTTCTGTCATCTCTTTTCAAAACGGTTTTAACGGTATACGATGATGTTGAATATACCGGCTGTATTTCTTTTAACATATTATCTCTTATCCACAACTTATCGGCGGAAAAGCCTACGGAAGAAAAATTCTTTTCAACATTAGTATAAGAATCGGAATCCTGCATTCTGTAAGATGTGGTAAATGTTAAACTTTTTAAATATTTTGTATCAAAAATATCTTTTGCCTGTAAGTTCCAAGTAAATTCGGTTGTCCCTACCCTGTCTATTGCTTTTTTCTCACCGGGATAAAATTTTGTTGCAGACATACTGCTGTAATTTAAGTCATAAGTTTCAACGGTATTCAAACTGTAAAGAATATTCGGTTGGAACCATTTTGCCACTTTGAAATTCAAACTTGCTCCTATATCCTGATTTAAAGATTTATCATAAAAGATTTCTTCATTTTCAAAATATTCTTTATTTTTCTCGTTAACTCTTGTAATAACATAAGCCGGAGAAAAAACAACCTTATCAAAGAAAGAAAAAGGAGCTTTTAAACCCCAGGTTTCGGTTTTTTCCAATGTTAAGAAATCTTCAATTTCCATATATTTTCTCATCGTATCCAAGTCTAAAAAAGCATTTGTATCTTCTATTTTTTCGGTGGGATAAACTTTATACGCGGAATTACTTATTCTGTAATCGCCGACAATGCTTGTCGGTAAAAAATCAAAATCTATCGGATTTAAATAAACCATATTCGCAGAAACAGTTTCTTTATCTTCAATCCTTTCAATATTTTCCGTATCTTTAATAAATCTGTTATATTCCAATGTAACCTTAGGCAAATCCGTTCCGGCGGATAAAACGGTATTTACTTTTCCCATATAAGAAACAACTTTACCTTCATCCAATACCGAAACCTGATCCGAGGTATTTTGCAAGGCAAGAGGCGTAATAGTCTTTGTCTTAATTAAAGATGCATTTATCGGTAAAACTTGTGTTCCCGCAATCTCAACACCTTTAAAGGTAAGATCCGCACAGTCTTCATAAAAAGTTCTATCATAAGTTCCCGGAGCAAAAGTTTCAAAATCCTGATCTATATTTTTTCTGTATAAATCAACATTTAAACCGCCTATTCTGCCTTTACCGTTCCAATTTATGTTTAAATCGGCTTTCCATGCATTACCGTCTTTACTTTTACTTCCTGCAACATGGATTTCGTTTACCCAAATTTCACCTTTATCCGCACCGTTTGTTTTTATACCTGTTTCAATAAATGCAATCTTTTGTAAACTCGGCTCACCTTGCTTGGTAATTCTCGGATCATTTATATCCCATGCAGCCATTGCTCCGTATCCAGGCTGTCTGATTTCAAGAAGATTCCATTTTCCTTTCATATCATCGGTTATAGGAATAGAATACTCGTAGTAATTATTTTCATCTCCTCCGATTCTCATAACGAAAGAACTTTCATCGGGACTTGTAGCCGTTGTATCTTTTATGTATAAAAAGAATTTAAATTTCTCATAATTGGATATATCAAAACCCGAACTGTATGTTGCTCTGGCAAAGAATTCATCACCGCTTGCAGAGGAATCATAATTGATTGCCAATGCCTGTTCATCTCTTTTGGAATCACTGTCTATATCGTATAAATCTCTATAATATGAATTAGTTAAAAGTGAAACATATTGCGGATTATCTCTTCCTATGGAAAATATTTCACCTGCACTTAAAGAATTATTTTGTTCTTTAGTCCATTTATTTCCTACAACGGAAATTTTACCTACGGTAAGTTTACCTTCACAACCGGAACCGTTTAGGGTTAATCTTGCAATTCTTATATTTTTCCATTTTTCTTTATCGGCATCGGTCGTGATATCCAACGGAATTTGAATTCTTTGCCAGGATGTTTTTGTAATATCGGCATATTCATCCAAATTGAAATATGTGAGATTTGTTTCATATCTGTCTAAAATGTTGTTACCGTTTAAATCTTCCGTATCCAGCCTGCCGTTATTCGCTCCGATTTTTGATATACCGTAAGCAGCTGTTTTATTTGTAAAATCTCTACCTACATCTTCCCAAGGGCTGATTATTCCGTCCCCGTTTTTATCTTCCGTATCAAGCAGATAGTTTTGGTCGGAATCTTCGCTTATTGCGGAAGCTAAATCAAGCCTTACTTTCACTTGTGCAAAATTTGCTTTTATCCAAACTTCCAAATATAATTTTTTTGAAAAATCATAACCGGAAGCGGATATGATTTGCCCTATAGAAGCATAATCACAAACGAGTAAATTATAATTTACATCCATAACCTGCTGTTTTTCACCTGATATAATTTCCAAATTTTTATCTATTTCTTTTTTTTCTATATCATAATTTCTCCACGTTATCGCATTCGTATCATATTGTGCATATATGCCGTTCGGAGTTGCAGCATAAAACCAATTATCATCTATTAAAGAAAAACTGTCATCCTGTTTTGCACTTTCCATAGATTCAACTATAGCTTTACCTGTTGTATTTTGATTATATTTACTCATGGCATATTCGGCAGAAGCCGAAACCTTTAAACTATCGGTTATTTTTACATTTTTTACTTTGGCATCAACTTCCCCGACCAATGTGCTGGAAGGAGTAGTATAAATATCAGGTAATTTTGTATCTTCTGCGGCAAATTCATAAATAAAACTTCCCCCCAACGAAATATTGTCGGTAAAATCATATTGGGAACGAACACCTACAAGTGTTGAACCTGCCGATGCTCCTCCCAACGGAGAATAGTCATAAGAAACATCTATAACCGTATCATTATTAATATATTCATCTTTCAAAATAGTTAATATACCGACATCATAGTCCAACATATAATCTTCGTTAATTTTCAAAGTTTTGCCGTTTGCAACAACTTTTTCCGACATAGGAACGATATCCGTTCTTAAATTAAAAATTTTAATTTTATATTCGTATTGTGCAACAAAATTATATTTGTGTGTATTTGATGTATATAAATCATCGTGTAAAGGTTTGCCGGTTATCGGTTGTAAATTAAATACACCCTTTTCATAATCAACGATAATATTTGATTCATATCCGTCAATGTTAGGAAATTTAGGAACAGGTTTTCCTCCGTCTATCTCTCTGGGAACGGTATCATTCAAATCTCTTAATTCCAAAATAAAATTATCTCTGCCGTTATATTTCGTAATTTGATAATTTCCCAAGCTGTAAAAAGTTCGAACTTCCTTAGATAAAGAATCCGTATTATTAGTATCTTTAATTATTTGAGGATTTCCTCCTGTTTCATCCGACAACCAAGTACCATCCGTATATTGATAATCTATAGCAACGACATACTGACTGGACAAAGTATTTTTAAATGTAAGTATACCGGTAGTATAATCTATGGTGTAATCCGTTCCTGCCGTAAGTTTTATAAAATTCCCGTTATACGGAGACGCAGACAAATCTTTCATATAATACAAATCAGTATCGGTTGTTATTACTACGTAGTCACTGATGGTAGTTTTTATTTTATCCAAATACACTTTTGCCGTATCATTTTTTATGGTTTTTGAAATACCGTCTTTAACGATGGAATAATATTTATATTTTATGTATGACGTATCGGCTATAACCTTTTTTTCGGTTTTACTGCTCCCCTTAAATTGTTTACTTTCGGAATAACCTTTTGTTTTAGAAAAGAAAGCTCTTGTTTTTAAATTTTTATATTGAGTATCAACTTTTGCACCAAACAACTCTTTTGAATAGCCTGAAAATTCTGTACTTGGAAGTTCAACATTTATATCTCCGAAAGCCGCTTCTCTTATAAATTCGTTTCCTTTTCCCTTATAGAGAATATAAATATCTTTTTTATCTTCTTGCGTATCATCAAAATCGACATTTAATTCAAGTCTGTCTCCCACACTGCCTTTTATTTTCATTTGTAATTCTTGTTCCATCGAAAAATCCGAAGAGTTGGCTCTTTTACCGGACTCTTCGTTGTCGTAAATCGTTCCGGAATAATTTACACCTATCAACTTTCTTCCGGACAATAACAATTTGGAATCAAACGGTATTTTTTCCAACATTTTTTTTGCGAAAGATTTATCTTTTTCCTGTTCCTGTTTTTTTTGTTTGTCGTTATTATCTTCACCTGCTGCCGCTGCAGAAGAACCTGTCTTCGCGGATTCCGTAGATTTATTAACATTATTTATCGTATCCGTAGATGTATTCAAATTTAATTTATCCAAAACTTTATCCCCGGCTATACCGAGTGCCGTTGTTGTAGGGATATTTAAATCATAATTTGAATTATTTTGAGGTTTTTCAACTATTGCGCCAGAAGAATAATATGTTCCCAAATCGTTCTCATCCGGAACAACGGTAGAAGATGAAACTTCAATTTCTTTGTTTGCTTTTACTTCTTTATATTTTAAAGGTTTAGTTATATCTATTGCGGAACTTGAAACATTTACTGTATCATCGGAATTTACAAGTTGAGACATTGTATCGTTTTCATTTACGGTATTAGTTGAAGTTTTTATCGTATCCGCAGATTGATTTACTTGTGTTGTAGTCGTGGAAACATTTATTGTATCAATCGTATTACTGCTTACAGAAATATTATTTTCTGCAAATATATATATCGAACAAAATATGAAAATGATTATCAAAAATGTTTTTTTCATTACTTAATAATTACTGAACTAAAAGATTTGCATTTTTATATTTTATATTTTCTTTCTCAACATACCATTGATAAAAATTCCAACCTATACCGGCAGGTGCAAGTTCAACATTTTCAAATCTTTTATGAATACAAACCAAATTTTCCGGATAATATAAAAATATACATGGCGGATCTTCTCTCATAATATCTTGTATTTTATGATAATATTTAATTCTTTCTTCTTTACTGAAAGTTGTTCTTGCCTTTATCAGCAAGTCATCTACTTCTTCGTTTTTATACGACATAAAATTATATTGTCCTTGTCCGCATTGAGAAGAATGCCACAATGAAAATTGGTCAGGATCAACAGATGTATTCCATCCTAAAATAAGAGCATCAAAATTTTTCTTATTCACGTATTGATTTAAAAAGCTACTCCATTCCAAAATTCTTACATTAACTTGAATACCTATTTTTTTTAATTGTTCCTGTATAATTTGTGCCGTAAGCTCTCTTGTTTTATTCCCTTGATTTGTAATTATGTTAATTTCAAAATCTTTACCGTTGAACAATAATTTTCCGTCTTGAGATTTACTGAAACCTATAGACAACAACAATTCTTCGGATTTTTTAGGATTATATTCATAAGGTTCTATTTCCTTGTATGCCCAAGATTGAGGCGGAAATATCCCCTGAGCGGTTTTAGCCATTCCCGATAATACCCCTGTTATAATATCTTTTTTATCTATCGCATAATTCATTGCTTGTCTGAATTTGATATTATTATAAGGCTGTTTTTCGAGATTAAAGCCTAAAAAAGTAAAACTGAATGCCGGATATCTGTATTTATTATAATTTTTGAAAAAAGATTCATATGCATTCCATTGATCCGGGGTTAAAGACAGTTCATCTATAGTTTGTGTTCTTAATTCCAAAAACTGAACAGATTGATCCGGTATTACTCTGAACAATAAAACTTTTATTTTAGGAGCGCCTTCATAGTAATTCGGATTAGATTCCAAAACTATCTTTTGATCGGTAACCCATTTTTTAAAAACATATGGTCCCGTTCCTACAGGTTTTCTGTTATACTGCGATGTATTTATATCTTCATCTTTGAAAATATGTTCGGGTATTATACCTATTGCCCAACTTTCAAGTATAGGTGCAAAAGGTTTATCATAAGTAACGGTAAAAGAATAATCGTCTGTTATTTTAAATTCTTTTACCATTAAATAATCCGACGAAAACGGCGTTCTTGTATTAGGATCCGTCAATTTATCAAAAGTAAACTTAACATCCTTAACCGTAAATTTATGTCCGTCGTGCCAATAGATATTTTTCTTTAAATTGAATTTTATTTCCAAACCGTTTTCCGATACGGAATAATTTTCGGCCAAATCACAGACCAAATTCAAATTTTTATCATATTTTAAAAGTCCGTTGTATATATACGAATTAACAGAAGATGACGATGAATCGGAAGCTAAAACGGGATTTAAATATATTGCATCTCCGATTGAAGAGACAACATACATGTCTCCCAAAGGGCCATTATCCGTTTCAACTTTTTTCCCGCATGAAACAAAAAATAAAGTTATTAAAAAGATAAATATTAAACCTGTTTTTTGCAATTTCATATATTTTTATAGTTTATCCCAATTCTTTTTACCTTCTCTGAGCATTTGAGCACTTGCTCCTTCTTTCTTCAAATGAGGGCTGTACTCTCCACCCATATCGTGCATTGCTGCTTTCCAATTTTTACTGGAATAAACAGAGTTATTATAGTGTCTTATACCCGGCAAATTATTAAACCAATTTTTAAATTTTCCCCAACCTATCTTTACGGATGTTTTAAATTTAACAATTTTTTCATTTTTCATAAAATTATCATATGCTCTTTCTATTTTCTGAGTTACAGACACATCTTCAGCATAAACTTTTACGGTTGTGCATAAACAGAACAAACTGCAAAATACAAAAAACAAAACAAACTTTTTCATTTTTTTATCTCCTTTTTAGCTTTTTCTAAATCTTGTTTAAATTCTTTATCAACAATAAAATTATATTTTTCGGCATATTTCACATCTTTTTGTGCCGAATCATAATTTTTTAACAAATACCAAACCATAGCCCTTTTAAAATAAATCTCTCCGTTATCTCTTTTTAGTAATATGGACATCGTATAACAAAATATTGCCTGCTCATATTTTTGTTCCAAAGCGAAGACATTTCCCAGCAAGAAGTAACCGAAATTATCACAAAGGTTCGATTTTAAAAGTAATAAAACTTTTGTTTGTCCGTATTTTCCTTTTTCAAAAAAACAACTTGCCAGTTTATTAATTATCGGCACTTTATTACTTGCAAAATCTATTCCCTGCAGTGCTGTTTTTTCAAAATTAATAAAATCGTCCGTTGTTTCGTAAATTGTCATCAAATGAATATAATATTGTTCTTTTTTCGGATTTACGGATATTGCAAGTTTTAAGTTTTCTATCGCTTTTTCAAAATTTTTTTCTTTTTGATAAAATACCGCCAACGTTGCAAAATAACCATCGTTAACAAGAAAAAGATTTTTATCTTTTTCTTTCTCCATAAAACTTATTGCTTCTTTTGTTTTTCCTTCATTGTAAAGAATAATTCCTATATTTTGCATTGCATAAGCATAATTTACATTTGTGTACGGAATAACCGAATAATATTCCTTTGCCTGTAAATATTTACCTTGTTTCTGCCTTAAATGTGCAAGATGAAACGCCGTATATGCATTTTTATAATTTAATGAATAACTCTTTTCTATATCTTTTTGAGCCAAATCTAAATTATTCTCATTTTTATATATAATTCCTCTCAATAAATAAGCTTGGTCGGCTGTTGCCGGTGCATAATCTATTGCTTGTGTCATCAACTTTTTATTATCTGACCATAAAAGATTTCTTTGATAAGTTAAATATATCAATGCTGCCGCGACAAATATCGAAACCGAAACGGCTATATATTTCAATATCTTATTTTTTTTATAAATATAACAAATAACCTCGGCAACCATAAAAGATAAACCTATGTAAGGTATATAAGTATATCTGTCCGCTACCGGTGCAATGCCGGTAGGTAAAATACCGCTTGAAGGCAATAATGTTATTAAAAAGAAAAAAAATCCGAAAAAAATTTTTTTATTTATTTTCAAACTCAACAACACGAAAAAAATCAATAAATATAACAGTGCCGACGAATAAAACACAAAATTCGGAACAATATCGCAATGATCATAAAAATCCGGATAAAAACATGATAAATTTATCGGTAAAAAAAACTTACATATATAAAACAAACAATTTAAATGTGCATCATAAAAATTAGTAATTTTTACAAATAGTGTCGCAATAATTTTTTCCTGTTCCGAATAATGTCCAAAAACGGCAATATAAGAGAAAACAAAAGAAATAATAAAAAAAGGTATATATTTTTTCAAATAATCATATTTAAACTTAAATTCATCCCCGTAAAAATCAACTAAAATAAGAATTGCCGGTAATGTTACCGCGGTAGGTTTTGACATACACGACAATATAAAAAGAATTATTGAAAAGCAATATAAAAGCTTTCCCTTGTTTATTTCATAAGATTTTATGTAAGCAAAAACAGCCGATAAAAAAAAGAAAGAAAACAAAGTGTCTTTTCTTGCAGAAACCCAAGATACAGGCTCAACATGTGCAGGATGTAATGCAAAAATAAATGCACTGATGAAAGAGACAAAAAAAGATTTCGATAAAAATTTTATTATAAAAAAAACAAGAAAAACATTTAATAAATGTAATATAACATTATCAACATGATACAAATACGGATCCGTTCCGCAAATAAAATATTCCATTGCATAAGATAAAGTAACGACAGGGTGATACAGTTTATACTGATATGAAGAAAAAATGTGTTTTATATTATTGAAAGATAAACTTTTAATATCCTGATTTTCCACAACCATAACGGGATCGTCAAGATTTATGAAACCCGTTGTAAGTATCGGATAGAAAGACAGCACGACAACATACGATAATAATATTAAAAATAATATTTGATATTTTCTTGTCATAGCTTAATATTATATTTTACTACTTTTATGTCTGTTCTTGCAAAAAAAAAGACACATTTTATACATATAAAATGTGTCAAATTAAAATAGTATAAAAATAAGCTACATTGCAATAATGGTAACACCTGCTTGTTTTGCTTTTGCCATAACTAAATCTTTATCCAATATTAGAGTAGAATCCGCCTCTATTATCATTGCTCGTATTTTATTGCTTTCCAAAGTATCTACGGTTCTTGTTCCTATTACGGGAACATCAAATCTAAAATCCTGGTTCGGTTTTGCAACTTTTACAACTATTGCGTTTTCTCCACCCAAAGAATATGCTCTTTTTATGCACTCGTCTGTTCCTTCTATTGACTCTACAGCCAAAACCGATTTATCTTTAACGACTACCGTTTGACCGATATCAAGTCCGGCAATACTTTTTGCCATTTTAAAGCCAAACTGTGCATCTTTGTCTTCATCGGAATTTAATTTCTTACCGACAATAAGACCTTTCGGCGCAAGTAAATGTTTCAAGTATATGTGTGAGGGCAAAAATTTTATTCCGTCTTTTTCAAATTCTCTGACTACGGCACCTAAAATCGTATCTGTTTTTTTATTCACTAAAGATGTCATTATTTTAAGTGCTCTTAAATCCATTGTGATTGCAGAATAAATTTTTGCATGTTTAACTTGACCTACCATTATGGCAGTATCAATATTTCTGTCTTTAAAAGTATCTATAATTTTTTGAATTTTGCCGACGGACAGCCACACCGTTTCATCACAAAAATTTTCAATATCTTTATCGGCTTCTTCTTTTAGTGCAACGGTAACGACTTTGTCGCCCTGTTTTTTTATTTCTTGAGCAACAAGAAAAGGGAACCTTCCGTTACCTGCTATCATTCCTATGGTTTTCATAACTATTTTGGTCTGCAAATTCCTCTTTGAGATTTTTTTATGAAATCAATTATATCTTTGACATAAACAGATGAAGATAATTCTTCTTCTATTTTTGCTACGGCATCATTTAATGTTAAGTGCGAAGCAAACAAAATTTTATAAGCATGTTTTATATTTTCTATCTCGGCAATAGGAACTCTTTTTCTTTTAAGTCCTACCAAATTCAAACCGAATAAATTCGCTCTGTCACCTTGTGCCTGCATATACGGAATTATATCCATACTTACCATAGAACCGCCGCCGGTAACAACATTTTTACCGATTTTAACAAACTGATGAACAGCGGTAAGTCCGCCCATAACAACTCCGTCACCGACTTCAACATGACCGGCAATTGCACAACAGTTTGCAATTATACAATTATCTCCCAAAATACAATCATGAGCAACATGTGCACATGTCATAATAAGACAATTTTTTCCTACAACGGTTTGACCGCTTGCACTAGTACCTCTGTTAATTGTCGCAAATTCTCTAACCGTCGTGCCGTCTCCTATTATTGCAATTGTTTTTTCTCCGGCATACTTTAAATCTTGAGGCGGAGCACCTATTGATGCATGAGAAAATATTTTACAATTTTGACCTATTCTTGCACATTCTATCGTTGCATGCGCTCCGATAAAGGTTCCATCTCCTATTGTAACATCTTCACCTATTACAGCATAAGGTCCGATTTCTACATTTTGTCCGATTACTGCAGATTTATCTATTATTGCCGTACTATGTATCATATTATTTCTCCCTGTCTACTATAATAAACATAAATTCGGCTTCTGCCGCCAACTTACCATCAACAAAAGCTTCTCCTCTTACTTTACCTTTTCTTCCGCTGTCTCTTATAACTTCAACCTTTAATTCCAACATATCTCCGGGAATAACTGTTTTTCTGAATTTAACTTTATCTATTCCCATAAAATATGCCAAACAATTTCTTAATGCAGGTCTTGATAAAAACATAACACAAGATGTCTGTGCCATAGCTTCAACAATCAAAACTCCCGGCATTATAGGCTGTCCCGGAAAATGTCCTTGAAAGAAAGGCTCATTTCCGCTTACACATTTATATCCGACAGCTTTTTTATCTCCCGCTCCGATCAATTTAACTCTGTCTATCATAAGAATAGGATATCTGTGAGGAATAATTCTTTGAATTTCAGCACTGTTAAATACCGTTACTTTTTCATCGGAAACAACTTGTTCTTCTTGTTTTTTTGGAACATCCACTTTTGGTTCTCCTTTATCTATAACAGCTTTAGAAACAAATTCTTTTATAAAACTTACATTACTTTTATGTCCCGGTTTTTCGGCAACCAATCTTGCTTTTATCGGTTTACCCGCCAAAGAAATATCGCCGATTAAGTCCAATATTTTATGTCTTACAAACTCGTTATCAAATCTTAACGGTTCTTTATTATATATACCATTAGGTCCTATAACTATTGCATTATCCAAACTTCCGCCTTTTGCAAGACCGTTTGATTGTAATGCTTCAATTTCATAATCAAAACAAAAAGTTCTTGCGGGAGCAATATCGTTAACATAAGATTCCTTTGTTATTTCAAATTTTGCCTGTTGATGAGATAAAAAAGGATGATCGTATCCTATAGTACAATCTATTTCCAATTTATCACTCGGATAAGCAACGATTTTCGTGTTCCCGGATGTAAAAGTAACAGGTTCTTTTATTGTATAAAAGTCTTTATCAGCATCTAACTCTTTTATGCCGGACTCAAAAATTTTCTGCGCTATTATTTTTGCACTGCCGTCCATAATTGGCGGTTCATTATTATTTATCTCTATTATTAAATTATCTATCTCCAATGCAAAACAAGCAGATAATATATGTTCTATTGTATGAATTTGAACATCTCCGGATTGAATGGTTGTTCCCCTTATAGCAACACCTGTAGATAAACTGTTCCAATCTGCTTTTATATCCGGTTTGTTAGGTAAATCAATTCTAACAAAATGTATTCCCGCATTTTTATCGGCAGGTTTAAATACCATCTTACTTTTGTTACCGGTATGTAAACCTATACCTTCAATACTAAATTCTTTTTCAATAGTAGTCTGTTTTGCCATGATTATTCCTCTATATTTAACTTTTTTATTATCTTTTTAACTTGCGAAAAAAGTTCGGGTAATTTTTTTATTAAAACCTGAGATTCCAAATGTTTTCTGTACGGCTGTAAAGGATGACCGGCAACAACCTGGTTTCCTTTCAAATTACCGTTTATACCGCTTTTTGCACCGACCATTACATTGTCACCTACGGTTATATGTCCTACAATACCAACCTGTCCGCCGAGAGTTACTTTATTACCAATTTTTGTTGAACCGGCAATACCTACTTGAGAAACTATTATAGTATTTTCACCAACTTGAACATTATGTGCTATCATAACTAAATTATCTATCTTTGTGTTATTTCCTATGGATGTTTTTCCTATAGCGGCTCTATCAATTGTAGTATTTGAACCTATCTCAACATTATTTCCGATTTCAACATGTCCGATTTGCGGAATTTTTTCCCCTGTTGCGGCAAAGCCGAATCCATCTCCGCCAATAACAACTCCGGGATGAATTATACAATCGTCACCTATTATTGTTCTTTCTCTTATTGTAACATTCGGATAAATCAAACAATTCTTACCTATAACAACATCGCTGCCTATAAATGTATTTGCTAAAATTTTTGTGTTGTCTCCGACTATCGTATTATCTTCAATAACTACATTATGACCTATCGTAACATCTTTACCCAAAATAACTGTTTGTTCTATTGTTGCTTTAGGACTTACACCTGGCTTTATTTTATCTAATCTTTGTTTATCTATTAAAACCAATACCTTTGAAAAAGCAAGTTGCGGATCTTTTACTATTATAAAATTTTTACCCTTATATTCTTCAACGTTTATATCTTCTCCTACGAATATTGCACTGGCCTTTGTATCTTTTAAATAGTGTGTATATTTTTTGTTTCCTAAAAAAGATATATGCCCTACCATAGCATCTTGAATAGCACCGACACCTACAATGACACAATCTTCCTGCCCTATAATTTTTCCGTTAACAATACCGGCAATTTCTTTTAAAGTTAATTTCATTTTTACCTCTTATATTAGAAAACATTTCCTATTGTAAAGTAGAATTGCTGTAAATCCTCGCCTCTCTTATGATTTAATCCGTATCCCCAATCAAGTCTTAACGGGAATACCGGTGTCGCAAATCTTATACCGAAACCGAAACCTGATTTCAAATAATAAGAATTTGTTTCATCATTATCTGTTCCGAAGGCAAATTTGATATGATTTATATCCTTCCATGTTCCGCCGATATCATAGAAGAAAGCTCCTTGTAATATAGTTCTTTTATTTTCTTGAACTATAGGGAATTTATATTCAACATTTGCCACAGCCATTACTTTACCGCCGTTATAAGGTCCGACTTCAGTTCTGTATTTATAACCTCTTATCGTATCGGCTCCGCCGACATAATATTTTTCATACAAAGGAACATCGGAAGAAGAGCCGTAACTTTCTATCCAACCGGTATTAATATTAACCGAAAGCACAAATTTCCAGAATGTAGGGAAGAACCATGTTCCTCTTACCGAATTTCTAACATAATTAACATTTCCGCCCAAAGGTCCTCCAGCAACACTTATACCATAAGAATATCTTGCACCTTTTGATGCATCATAAATATAATCTCTCGTATCATAAACAATTTGAGCTCTCACACTGGATGTTCTGTCTTTTGCCAAATCGGGATCATTCATAATTTCTTCTTTAAGTTCATCATCATCTATATCGAAAATTCTTACATGTTCGTAAGTGTAACCGAATAGCAAAGCTATCTTGTCGTCAACTCTCGGGCTTATAGAAACGGAACCTCCAAGTCTTCCTTCTCTGTAAGCATCGCTTGTATTATGATAATCTCTCAATCTTTCTATGTTATATAAAGACAACCCCAAACTCATGGCTTTTCCCAAAAACCAAGGTTCGGTCCAATCTATTTCGTAATTTTGTCTTCTTGCACCGAATTCCCATAACAAATTCAATTTTTGTGCTCTGCCGAATAAATTCATATGTTGCAACTGAATAGAACCGACAAATTTATCAACGGAAGAATAACCCGCACCGGCAGTTATCATACCCGGTTTACCTTCCGTTATCGAAAAAGCCAAATTCATAATATCAGGTTGACCGGTAGGAGCAATGTTAGGTTCTGCTCCGTCGATAAAACCTAAATTATAAATTTTCTCCATACTTCTTCTTACTTTACCGGAAGAGAAAACATCTCCCGGCATAAGTAAAATTTCTCTTCTTATCGTATTATCTTTCGTATTTGTTAAGCCATCCACATAAATATCGCCGACATAAACTATATTATTTTCCTGTATATTAAAATCCACATTTACAACATTTTCTATTATTTTTTTTCTTTCAAACTTAGCTATTTTATTTTCTATTTTAGTTTTTTTCTTTTGAAGTTTCTTTAATTTTTTATCGGCAAAATCATTTTTACCGGCTTCATTACCGTTTATATCTATTACAAGATTATCCTCTATATCAAGATGCTCTCTTTTTTCTTTTATTTGTTCGTTGATTGCATCTAATTGTTCCTGTAACTTTTCCTCTTTTTTATTCTGCTTTTCCAATTTCTTTTCTTGTTTTTCAAGTTTTTTCTTTTCTTTTGCTATTAACTTTTCTTTTTCTTTTTCGGCTTTTACCAGTTGTTTTTCTAATTTAACTTTTTTCTTTTCTAACTTTTTTTCCTGCTTTGCGGTAAGAACAAAATCAGCACCGCTTTCAGCTCTTTGATTAACTTCATCGATATCACTCTGTATCAATTGCTCTTTATTTTTTTGTTTCAAAACTTTACTTTCTCTCTTTTCCAATTCTTTATGAGCTTTCAACAATTTCTTTTCCAATTTAGCTTTTTTCTTCTCTAATTTTTCTCTTTGTTTTGCCGTAAAATCACTATATTCTATATACTCCAAAGATTGATCAATATCGGCTATTTTATCCTTTATATCCTGTTCTTTGCTGTTTTGATTTAAAACCTCGCTTTCTCTGTTTCTCGTTTTATATTTAGTTCTCTCTAATTTTCTATTTAATTTTTTTAATTTTTTATCAACCGACTTTTGGTTTATTTTAGTATCCAATTGATAGTCTATACCGTCTATATCTTCCTGTATCAAAACTTCTTTTTCCGTTTTTTTGGAACTAAGTCCTTCCTGCATTAAATTATCGTTACTTTTTGAAAAGTCGGGAGCAATGTAAGAGTGCAGATATCCTCTATTGGAATAATCATCGTAAACTTTATTTAATAGCTCTAATATTTTTTCCTGATTAAATATTTCGTTTTTCTTTATTGTGGAATGTTTAGACAAATCTTTGGAAGATATAACATAGTTACCTTCAAAATCTATATCTCCCATCTTATATCTTGCACCTTCATTAACTCTTAAAGTAATAAACATTTTCGTTCTTGCATCATCGTATGCTATTTCCGGTTCGTCTATCGAAAAGTCCATAAAACCGCGATTTAAATAAAACTTCTTTATCGATGCCATATCATTTTTTAAAGTTTCTTCTTTAAATACTTTTTTCTTCTTGGTTTTTGCCAACTTCTTAATTTTTTTATTTTTAAAACTTCTTACACCTTCCACATACAAATCACCTACCAAAACTTTATTATTTTCGGTTATAAGAAAAGTTATTGTCATTGTATTTGTATCTTCGTCTGTAGTGGGATATACTTCCATTTGACAATCGGCATATCCTTTATCTTTATATAGTGTAAGTATTTTTCTTTTAGACTCTTCCAATTCCACGAAATTATAAAAATCTTTTTCTTTTAAAGTAATTTCGCCTTTTAATTTTCCCACGGAAAATTGTTTATTTCCTTTAAAAACGATTTTCTTTATATACGGTTTTTCATCCAATTTAAACTTAACTATTTTGTTCTCTTTATCAACGGACAAAGAAGCATCTTCGAAATAGCCCAAGCCTAAAATCGTTCTTAAATCATCCCTTGCGACAGATGCCGCATAAACTTTACCTTTTTTCAACTGAATCTCGGAACGAACCGTTTTCGGTTTTACATTTTGCAACCCGTCAAAAACAACATCTTTTATTCTGAAAATAGTATCATCATCCGCAAATAAAGCGGGAACACTTATAAAAATGAACAATATTGCAAGAAAAAATTTTTTCATAATAATAAACCCTTAAAAAACTAATAAATATTCTATTAATTTTATTAAAAAACGACTAAATAATCAACAATTTTCATATTAAATATTAGACAATATATACAAAAAAAAAGTTTCGACAGCAAACAAAAAGGGAGATAGTTGTTTAAACTATCTCCCAAAATTATGAAATAAACAAATTAACTTAAGTATTCTTTTAACGATTTACACTTGCTGGGATGTCTTAATTTTCTTATGGCTTTTGCTTCGATTTGTCTTACTCTTTCTCTTGTAACGCCAAACTTTTTACCTACTTCTTCAAGTGTGGAAGGATAACCTATTCCTATACCGTATCTTAATCTTATAATTTCGGATTCTCTCGGAGTTAAAGTATTTAACACTTTTTCAAGCTCCAATTGTAATCTGTATTGATAAGTTTTAGTTACGGGATTCGGACTGTTTTGATCTTCTATAAAATCTTCCAACTTGGAATCTTCTTCCTCTCCTACCGGTGTAGCAAGAGAAACTGGCTCTTGCATCATCTTTAATATTTTTCTTACTCTGTCGGTAGACATTTTTAAGAATTTACTGTATTCTTCTATTAACGGCTCTCTGCCCTGTTCTTGTTGAAATTTTTTCTTTAATTTCGTTAATTTAGAAATCAATTCTTTCATATGAACGGGAATTCTTATAGTTCTTGCCTGATCGGCAATTGCTCTGTTAATAGACTGTCTTATCCACCATGTGGCATAAGTCGAAAATTTAAATCCTCTTTTCCACTCAAATTTTTCAACAGCCTTTGATAATCCCAAATTCCCTTCTTGTATCAAATCGGACAATTCCAAATTACTTATTCCGACATGTTTTTTTGCGATAGAAACAACCAATCTGAAATTAGCTTCTATTAATTTCATTTTATCTCTGTGAATTAACTCTTCCAAATCTCTTATTTTTCTGTCGGTTTCTATCAACTCTTTAGGAGTTATGGAAATACCTTCCTTAATATGAGTTTGTTTTGAAATTAAATTTTGAATATGTTCAATATTTTCCGCTATATTGACCGCAACCAACCCGCCGGACATTTTTTTGAAATTCGCAGCTGTTATTTTTCCCGAAACAAATTGTTTGTATAAATTTTGCAATTTAGAAACAGGCATCTTATATTTTCTTTCTATTCTTTCAAGTTCGGAATTTATTTCATTAAGTTTATTTGCCGTAGTTTTTATTTTATTTATAAGTCTTTTTATTTTATCTTGGTTAAGATTTAAACCTACTATCAAGGAAATTATTTCGGCTCTTATTGCTTGCCTTTTAGCATCAAGTTTTGCTTTTTCTTTTTGAGACAAACCTTTTTGTTTTGCTTTTAAATCAACTTTTGCAATATTTTTTTCGAGTTGACCTATTCTTTGAACGGTCTGTTTAACTTTTATTCTCATATTTCTAAGCTGCGTGGTTGATTTTCGTCCTCTCGGCATGAGCTCTTTCGGAGTCATTTCTTCTTGTTCTATTAAAGTATCCCAACTTTTTATTTCTTTAATTATTAAAGGTGATTCCAAAACTATATGTGTAAGTTTTTTTTCGTTTTCTTTTACATTTTTGGCAAGTTCAACTTCAACATTTCTTTCAAGTAAAGGAACTTTTGCCATTTCCGTAAGATACATTCTTACGGGATTGATTTCTTCATCTTCGTTGCTTTTAACGACAATATCGGCAGTTTCAGGAGCATTTTTTTCTTTTTTCGATGATGTTTTTGACGAAACGGAAACAGTAGAACTTTTATCTGCTATTTTAATTCCCAATTCCGCAAGCCTTATATAAAAATTATCAAGTTTATCCGCACTTACATCTTTTTCCGATAATTTTTCATTTATCTGATCATAAGTAAGATATCCCTGTTTTTTACCGATTGATACCAAATCTTTAAACATTTCTTTCTTAGCCATTACTTTTTCCCCGAACCCTTAATTTGAGCTGTTAACCGAAGGTATCTGTTTATTTTATCCTTATCGGATGCAATTTTTCCTTCAGTCATTAACAACACTTCTTTTTCAAGAATTTTTCTTTCTTTTTCCAGCCTTTCCAATCCTATATCTCTACACAAAATATTAAATATTTCGTATAGTTCTACGGATTTTTCTTCATTACCGTCAAGGCTGTATCCGTCTTTCAACTGATCGTTTACAATTGCTATATTAGAAAACCACTGTTCTTGTTTTTTATCATTTATTTTAGACAAGATTTGTGCTATTGAAATATTTTCGTTTTCTAAGAGCATATTGTATATGGTAACACAATTACCATCTCTAAAAAAATTTTTTTCCAATTTTTTTATATATTGTCTGTTATTAATATCCAATAAAAATTTTAATAATTTTTCTTCTAAAGATGTTTTCGATTTATTTTTTGTTTTATCAACAAAATTTTCTTCATTAACACCTGTTTTAAAAACGGTCTTCCTCTTAAATTCCTGCCAAACAACATCTTCTTCAATATCTAATTTTTGTGCAATAAATTTTATATATTCTCTTTGCACAATTATATTTTTATTTTTGTCAACAAAATCCAACAACATTGAAACGGCTTTTGCTTTATCTTGCGCTGTTTTTATATTTATTTGCGACAAAATTCTTTCGGTGACAAATTCTATTGCATTTTTTGAATTTTTATTTAACAAGTTATAAAAATCGTCCCTGCCGTTTTCCAATAAATATTCATCCGGATCAACTCCCTCCGGTAAACTTGACGTTTTAACGGACATATTATTTTCCGCACAAATTTCCAAAGCTCGTTGTGTTGCCGTTCTTCCGGCATCATCCGGATCGAACAACAATGTAACTTCTTCCGCATATCTGTTTATCAATTTCGCCTGTTGAGACGTAAAAGCAGTTCCCAACGGAGCAACCGCTCCCGATACTCCGTATTGTTGAGAAAGAACAACATCCATATATCCTTCAACTACAATTATCGACTTGTTTTTTCTTAATTCGGGCAAAGTCTGATAAAGTCCGTACAAATTAGACGACTTTGAATACACAATTGTTTCAGGTGTATTCAAATATTTTGCTTTGCTGTCTGCCAATGTTCTGCCTCCGAAAGCAACAACCCTGCCTTGTATATCCAATATCGGAAATACAAGCCTTTCGGACATATATTCAAAAATACTTCCAAAATCCGTTTTTGTAAAAAGCCCGGCTTTTGAAAGTATGTCATAAGCATAGCCTTTTTTTCGTGCGGATTCAAGTAGTTTTCCTTTCGGGGCATAACCTATCATAAACTTTTTAATTGTATCGTCGGTCATACCTCTTTGTTTAACGTATTCTCTTGCAAAAGAAGCGGCTTTTGTTTCCAAAAGGCACCTGTTATAAAATTTTGCCGTCATTTCCAAAAGTTCAAATATCTTTGTTTTTTCCGAAACGGAATACTTTTCATTAAAATTTTCTTTTATGGCTATTCCGTTTTTTTCGGCAAGTTTTTTTACACTCTCTATCCACGAAATATTTTCAATGAGCATTACAAACTTAAAAACATCGCCGGCCACGCCGCAACCGAAACATCTGAAAATTCCCTTTTCGGGGCTAATGATAAACGAAGGTGTCTTTTCCGTATGGAAAGGACAACAACATTTAAAATTTCTTCCGGCTTTTTTTAAATCCGGAACATAATCTCCGATTACGGATACAATGTCGGAAGCCGTTCTTATTTGTTCTATTACTTGATCCGGTATAGACATTATCTTCTAAATCTTCTAAATCCTGAACATTCAATAAATTCCAGTTGTCCGTATTTCTTTTCTAACCCATCGAGCATTAAATTTATCCCGAGATTATCCGAAGAAATATGTCCCGCAACAACGGCATTTATTTTATATTTTCCCATCTCTTTATAATGTTTCTCGCTAAAATGCATACCTACAATCGTTCCCACACCGGCATTGGCAAGCTTTTCTATCATTTCTACAGGACCTTCAGTTCCGCCTGTCATATCAACAAAAATTTTACCGCATTTGGAATTTTTACTTCCGCACAATATGGTAGGTCCGTTACCGAATGTTTTTGCATATTTATATTCGGGTATATCTTTTAAGAAATCCATTATATCTTTTAAATATCGCGGTTTTAATGCATCCAACCTGCTTTGCAAATATTTTACAACATGGTTATCCGCAACAGTATGTGCCGTCATCATGGGAATATTTAAAAGTTTTGCCGCATCATAAACTCTTTGATGATTGCTTCCGGCAACACTTCTTTCCACTTCATCCGCTCTTGAGCCTATAAGTTTTTCGGAAACATTTATAGGAACACCCTGGACTTCATTTATTTCCGCCTGCATTCCTATAACCTGATAAAAAGTCGAAAAAGCTTTTCCTTTCGGATGATGACCTAAAACCACATCTATTTTTTTACCGGAAAGTCTTAATTGGTTTGCAATCAAAAGTTCCGGTGCTTCGATATCTATACCAACCATAACGGTTTTTATATCTTCGTCTCCGGTTCCGAAAATTATTCTTGAATCGGCATAAGGATTTGTTAATAAATCAATATCGAAATCCTCTTTTGCCTGTTTATCTAATTTATTATATTTTTCGTTTATTTCTTTTAATCTTGTATTAACTTCATCTTTGCCACGAGGGTCATTTTCTATTCCTGCCTGTACGAAAAAATCGTACATTTGTTTCAATTTCATATAAACCTCCCTTTAACAAAAATGCAAACAAAGGGGACATTCTCAATACTTCCGAATATCCCCCTTTGTTTAATAATTTTTCAACAAATTTATCAACTAGATTATCTTGACCAATTGTTGTCTTTCATCATTTTGCGACGAATTTTTCTTTTAGCTTCAGCAAGTTTTTCTTTTTTTATAACACTAGGAGATTTATAAAATTCCCTCTTTTTAATCTCTTGCATTATTCCGTTTCTTTCGCATTCTCTTTTAAATCTTCTGATAGCTTCTTCTATTGATTCGCCATCTCTTACCTTAACACTAACCATTTAAATTTACACCACCTTTTTTTGTGACTTAAATCTATTCTAACCCGGAGGCCAACCGAAAGTTCTGCCACCAAGCAAATGATAATGAATATGAGCAACCGTCTGCCCGCCGTCAACTCCGCAATTATTTACAAGTCTGTATCCGTCATTCAAATTATTTTCTTTTGCCAACTTACTTGCAACAAGCTGTATATGTCCTAACAATTCAACATCTTCATTAGAAACATCTTCAAGACTTTTAATATGCTTTTTCGGAATAATCAAAATATGCACGGGAGCTTGAGGATTTATATCCCCGAAAGCCAACACTTTATCGTCTTCATAAACTTTGTTAGTAGGTATTTCTCCAGCCACAATTTTACAAAAAAGACAATCTGCCATAAAAACCCCAAAAAGCATATATTAACAACTAACTGAGTAATTATATATTTTTTTTATTAAAAACTCAATATTTTTATACATATAAAAAAAAGAAACAATTTATAAAAAATGTTTCTTTTTAATTTATACCAAACTCCGAGACCAGGATTCGAACCTAGACGAAGGGATCCAAATTCCCTTGTGCTACCATTACACTATCTCGGAATTAAATTATATTGTCTGAGTATCGGTTGCCGGTGCTTCAGCTAACTTTTTTTCGTAAGCGTCCAAAACAACTTTTTCCAATTCACTTCTAAACTCATTTGTTATAGGATGAGCTATATCTTTGAAAGTTCCGTCATTCTTTTTTCTTGAAGGCATACAAACCATCAAACCTTTCTCACCTTTAACAATTCTTAAATTATGAACAACAAATACACTATCGAATGTAATTGCCGCATAGGCTTTTAATTTTTCTTCTTCTTTTGGGAAAATTCTAACCTCAGTTATTTTCATAACTCCTCCGTTCAGCTCTATTTGCTGACTTCGAATGAGCTCGCAACCCAAACATTCCAGCCACATTTTTTTAATTCATTTAAGATAAAATCTAAATTTTCTTTATCATGAACTAAACCAAAAACAGTAGCTCCGGAACCCGACATCAAACTCGCACACCCTAAATCTTCAAGAACTTCCCTTATTTGTTTTATTTCTTGATACTCTTCAAAGATAAAATCTTCAAACCTATTAAAAAAAAGATCCTTTGCACTTTCAAAATCAAACACACCTTTTTCAAGGCTTCTGATAATTTTACTAATTTTACGGGGATTTGTCAATGGAAATTTTACTTTGGAATAAGCATGCGGAGTAGATACTCCGAAATTTGGTTTTACCAAAACAAAATCCAACGATAATTTTGTGTTTATTTTTTCAACAATATCGCCTATGCCCGAAATTTTTGCCGTTCCGCCCGTCATAAAAAAAGGAACATCTGCACCCAATTCGGCTCCTGACTGTTCCAAATTTTTTATGTCGTCATTTATGTCCCATATTTTATTTAAAGCAAGAATTGTCGCAGCAGCATCGGAAGAACCTCCGCCCAAACCGGCACCCATAGGAATATTTTTTGTAAGCTTTATTTTTACACCGCTATTTATGTTATATTTTTCTTTAACTTTTTCGGCGGCTTTATAAACAAGATTTTTTTTGGTATCAAATAAATCCGCATTATCGCAAACAAGTTCTATTTTGTTATCTTTAATTTTTGTAAACTCTAAAATATCAAACAAAGAAACGGTATGCATAACGGATTCTATGTTATGATATCCGTCCGGTCTTTTGTTTATGATTTCCAAATATAAATTAATCTTGGCCGGTGCTTTTACTATCATCGTTTGTCTGCCCGATAAATTTTTGTAAATCCGGAAGTGACACATTTGACGATTTTGTCAAATCGCATACACACTTAAAACCGTTTTTTTCGGCTATAAAAGTTGCCTTTGACGGAATTTTTGAAATGTTATTAAAAGTCTTATACGAATTAAATTTCAAGTCAAATGAATTTGTTTTTATAAACTCCTTAAACATTCCGCTAGCGGAATCTATCTTTATTGTGTATTCGTTATTTTGATAAATAATTTCTTTCCCTTTTTGTTTCATATCCGAAGAGAACAATAAAGTTATAAAATCTTTTGATAATATAAGTTTTGCAAAGTCAAACATGGATGTAAAATCTTCGGGAATATTTTCTTCCATTGCTTGCGGATAAAACTCAATATTATCGTTTATATAAACACTTCCGCCCTGAAAAGATAGTTTCGGAGGAAATTCAAAAAGCATTCCGTATTTTCTTGCAAACAGAACGGACATGTAAGAAGACACTGATACGCCCTTCATTTTTATGTTAATTTTATAACCGGACTTTAAAGATGCGATTCTGTGAAAATTCAATATTGCTCTTTCGGCAACAACTTTATATTTTTCTTGTTGCAAATCTTTTTCCTGTGCAAATTTTTTATCCAACAAATTCAATTTTTTCTTTGCGGTTTTGGAACCCAAATCGTAAGCAACGGCATATGCTAACCACGATTGAGATAATTTTTTAAGTTCTATACTTATATCCCCCAAATGCTCGTAGATATCTCTATCAAAAACTTTGGGTTGTGTGTTTGCCGCAGCGAAAATATATTTTTCTGCCAACTCATAATTTCTTTTTTTGTAATATAACCAACCCAACGAATCCAAGTATGCCGGAACATTCGGTTGCAACTTCACGACTTTTATAAGCATTTGTTCGGCTTCGTCCAAATGTATCGTCTTTTCCGTATAACTGTAAGCCAAATAATTTAGAGCTTTAACATTATCCGGTTCAACTGCTATTATTTCCTTTAAGAGCTGTTCTGCTTTATTAAAATTTTTAAGTTTATCGTATGAAAGAGCCAAATAAAATTTAGCTTCGTTAAAATCCGGTTTTAAATATAAAGATTCTTCTAAAACCTTTTTAGCTTTTTCATATTTTTTTGAATCTATATAATTTAAACCTGCCAAATATAATATTTCGGAATTTAACGGTTCTTTTTCCAATGCATTGTCAAGATATTTTTCCGCGGATTTATAATCCTGTTTTAATGCATAATAATAACCTAACCTTGTATAATTTGCCGCCGTAGGTTCCAATTTTACTATATGTTCAAAAACATCTATCGCATCATCAATTTTATCTTGTTTTTCATATATCATTCCCAATAAATAATTTAAAATAACATTGTTCGGTGCGGTTTCTTTTGCTTTTAAAACTATTTCTTCGGCTTCGTCATATTTTTTTTCTTCGAAATAACATTTGCCGAGATATGTTAATATTGCAACATTTCCCGAAAAAAGTTTTGCATATTCTTTATATTCCTGTATTGCAAGTTTATATTCTTTTTTGTTTTCATAAATTCTGGCTCTTGCCAAATAACCTTCCTGTGCTTCGGATTTTATTTCATTAACTTTTTTATATGATTGCAGAGCTTCATCGAGCATACCGAGTTTTTCCTGCGTTAAACCCAGTTGAAAATATCCTTCTGCGGATTCAGGTTGTTGTTCCAAAAATTTTGTCCAATAATCAATTGATTCTTTTAGTTTGTTGTCGGAATAGTAATATGCGGCCAAATATACGGTTGCCATTTCGTTTTCGGGTTCAAGTTCCAAAACTCTTTCCCAACATTGTTTTGCCGAAAGCATTTCATTTATTGAAAGATAAAAAGAACCTAAAAACATTTGTGTTTTAACATTATCGTTTTCAAGTTCTTGAAGTTTTTTTGCACTCTCCAATGCTTTTGTAACATCTCCCTGCTGCAAATAAACAAGTGCTAAATCTTTATAAACGGTTGTAGCGTCCGTATCGTAAGATAAAGTTCTTTCATATTCGGAAACAGCAACATCCGATTTTCCTTTTTTTAATGCAAGTAATCCCTTTATATAGGATTTATATCCGCTGTAACTTGCATAAGAAAAGCTTTCAAAACAGAATATCAATGCAACCGTTAAACTTAATATTTTTTTCATTATTTTCTCTTTATAAGTTTTTAATTATTTTATCATTTTGTACAACAAAATACTATTAACTGAAAAACTTTTTAAAGAAACTGTCGTTTTTCTGAACGGCATCTTTCGGAACTTCACCCATGGTTTTTGCAAATTCAAACAATGCTTTTTTCTGTTCCGAATTTAAACTTTTCGGAACATTTATATTAACTTTAACATATAAATCTCCCCTTATTCCTCTTCTGCCGAGTTTAGGGAAACCTTGATCTCTAACTCTTAATATCGTTCCGGGTTGTGTTCCCGGGGCAATTTTAACTTTAACTTTTCCGTCTAAGACAGGCACATCATATTCCATTCCCAAAGATGCTTGTGCGAATGTAAGTCTTATTTCGGTATGTAAATCGTCTCCTTCTCTTACAAAACCGGGCTGTTTTTTCAAATGTATAACAACATACAAATCTCCCGGCTGAGCACCTTTCGGACCTGCATCTCCCGCGCCGGAAACTCTTAATGTACTGCCGTCGTTAACACCTTGAGGTATTCTTACTTTTATTGTTTTATTTGTTCTTATTGTTCCCGTTCCTCTGCAAGTAGGACAAGGATTATCTATAATTTGTCCCTCGCCATGACATTTGGGACATGTTTGAGTGAAAGAGAAAAAGCCTTGACTAACCCTAACCTGTCCCCTTCCTTTACATTGAGGACATGTTTTCGGAGTTGTTCCCGCTTTTGCTCCTGTTCCTCCGCAAGTTTGACAAGTATCTCTTTTAGTAACATCCAAAGATACTTCTTTACCTGTCATTGCATCAAGCATAGATATATCCAAATCGTATCTTAAATCTGCACCTTTTCTGTATTGTCTTTGAGCCCCGCCCGACGATCTTCCCGCTCTGCCGCCGCCGAATATGTCGCCGAATATGTCGCCGAATATGTCGCCCATATCTCCCATATTACCGAAACCGCCCGCACCGGCTCCGCCCATACCGTTCATACCTTCGTGACCGAATGCATCATATTGCTGTTTCTTTTGCGGATTAGACAAAACGTCGTAAGCTTCATTTATCTCTTTAAACTTTTCTTCGGCTTCTTTATTTCCCGGGTTTCTGTCGGGATGATATTTTATTGCCAAGTGTCTGTATGCTTTTTTTATTTCGTCGGCCGATGCTCCTTTTTGAACACCGAGCACTTCGTAAAAATCTTTTTTCATCTTTTTTCCTCTTATATTTGAGCGAAGCGACTTCATCTTTTTAATTTTAACTTTGTATTTGCCTCAATCGAGTACCAACCGCTACCGCTTTCTTTTTGTACACTTCATTCGGTAAATACTTCGTTAAAATTTAAAATCTAAGAAGTCTTACAAAGCAACAAACAATGTATTTTGCTTCGCAATTTTTCAAATAAAATCATTAAAAAATATCTTTTAATACTCTTTAAAAATTTTATCTTTTAACTACGAGATACCGCATCAAGTGCGGTATGACAATATACTTCTTTTTAAACTTGCGAAACTATCAACAGGCTAAAACGACAATTTATAATTTACAATGTATAATGTACAATTAACAACAAACACAAATGACTAAACAAATTTTTCTTTTTAAACTCGGAAACTACCAACAGGCAATTTGCCTGTTGATAGTTCTGTTTTTTCAAATATCTTACTTAATCTTGAATAACTAAAGATTTTGAACTTTAGGCTAGGCACACCGTGCCGAAGTTTACATTGAAAAGTAAATGAGGCACGGTGTAACGAAGCATAAATTCAAAAGATTAGTTATTTTTTATCATCAACGACTTCGGCGTCAACAACATTGTCATCGTTGTTTCCGCCGGCATTATTATTTGCTTGCTGTCCTGCATTTGCACCTGCTGCGCCTTGTGCATTAGCCTGTTGCTGTTGTTGTGCCGCCTTATAAACTTCTTCCGCTAATTTATGTGAAGCATCCGAGAGTTTATCTTTAGCTTCTTTAATCTTTGCTATATCGCCGCCTTTAATTGCTTCTTTTGTGTCGTTGATAGCTTGTTCGATTTTCAATCTTTCATCTTGAGAAATTTTGTCACCATGTTCTTTCAAACTCTTTTCTGTTGCATAAACTAAATTGTCGGCTTCGTTTTTAGCTTCGATTTCTTCTTTTTTCTTTTTATCGTCTGCAGCATATTGTTCTGCTTCTTTAACATATTTGTCTATATCTTCTTTCGAAAGTTTTGTTGAAGAAGTAATCTTAATTGACTGCTCTTTACCTGTTCCCAAATCTTTTGCAGATACATGCAAAATACCGCTTGCATCGATATCGAATGTAACTTCAATTTGAGGAACTCCTCTCGGAGCAGGTGGTATTCCGTCAAGAGTAAATCTTCCCAAAGAAACGTTATCTTTTGCCATAGGTCTTTCACCTTGCAAAATATGTATTTCCACTCCCGGCTGATTATCTTGTGCGGTAGAAAATACTTGAGATTTCTTTACAGGAATTGTTGTATTTCTATCAATGATAGGTGTTCTAACATTTCCTAAAGTTTCAAGGCCTAATGTTAAAGGTGTAACATCGAGCAAAAGAATATCTTTTACATCTCCGGTTAAAACAGCTGCTTGAACTGCTGCACCGTTGGAAACACATTCCATCGGGTCGATTCCTCTTTCAACAATCTTACCTACATAGTTTTCAACAAATTTTTGAACTATAGGCATTCTTGTAGGACCGCCGACGAGAATAACTTTTGTTAAATCCGCACTTGTAAGTTTTGCATCGCTTATTGCCTGGTCTATAGATGCTTTACATCTTTGAACTATAGGATCTACCAAGTTTTCAAGTGTTGCTCTTGTAAGTTTCATTGCCAAATGTTTCGGTCCTGTAGCATCTGCTGTAATAAACGGTAAATTGATATCTGTTTCAAGAATGTTGGAAAGCTCGATTTTTGCTTTTTCTGCAGCTTCCTGCAATCTTTGAACAGCCATTTTATCGTTTCTCAAATCTATACCGTTTTCTTTCTTAAATGTTTCAGCGATGTAATCTATAATTGCTTTATCCATATCGGTTCCGCCGAGTTTTGTATCTCCGGATGTAGACAATACTTCAAATGTTCCCTCGGATCCCATTTCCATTATTGTACAATCCAAAGTTCCGCCGCCGAGATCGAATACCAATATTTTCTGTTCTTTACCTACTTTATCTATACCGTAAGCAAGAGATGCTGCCGTAGGTTCGTTAACAAGTCTTACCACTTCCAAACCTGCAATTGCACCTGCATCTTTTGTTGCTTGTCTTTGGTGATCGTTAAAGTATGCAGGAACAGTAATAACAGCTTTATCTACAGTTGTTCCCAAATATGCTTCCGCATCTTTTTTAATTTTCTGTAAAATAAAACCTGAAAGTTGTTGAGGAGTAAATTCTTTACCGTTAATTTTGTATTTATAATCTTCTCCCATTCTTCTTTTAAATGCGGAAACTGTTCCTTCAGGATTTGTTACTGCCTGTCTTCTTGCAGGTTCACCAACCAACAATTGACCGTCTTTTGTAAATGCTACATAAGAAGGAAACGCTTTTCCTCCTAAAGTTGTTCCTTCTGCGGAAGGTATAAGTGTTACTTTTCCTCCCTCCATAACTGCCGCTGCCGAGTTCGATGTACCCAAATCAATTCCAATAATCTTAGACATTTTCTTGTCCTCCTAAATTTATATTTTTTACTTTTTATTTTTCTTCGGAATTTTCTTCTTCCGCTACTTTTTCTTCTTCTTTCTTTTTTGCTACTTTTACCCTTGCAGGTCTCATAAGTTTTCCGTTTAACTTATATCCGTTTTGATAAACCGCAAGCACTGTTCCTTCTTCTGCTTCGTCTGTTTCAACCTGATCCAATGCTTCGCATACATTATGATCAAACTTTTTATTTAAACAATCTATTTTTTCTACACCTTCTTCCTTCAACATTTTGCTAAATTCGTTATATATCATTTCAAGACCGACTTTAATACTTTTTAAATCTTGTCCTGCTCTAACACTTATCATCGCCTGTTCAAAAACGTCGTATATACTTATATTTCTTTCCAGTATTTTTGCTTTACCGAAATTTATATATTCACCTTTTTCTTTTTCCGTTCTGTTTCTCAACGTTTGATATTCGGCAACACTTCTTAAATATTCCGCTTTATATTCATCTGCCTGTTTTTGTTTTTCTTTCAAAGACTGTTTCAAAATATCAAGTTCCGATAATTTTACTTCTCTTGCTATATCTTCAACTTTTTCAGCTACTTTTTCTTCGGCTTTTTCGATTTTTTCTTCTGCAATCTTTTCTGCTTTCGCTTCTATTTTTTGTTCTTCTTTTTCTTTATTCTTCATCTTGCTCATCTCCCATTTTTAATAAGAATCCGTTAACTATATTTGAAACAGAATTTACCAAAGCCATCATTTTATCGTAATCCATTCTTTTAGGACCTATTATTCCCAATACTCCGACTATTTTATCTCCATACGAATAAGAAGTTTTTACCACACTTAAATTCTTTAATTCACTTAAATCCTGTCCGCCTATCTTTACATTTACGGTTGCTTCATCCAAATCTTTACCTATTATTTCTATAAGTCTGTCTTTATCTTCGTTCAGTTTCATTAAACTTTTTGCAGATTCGAAATCTGTAAAATCCGGAACAGACAAAACATTTGATGTTCCGTCGACATAAATATCTTCCTGAATACTATCTATAACGCTGCATATTTGTTCTGCAAGTTGTAACATATCGTTTTGTTTATCTTGATACTTCTCCACTTCAACAATTAATCTTTTTGATGCTTCTTCTATGGTTAAACCTCTTAACTTATTATTTAAGAATTTTTTCAATTCATATAATTCTTCGCTGTCAACACTTAAATTTATCATTTTATGTTTAACAATACCCGTTTTAGTTAAAAGTATAACCATAACCTGACTTTTTGAAACTTGCATCAATTCTATGTTTCTTATCTCGTTAACTTTTGTTTTCGGAGCTGTAATAAATCCCGTATAATTAGAAAGTCCGGACAATATTTTAGATGTTTGAGATAAAAGACTTTCTATTTCTTTTGTCTTTTTTTCGTATTCCTGTTTAATTCTTTCTTCTTCTTCAACCGCTAATCTTTGTAACTCAACCAAGGAGTTAACATAAGCTTTATAACCTGCATCCGTAGGTATTCTGCCGGCAGATGTGTGTGGATGAGTTAAATATCCGTCTTTTTCAAGTTCCGCCATTAAATTTCTTAACGTAGCGGGAGATAAATTAAATTTATATTTTTGTTCCAATACACTTGAACCGACAGGTTTACCTGTTTTTATATACTCGTGAATGACAGCATATAAAACTCTGGCTTTTCTTTCCTGTAAAATACTTTCAGATATTTGTCTCATACAAACCTCTAAAAATTACTTCGTAATTTTTGAAGATTGGAGAATTTGAGATTTGGAAGATTGGAAATTTAAATGTAAAATTTGCTTCGCAAATTTTGTTATTGGTTATTCTTCCTCTTTTCCTCTAATCTTCTATTTTTCTAATTTAGCACTCTAACATTGTTAGCACTTAAATCTTACAAGTGCTAATTATAACACAGTGTTTAAAAATTGTCAAGTTTTTATTTTTTATCGACGAGAAGAACAAAACAAAAAAAATCTGCATCGGTCAAATATAATAACCGGTGCAGATAATATAGCTAAGTTATGAAAAAGATATTAATCAGTTCAAATATTAAACAATTACAATATTTCCATATTAATTTGATCTAACAAAACTCTGATTCTTATATCGTTAGGCTGCAAACTATATGCCAATTCAGCCAAATTTCTCGCTTCTCCCAATTTTGTTGCCTTAAAACATTTTACGGCATCATCATAAAACTTTTTAACTCTTTTGCTTGTTGTTTCCTGTAAAACATAACATCTGTTTAATCCTACATAATCGACAAATTTAGGATATTTTTGATATAGTTTATATATATAATCCGATGATTTTTTAAACTTTTCTTTAACAAAGAAATCAAGAGAATCTATAAAAAGATTTTTGTCTCCGGTATCTTCTATAGCATACAAAACCAACTCTTTTTCATTTTCCAATCTTGTTTTAAAGGCTTCTATCGGTTCATTCGGTGAAAGATCTTGTATTCTTTTTATAAATAAAAAACCTTCATAACAATTTCCTTCTTTAACAGCTCTTCTAAGTTCTATCACTAAATCATTAACCAAAGTTTTTTTATAGTAAGATTCTTTTTCTTTTAATAACAAAATTTTATTTCTCATTTCGTTAGCTTTTTCGTTGTCAATAGAAACCTCGAAAATTTTATTAAGATATTTCTCGGCTCCGTCAAAATCACCTTCGCAATAACAATTTTTGGCTCTTTGTAATTCTTTATAATAGGCATTCTTTTCTATTTTTCTATTCTCATTACTGTTTGAAGTATTTCTTGTTATTGCAGTACACAAAGACGACAAAAAGACAATTAAAGAAAAACTGATTAATAATTTTTTCATTATCATTTTATGATCCCCAATAAAAATTTTTAACTGCTAATATAAATTTTTTTACTTTTTTACCGAAACTTACTTTTGTCTCTTCACTAACCAACATATCCGGATTAGGTGTAGTTATTATAGAAACATGTTCATCTCCGGAAGATGCGGTATATGTTATTCCCTGTTTAGATTGCAAATCAACTAATTTTTTCCTGCTGGAAACAGCAGTTTCTTTATCTTGTATCATCGTAGAAATTGTTTTAATTAAGTTCGGTATATTCAAAGGTTTTGTCATATAATCGTAAGCACCCATTTTAAGAGACTCAACGGCAATTTCTACCGAACTATGTGCCGTAACAACCAAAGGCATAAGTTCCGGAATGGATATTTTTAACTTTTTTATTAAATTAAGACCGTCGGTATCAGGTAATCTGTAATCAACTATCGCAATATCAAACATAGAAATACGAACAAGATTTTCGGCTTCAAAACCGTTTTCAACAGCTTCGACAACAATAGATTCGGTTTCCAATGCAGCTCTCAAAGAAGTTCTTTCTGCCTCATTATCCTCAATAATCAACACTTTATGAACATGAGGACCATCATCTAATCCTTGTTGGTCTTTGTTTTCTTCTTGTTCACTGTTTTTCTCATCAGCCTGTTTATTAACTACATTTGCAAAAACATTTGCAATAGAACTTTTACCCGAACCTGCAGTTTCATTCTCTTGTGTGCCGTTATTACTTATATCGGTATCGGCACTTTCACTACCGGCATTATTATCACCTGCATTAACGGCATTATTTCCATTGTCCGAACCCGAAGAAACCGGATGATTTTCGGAAACATCCGTACTTGTACCGGAATTCGGTTCGGAAGCAGAAACATTTGAATTATTGTTATCTATATTATTATCGTCCATATTTAAATTTTCATTTTCCATAGTTTTTATAATCCTTGATAAATATTAGTTAACAATTTTTGCCGTTATGAATATAGTAAGTTCATATCTCGATTTGTTTTTCGTTTCACTCTTAAATAAGTATCCCAATATAGGAATATCACCCAATAACGGAACTTTGTTTACTGTCGTATCTTCCGTTTCTCTTATTAAACCGCCTATAGCCGCAGTTTCTCCGCTTCTTAACATTAAAGTAGTTGTTGATTTACTTGTATTAATAACAGGTGTATTTTCTTCTCCGATTGTTTCACCTGTTCTATAACTTTGTTCCGGAGATATCGATAATACTATCGAACCGTCTCTGTTTATTTGAGGTTTTACTTTTAATTTTATACCGGCTTCTTTAAATGCCATTGTTCCCGTTGTATTTCCTTCGGTAGAAGTTGTTTTACTTTCCAAATAAGGAATTTCTTCAACAATATCTATCGATGCTTCCTGATTGTTCAAAACAAGAAGTTTAGGATTCGATAATACTTTAGCATCTTTATCTTCAACACCGGCTTCAAATGTTCCGTTTATACTCCAATCATCACCTTCAAGAATAGAAACTCCTACTCTTGCAAAAGATTTTGTTAAACCTAATCCCATAACCGAACCTATAGGAGTATCATAAACAAAATTTTTGTTGTTCATTTTTGAAGGATCAACGGTAGGATTAAGTAATCCGTCTCTATAAGTTTCGTTCCATCTTGTTCCTATTGCCGTTCCGTGAGACAAGTTAATATCTACGATTTTAGCTTCAAGTAAAACCTGTTGTGTAGGAACATCCAAAGATCTTATAAGACCTTCCATTTTATCTATACTATCGGCCAAATCCGTAATAATTAAAGAGTTTGTTCTTGTATCGGAAACGATTTTACCGCCTTTTGATAATCTTGTTGACAAAATTTTCTCTAAATCGGAAGCCTTTGCATAGTTACAAAAAATAACTCTGGAAACCGTAATGTGGCTTCCGTCCGCTTTACTCTTAATAACATATATGTTTGCATCACCCTGTTTAACATAATACAAATCATAAGTATCAAGCAAAGCATTAAGAGCTTCTTCCGCAGTAACATCCTGCAAAGATAACATTATCTTCTTTTGATATAAATCCGTGGAAGAAATCAACTTCATACCTGTCTTCATACTTAAAACGTTTAAAACAGTGTATAGTGAAGTTCCTTGAAAATCGATAGAAATTAAGTTTGTGGAATGTAAACCTCCGCCACTCTCTTTTTCCGGCGCAGAATAAGAAGTAGTAAATAGTAAAGAAACAGCTAATACCGTCAACAAAAGTTTTTTCATTTTCTCTCCTTTTTTTAATTCTCCATTTTTATTGTAAATACTGAACCATACTTACTGACTTTTATGTTGTTTCCGTTAATTTGCGTTATTTTAAACCCATTATAAACGTCTCCAACATAATAAAATTTACCGCCTATTATAGCCATAGGATGTTGCTTTTCATACATTATACCGTCTATAACTATATTAGGTTTTTCAACTTTTACAGCACCTCCGCCACCGCTTTTAACCGTTTTCTCAGGAACATAAAAATAAAAAGGTGTCTTTGGAATCGGTTCGAAATCTCTCCATGTTTGAATATAACCAACATCTTTTGCTTTTTCTATTTTATCGGATATTTCTTTAAAATACCCGGCTTTACGAATATCATCTTCTATAAAATCAATCGTATTTCTTCCGCTGAAACAATCGTTTACTTCCGAAGAAAAAAGAATAGGAACGGTTTTTATCTCCACATTTCCTTTGTAATCCATAACAAGAGACAAAACTTTAGAATACCTTTCCAATTCAAATAAAAATTTACAAATTTGTTTGTATGTTGCTTTTATCTTTAGAGTTATTTCTATACTGTTATCTTTTTTTTCTTGAACTATGGAATCATCTTTTCCCATATGAATATCGGTTTCTTTTAACAACTCCAAAATTCTCACTTTATATGCGTTTATATTTTGTTCGTTCGAATAAAAAGTGTCTTTATAAATAGAAAAGACTTCCGCTAAAGATTCATCCAACTCATCCATCTTTGTTTGTATGCTGTTAAAATCATCCAACTGTGAATTTATATTTGAAAATCTTTCGTATACACTTTTTCTTTCTTTAAATTCTTTATCATAGCTGCCGTAAATATAGTTGTATACCAAGTATGCGATAAACAAAGAAAACATCAAATTCAATATAAAAATTAAAACTCTTTTACTTTGATTCATAAATTATATCCCCAATACTTAATTTGCTTTTTTTAACCCTATCTTCAATTTTAAAGCATTAACTTCTCTTTTATAAATATTCTGTTTTTCCATGGTTTCTATTACCATATCGTTTTTAATACACTCACTTTTCTCAAAAGCAGAATTTAAAATTGGAGCATAATCATAGAAACTGGTTAATTTTTTTACTTTTTCTTTGCTTATAAACCAATCTGAAGTTGCGGCTTCTCCCGCCATAGAAAGATTTATAATAGAATCTCCCTCGGGCAGGAATGTTCCGAAATCCTTTAAAATAGAGCCGTAATTCGTGCTTCCTTTTATTTGTTCTTTTACAGCCAATATTTTATAGTAATAAGTTTCCCACTCTTTTTCTATTTCTATAATACTGTTCTGTGTTCTTTTTTGTTCGATTTTATTCTTTGTATCAATTATTTTTTTGTTGTAATTTACGGTTTCGAAATGTCTAAAAACCGTAAATAAAAATATCAATATTATTCCTATGTGAACAAAGAAATTTAAAAGTTTTAAAAATCTTACAAGAGTACTTCCGTATTTTTCTTTTGTAATAACACCTTCTATATAATTAAAGCTATACATTTGCTTTTTTCTCCTTTTCGAGTGCCAAACCTAAAGCAACAGGCAAATAAAAACCTTGCGGTTTATTTACATATCCCACAAACTTGTTATTATCCAACGGATTCCATTTTTCGGTAGGAATACCTAAAGTATCCTGAATAAAATTATCTATTCCTTCCGTCATAGCTCCTCCGCCGGTAAGCACTATTCTGTCAACGGAAACTATAAATTGTCTTGTTATACAATGTTCTATAGTTCTAAACAAAGTTTCTATTAAAGTTGCAACATCTTTTTTCAAAATATTTTTCATGTTAAAATTTATTGTTTGTCTTAAATCTTCTCTTCTCTTTAACTCTTCGGATAATTTTTCGGGAATCGAATAAAAGTTTGAAATATCTCTCGTTATATCTTGACCTCCGAAATCTATATCTTTAATAAAAACCAACTCTTTACCGTTCATTGCAATAACATTTGAAACATTGTAACCGATGTTTATTAAAATAATATTTTCGGAATTCTTATAGTTCGGCCCGAACTCAACAAAAGCATTTGCTAAAGCAAAATCTTCCAAAGTAACACTTGAAACGGAAAGTGTATCAATTGTATTTATAAAAGAAAACTTTGCATTAACTTTTTCCATAGGAGCTGCGGAAAAAATAATGCTGTATTCTTTGTCGGAATTATTTTTTATAACAGAAAAAGAAGAATAAGTTTTACCTAAATCTTCGGAAATTGTGTTAACAACCTCGTTATTAACCTGATCTTTCAGGTTAATCAACTTATTTCTTTTTAACACAAAATCTCTGTTAATTATATCTTTACCGCCAACAGCCAAACATACGGTATCTTCCAAGCAACCTAATTTTTTCAAAACGGATGTCAATTTTTCCGTCTTTTCCGTTCCGGAATAGTTTGAAATATCCACTACAGCCGAAACTATCGAATATTCTTTCTTTTTCTTTTCAGTATTCGTAATTTTACAGATCTTTACAAACTTGCTGCCCAAATCAATGCCTATCAAGATTGTTTCCTCCAACCCATTGAGTATTGTTTCGTTACATGTTTTTCTACTGTACCATCTGCATTCTTATCAACATAATGACGACTATTAAAATAGTATGTTACAGTTGAAACTATCACAGTTCCACCTGCAACATTCACCGTAGCTGAAGCAACAGCAACAATTCTATATGTTTGACACTTAGGATTTTCATCAGATGTAGGATTCAATATAAAAACTTTAGACTTCAGTTGTTGGTCACTGCTTACATCTGTACCAAGAACAAAACCATCTTCCTCTTCCGTAACGAACTCACAATAAATATCACCGGCAAAAATATTAGGATACATACTATTATCGAAGACATGTCCCCTTTTCACACTATCAACACCCTCGGCATTTTCCAACAAAAACCATCTATTATCCACAGAACCATCAACCATAGAATAGAGAAGACCTTTACCACCGGAACCAACATCCCCATATGAACCTATCACTGGAGTAGGCATCGGCGTTGACTTTTGAACGACAAGATAATCTATATAACCTCTTGCTCTTTCTACTATTGCCTCTGCAGCATAATCCACTCTTATTTTCGTATGATCATATGTATCCATAACACCTTGAGAAGAAACCATCTGTAAGGTGATGTAACCTATAATAGTCAATATCATCATAGAAACAACTGTTATTAAAAGTATGGCTCCTTTGTTATTATTTATCATAAAATACTCCCATTTCTTACAGCAAAACAAAAAGATTTGGTTTGTCTTTTTGAAACATTGGGAATAATTTGCTCTTCGTAAACAACACCTATCATTATGTTATCCCAATGTATCGCAGGATTTGATCCAGTTGAACCAGGATATTTATTTGGTCTATAATAAAAAGCCCTAATGTTATCCAACACCAACACATTCGAGGCTAAAACTGTTCCACTTAAAAGTTCTGTCCTTAAAAAAAGCTTTGTAGAACCGAACATTTTATTGCCAGTAATAATATTTTGGGGAAAAGAATCATATTGTTTACCAACAACATTATCAAATTTACCGGCAGAGTCTTCGGGAAAAGAGTAAACATCTACAACAAACTCTCCAATATTCTTATCATACCTCGTACATTTCATTTCTTTTTTATTTGAGGAAAATGAAATTGTTTGTGCTTCCGTAATTGATTTTTTTAGAACTTCTTCGAAAAATTGTATATTATTAAAATTTTTAGAAGACTTACTTATTCTGGAAAACATTTTATATGCGGATATTGTCATTGTATACGAAAAAAAGATAACAATAGCCGATAACAAAATAGCTACCATCATTTCAACTAAAGTAAAACCTTTTTTCTTAAAAAACATCAAAACACCTCACTATTGCCACTTTTCCTTTGCAATATAACTTACCAAAACCATTCTATTTTTTTTTGCCAATGCACTAGAAGAATTAGAATATGATCCTTCAGTAGCCCATGGCCATGTTGCTGTAATAACAATTCTTGCACTATTGTTAAAAGTATTTGTCCCGTCAGTATCTACAAAAGATTCGCAAGTATAATGGACTATGCATCGGTCTCTAAGTTTTTTTTCAATCTTAAAATCAAACCTTGTTCCATCTTCAGAAGTAATATCAAATGGATAATAGTTCGGATTCGTTGCAGACGGATAGCCACCACCTTTAACCATTTCCATTTTCCTTACCAACTCATGTGAAATAAAGCTATAATCTTTATTATCTATAGAAACCCTATATGCAGAAGAAAAAAAAGATAAGCCATACACACTCACAATACCGATAATAATAACCGCTACCAAAACTTCTACTATGGTTGTTCCTTTTTGTTTTTTTAAATTAGACACCATATTTAATTCCTCAACCCAAATTTTCTTCATACACAATATCATCGGAACTTAATTTATAAGTGCCGACAATAGTAACCCCTCTTAAATCAACATCTCCATCCACAGGATAAACCGTTACAACAACGCCCTCTCTATTTGTTGCTCCGGACGAATTTTTGGTCCTAGCTATATTAAATCTCTTAAAGTACTTATTTTGTCTGGCATCAATTTTTAATTCTTGAGAAAACTCAAGTTTTTTACCGGAAGCAGTTATAAAAAAGTCTGAATTTTGAACTCTATAAATTTTTTCCTGTGCAACTATTTTATCAATTAAAGCTCTTCCCTCATTAGCCATTGCTACTTTCATATGCCCCTTACCTGTAAAAAACCATGCGGAAGCCAAAATACCAATAATAACCACAACAATCATAACTTCAATAAAAGTAAAACCTTTTACATTCAATTTCATAAAATTTTTACCCTTTTTAAACATTTTGGTTTACCATAGCATTTGCCATATTAAATATAGGTAAATACAATGCTATAACACATATACCCACCATAAAACCCAAACCAACAATCAATACAGGTTCTATAATGGCACTTATACTTGCAACAGCAGCATCAACTTCATCTTGGTAGTAATCCGTAATCTTCAAAAACATTTCTTCCATTTGACCGGTTTTTTCACCTACGGCAGTCATTCTAACGACCATTTTAGGAAACAAAATATGCTTATCCATTTCAGCCGAGAAGAAATTTCCGCCGACTATTGCGGTTCTTATATCTTCCAATATAGACCTTAAGTATGTATTATTTACCGTATTTGCCGCAATTTGTATTGAAGAAACAATATCGACACCGCTCTTTATAAGCGTAGACAAAGTTTGAAAGAAATTCGCAAAAACCATTTTTGTATATATCGGAGAAAATTTGGGAATTTTGAAAAACAATTTATGCCACTGTTTCAATCCTTCCGGATTTTTAGTCCATATTCTAAATGCTATATAAGCCAATACGCCGAGTGCCACAATGTATAAAATTCTATCCACCACGAAATGACTTACATCAATAACAACTTGAGTTGCCCAAGGCAATTCCGCTCCGAAAGAAGCAAACATTTCTTCGAATTTCGGTATTAAAACAAAAACTATACCGCAAAAAACTATAAGGAAAAAGCTGCCTACAAACATAGGATACGATGCGGCAGATTTAATTTTTCTTCTTAATTTAACTGAATTTTCAATATGTGTAGCCAAATCGGATAAAACTTTAGCCAATTTACCTGATTTTTCACCTACGGCAACCATTGAAACGAAAGTGTTATCGAATATTTTAGGATATTTTGCAAGAGCATCAGAGAAATTGCTTCCGCCTCTTACATCTTCGGATATTTTTAATAAAACGCTGCTGAAATATGCGTTTTGAACCATAACGGCAACATCGGACACGGCTTCCAACACATTAACACCGGCATTAACCAATGTAGACAACTGTCTGGCAACAACCGCCAATTCCGACAAAGAAACTTTTGTACTTGAGGTACTCTTTTTTAACTTTGCATCCAAGTCTGCAAGGAAACCGCCGAAAGCACTTTGCGACAAAGATATTTGAGAAAAGCCTTTCATTCTCAACTCGGAAAGAGCCGCATTTTCCGAGGATGCGACAACGGACCCCGAAACTTTTAACCCCAAAGAATTATTAGCTTTATATTTAAATTTAGGCATTTACAAAACACCTCACAAATTATTTTTCTGCCATACTCACATTAAATACTTCTTCTACCGTTGTTCTTCCTTCCAATAATTTAGCAATAGCGGCTTTTCTTAAAGAAATAATTCCCTGCTTTGCAGCTAAATCTCTTAATTCAACATCGGTAGCACCTCTGGCAATAGCATCTTTCAAATCTTTTGTAATTCTTAACATTTCAAATATTGCCGTTCTTCCTTTGTAACCGGTATTGTCACAGAACTTACAACCTTGTCCTTCATAAACTTTACAAGACTTATCAAGTTCCAACTTTTGATATATCTCATCCGGAAGAGTAACTTCTTTCTTACAATTCGGACAAATAGTTCTAACCAATCTTTGCGCTATAATCAAATTCAAAGCATCCGCCATCAGGTAAGATTCAACACCCATAAAAGCCATTCTCGAAATTGTACTTACCGTATCGTTGGTATGCAAAGTTGAAAATACAAGATGTCCCGTCAATGCGGCCTGAATTGCTATTTGTGCCGTTTCGGTATCTCTGATTTCTCCTACGAGTATAACATCAGGGTCTTGTCTCATAAAGGTTCTTAAAATTCTTGCAAAGTCCAAACCTATATCCGCTCTGACATGGCACTGATTAATTCCCTTCAACTCATATTCCACAGGATCTTCGGCAGTCATAATGTTAATATCTGCCGTATTTATATGCCCTAAAGCGGAATAAAGAGTTGTAGTTTTACCGCTTGATGTAGGACCGGTAACAAGTATCATTCCGTATGGAGCCGTGATTGCTTCTTTAAAGAACGCTAATTCCTGAGGGCTAAACCCTACTCTTTCTATGTCCAAACCAAACACGTTTTTAGCAAGGACTCTCAGTACTATCTTTTCACCCCATATAGTCGGTATTATCGAGACTCTTATATCTATCTTCTGATCTGAAATTTTTATTCTGCATTTACCGTCTTGCGGCAATCTTCTTTCGGCTATATCGAGATCCGACATAATTTTTATTCTGGAAACAATAGCCGGATAATATTTTTTAGAAGGAGCAGGCATCTGTTGCAAGATACCGTCTATTCTCATTCTCAAATAAATTTCTTTTTCGAACGGTTCCAAATGAATATCACTGGCTTTCTTGGTTATCGCATCAAAGAAAATCGAATTCACATACTTAATAACCGGAGCCGAATCCGACTCTTCAATATCATCGGTTAATTCTTCTTCCTCTTCAGCCTCTTGTATTTCATTTTCGCCGATTTCTTTACTTAAAGAACTTCTTACATAAAATCTTTCTATGAAAGATAAAATATCTTTTTCGGATGCCAAGATTACCGAAAGTTTCTTATTGGTAATTCTTGCAAGCTCATCCTTATAAACAACATTCGCGGGATCAGCCATCGCAACTACAAGCATATCTCCGTTAAGTTCCAAAGGAACAGCACAATATTTTCTTGCTATTTTTTCTTGAATTAAATCAAGAACTCTTTGTTCTACATCAACTTCCGACAACTCGCGATATTCAACACCTAAGGCTACCGCCAAACATTCCAATAATTGCGGTTCGGAAATATATTGTTTTTCTAAAAGAATACTTCCGATTTTCTTCTTTTTTTCTAAGGACTCTTTCAAACACTCCGACAACTGCTCTTTTGTGACATACTGCTTACTTAAAAGGACTTCTCCAAGATACTTTTTTCGTAAAACTTCTAATACCATCAAAAACTCCTTTTATATACACATATGAAAAGTTGATTTTCACAACTTTTTCACACTTTAAAATTATAGAAGAATATATCAATTTTGTCAATGATTTTCATTCAAATAACAACTTAATCCCTAAAAAACAAATCTCTTGTATAAACTTTATTTTTTACATCTTCAAGCTCACTATTGTAACGATTTGCTATTATAACATCGGAAACTTGTTTAAATGTATTTATATTCTTAACAACTACCGAATTTAAAAATATCTTTTCCCTGATTGTAGGTTCATATACCACAATATCAATGTTTTTTGCTTTTAATCTTTTGATTATACCCTGAATCGAACTTTGTCTGAAATTATCGGAACCTGTTTTCATGGTTAAGCGATAAATCCCGACGGTTTTTGGCTTTTTAGAAGCAATCTGTTCGGCAATGAAATCTTTCCTTGTCTTATTGGAATCTACTATAGCGGAAATTATATTTTGCGGAACATTTTTGTAATTTGCAAGCAATTGTTTTGTATCTTTCGGTAAACAGTATCCGCCATATCCAAACGACGGATTATTGTAGTGGCTGCCTATCCTCGGATCTAAACATATACCGTCAATAATGGCTTTTGAATTAAGACCTTTAAGTTCGGCATAAGTATCAAGTTCATTAAAGAAACTTACTCTTAACGCCAAATACGTATTGGCAAACAACTTCACGGATTCAGCCTCCGTAGCAGACATAAATTGTACATTGATATTTTCTTTAATTGCCGCCTGTTTTAATAAATTTACGAACTGTTCCGCTTTACTTAGAATATTTTTGTTATTTAAATCGGTTCCTATCACTATACGGCTCGGATACAAATTATCGTAAAGAGCTTTACCCTCTCTTAAAAATTCGGGACTGAACAAAATATTATCGGTAGCAAAATTTTCTTTTGCTTTTTGTGTAAAACCTATAGGTATTGTGGATTTTATAACTATAACGGCATTCGGATTAATGTCCGTTACTTGCTTTATTACTTTTTCTACCGACGATGTATCAAAAAAGTTTTTTTTCTCATCATAATTTGTTGGCGTGGCAACAACGACAAAATCGGCATTTTTATATGCTGTTCGAGCATCGGTAGTTGCAACTAAATTTAACTCTTTGTTTGTCAAAAAATCTTCTATTTCTTTATCTTTAATGGGAGATTTTTTATTATTTATATCGTTTACTCTTTCATCAAGAATATCAACAGCAATAACTTCGTTTTTTTGAGCCAACAATACAGCAAGCGATAAACCCACATATCCTATTCCGGCAACAGTAATTTTCATTGATTTCTCCAAAATGTGTATAATTGGCGATATTATACATTAAATTTACCGATATAACAAGAATACAAGCAGTAAGAAATATCAATTAAAATAATGAGCCTGATTTAAAAAAAGATATAACAAACGGAGCAAACAACAAAATGAAAATGGTCGGCAATATCAAAATTGTCATGGGTAATAACATCTTTACGGGAGCTTCATGGGCTTTTTTTTCAGCTATTGCGACATTGTCATCGGACACTTGCCGAGCTATTTTATTCAAGCTGTCGGTAAGACCTGTTCCGGTATCCAAAGACATTGTTATCGCTTTTACAAAAGTATCTATTTGAACAATATTATATTTTTCAGACAACTCTTTAAAAGCCTGTTTTGTGTCTATTCCCAAAGACATTTTTTTAATAATATCTTTTAACTCGTTTATAAAATGTCCTTCCAAAATCGTTACTATTTTATTGATTGCTCCGTTAAAATCTATTCCGGAATAAACCATTATTGCCAATAAATTTGAAACATCCGGTATTTGTTTCACTATTTCATTAATTTTTTTATTATACTGTTCATATATCTTCAGATACGGCAATATCAAGAACAATAATCCGAAACATATCATAAATAACATATCGAAGCCGAAAACTATCACCGATATAAAACAACCTGCCAGCATTGATATAAGTTGTATAAAAACAAAATTGTATGAATTTATTTTCATATCATTAAAATCAAACACTTTTAACATACTGTCAAGTTTCGCAATATAGTCGACAAACAGTTTTATTTTAATGAGTTTTAATATCGGCTGCAACATGTTTGACATTTTCAAAATATATATTAAAAAAATATTTTTATTATCCGCACTTCCATAAAAATTTTGTTTTGCATAAAAACCCGATACAAACATACTTATTGCAAAATAAAGAATATAAAACAAAACAGTCAAAGTAATAAATGTTAATATTAAATACATCATAATTTTATGTCCGCAATTTTTTTCATCATAAAAGAACCGGATAAAATCATAATAACACAAACAAGCAATATGATATTACCTAAAACGGAAGAGAACAAGATCGATACCATTTCCGGTTCGATAAAATAAATTATAAAAATTATAAAAAACGGAATCGTGCTTATAACCATTCCTGAAAAACGCACCTGAGAAGTAAGAACATCAACTTTGTTCGCTAAATAAAGTTTTTTAGAAACGGATTGTTCTATTTTTGAAAGTATATCGGAAATTTTTATACCGGTAGAATGAGATATCTTTAAAGAATCCATAAAAAATTTATATTGTTCATTTTGAATTTTATCCGTAGAATCTTTTAAAGCTTTATCCAAACCGATACCTAACTCGACTTTCTTCAATATTTCTTTAAATTCCGATGATAACGGATCTTTTATTTGGCAAGAAACAGATTCTATTGCTTGAATTATATTCTCTCCGGACGAAACCGAATTTCTAAATAGTCTTATTGTTTCCAATATCTGTTTATCTATTTCCTTTTTATATTTTTGTTTTTTATTTTCGGTAAAAAGCCAAAAACAATAAACTCCCGCAACGGTTATTATTATTGCATATATTACATTAAGTAAAACAGATATCAAAACAAAACAAATAATAAGCAACAAAATTCTTTTTTTGCTTTGTTTTTTATTCTTATTTTTTACAAGTGCAGTGTCTTTTGATTTTAACGATAAAGCTGAATAAAAAACCAATAAACAAAAAGATATTAAAAAAAGTAATAGATATACAATGTTTAAACTCATAAGTGTTTTATGAAAATATTTTTATGATTATCATAGGTAAAAACCGAAACCAATTTATATTCGCCGTTTTCCGTTTTTTCCAACAAGGAAATTTCAGATATTTTTCTTGAACCGTCAGGATATCTTTTTATTTGAACAATAATATCCAATGCCGACACTATCATGGAAATTATAGATTTTTCCGGTAAGTCAAAACCCGCCATTAAAGACATAACAACAAGTCTGGATATCGCATCCGAACAAGAATTGGAATGAACAGTTGTCATTGAACCGCTGTGACCGGTATTCATCGCCTGTAACATATCCAATGTTTCGGCAGCTCTACACTCACCGACAATAATTCTGTCCGGCCTCATTCTTAAAGAATTTATAACAAGTTGTCTTATCGTTATTTCCGATGTTCCCTCTAAAGATTTCGGCCTTGACTCAAGTCTTACAACATGTTCCTGCTGCAATTGAAGTTCGGCGGAATCTTCAATTGTTATTATTCGTTCTTTTGAATCTATAAAAGAAGACAATATATTCAATAAGGTGGTTTTACCGGAACCTGTTCCGCCCGAGATTAAAATGTTTTTTTTATCATTAACGGCAGTTTTTAAAAAATTCAACATTTCTTCGTTTAACGAGCCGAAACTTATAAGTTCTTGTCCCGATAATTTATGCTTTGAAAATTTTCTTATTGTTAATACCGGCCCATATAAAGATATCGGGGATATAACAACATTTACTCTCGAACCGTCTTTGAGTCTTGCATCGACTATCGGAGAAGATTCATCAACATGTCTGCCGATCGGCGCAACAATTCTGCTGATAACATTTTTTAGTTTTTCAACATTCTCAAATTTAATATTCGTTTTTTCTATCTTACCTTTTTTTTCAACATATATATTATCACAACCGTTTACCATTATTTCGGTAATATTTTCATCCGTCAACAAATCTTCCAAAATTCCGAATCCCGCTATATCATTAATCAATTCTTTTATAATTTTTTCTTCGGTTTCATTATTAAGTTTTATTCCGTATTTCAAAACAAGTTCTCTAACATTTACCATGATTATGTTCGATAAAACTTTTTTATCGCTTTCATCAGAATAATCTTTCATTTTTTCAATTAAATCTTTATGTAGTTTTTCTCTTAAAAGATTATATTTATTCGAACCTGCGGCTATATCAATTACATTATTACCTTCGGTGGTGCATTGTGATATTTTCCCCATAATTTTCTTTATGCCGTCAACGAAAGCATTTTTTCCGTCATTAAACATAAAGTTTTTATCGATAACTTCTTTTTCCGTATCGGAATCAAAGTTAATAAATATTGAGTTTTGTGGAATAAAATTTTCTTCTTTTTCATCAATATTAAAATCAATATCGGTTTTTAATATTACCGGGAAAACGTTTATATCTTTGATTTTATTTATAACTATATCGGAATATATTTTTTGGTAATTTGACAGAGAAACAGGCTCTTTTTCAAGCAAACATAAAACAATATCACTCAAAGATAAGAAATCATGAAAACCTTCGCTGTTATCATAAACAACAAAAATATTACCATATATTTTCGATAAAGATTTTATTATAAAGTCCAAATTACCGTTGAGTAATGTTGTTATATTTTTCACACAAACAATATCGTTATTCGTATCGAAATATGATTTTAACATAGACACATTAAGATTCAAAGCAACATTCAATATATCATCCAAAAATTTTATATTTTTTTTACCGTAATAAGCCCAAATTATGTTGCTGTGTCGTCTTACATCAACAACAATATTTTTTTTATTATCGTAAGTATTTACGGCAGACAGTCCTCTTGCCAAAGAAGTTGCATAAACGGACTTGTTTGTTTGTAGAATGGATATTATTTTTGATTTATTCATTATTTTTGAGAATATTTATTTATTATTTCGTTTAACTCTTTTTGTCTTTTTTGCATTTCGGTATTCTGCTGTCTTACGGATTGTATTTTTGTATTTGCCGTGGCATTCTCACAAATATCATTTATCTTAACTGTTTTATTTTGTTGAATTTTATCGTCGGAAGAAGCTCTTAAAACAACTTTCAATATTCCTTTTTCCTGTGCCAAAACTATTTTTTGTGCTTCTTCCATAGAAACAGCCATCGTTACCGGAATATTTACGGAAACGGTTACTTCTTCCGCAGATTTTTTTGCAGAACCTATAATATCGTTACCGACTGCCAACACCAAAAGATTTTGAGCAACCACACACGCGGCTTCTTCAAGTCTTTGATTTTTATTTTCATATTCTATAATCGATATTAAATCAACTTTACTTCCGGAAGTAATTATTCCGTTTATTTCCTGATTATTAAAAAGTATCGTTATTGCTTTTTTGTTATCGGGTATGGTGTTTGCCAAGCCGAATCCCGATATTAACGACGATATTTTAGATGATGTTATTTGTTCCCCTTCTTCAAAAGGAACTATGGATATATATGCAGGTTTTCCGTCAACATAAAAATCTTTTATTTCCGATATATATTTAGGTTGAACATATTGTTTGGGAACAATCTTTTCCTTTATCATCGAATCCGTTATAATTTGTCCCTGTTCTATTCTTTGATTGGCAACAACAACTTTAATTTCTTCGGACATACTTTTGTTTTGCTGTCCCGTGTCGTACAAGTATAAGGTTGCAAACAATGCCGAAAACAGTGCCAATACGGCTATAAGTATAACATTTCTTTTCATATTTATTTTACATTAGCTTCAGTAGATATTTTCTGTGTTGAATCTTGAAACATACTGTTTACTTTACCGCCGAACATTTTTACACCTGCAATTACAACAATAACAACCAAAACGATTATGAGAATATATTCCACCATTCCTTGTCCTTTGTTATTTCTTAACATATTTTCCCCCGTGAAAATTATTTTCTTTTATGTATTTTATTTTTACAACCGCTGCCTGCAAGAACAGACAGTTTTGTTTTTATAATAAATTCATCCATACCTGCAATATTCATTATTTTGGGCAAATCATAAGAATAAGATATTGATACGGTTGATAACTCGTTTGACGGAACAAACAGACCTTGAACAATGTTCGAAATATTCGATAAATCCGTTATATTGTTGTAATCGATAGCATTATAATTTTTAATATCTACGGTTATATCTTTTATTTTATCCGTATCCAACCTTCTGCCTTCTATCATTTTGTTGGTCAAATAGTTTTTAATATCTTTTTTTATATCTTCACCGGACAAAGTCGTATTTGCTATCATATCCGTTCCGTATCTTGTTGCGGAAACGAGTTGTTGCCATGTTAAAAGAACTCTCGCAAACCAAACAACAGAAAATATCAAGACTATTATTACAGGAAAAATAAAAACAGCCTCTGTAAATGCCTGCCCTTTTTTGTTTTTAAGCATAAATTATTTTTTAGGTTTTATAATATCAAAACCGGTATACTTTCTTAAAACTTCGGGAATTATGACCGAACCGTCTTCTTGTTGATAGTTTTCCAAAATTGTTGCAAAAGTTCTGCCGACCGCAACTCCCGAACCGTTTAATGTATGAACAAATTCTCTCTTTTTTGTTGCAGTATTTTTATATTTGCAATTCATTCTTCTTGCCTGAAAATCTTTAAAATTAGAGCAGGAAGAGATTTCTCTGTACATACCTTCACCGCTCATCCAAGCTTCCAAATCATAAGTTTTTGTTGAGCTGAAACCTATATCTCCGCTGCACAAAGCCATTACTCTATACGGAATACCCAACAACTGCAAAACTTTTTCGGCATCGTTAGTCAAAAGTTCCAACTCTTTTGCGGAATCTTCAGGTTTAACAAATTTTACCAATTCCACCTTATTGAATTGATGATTTCTTATTAAACCTTTTGTATCTTTACCATACGAACCGGCTTCTCTTCTAAAACATGCGGAATAAGAAGCATATTTTACAGGAAGTTGCTTTTCATCCAAAACTTCATCTCTGTGTAAATTTGTAACGGAAACTTCCGCGGTAGGTATCAAATATAATTCATCGTCAGGACATCTGAACAAATCTTCTTCAAATTTCGGCAACTGTCCAGTTCCTCTCATTGAAGCTCTGTTTACCAAATAGGGAGTCATAATTTCCTGATAACCGTTTTGTTTGTGAGTATCAAGAAAAAAACTGATAATTGCTCTTTCCAAAGCACATCCTTCATTTTTCAACAACGAAAATCTCGAACCTGAAATTTTTGAAGCTCTTTCAAAGTCCAATATTCCGAGTTTTTCACCTATTTCCCAATGATGTTTCGGCTTAAAAGAAAACTTCGGAGGTTCCCCTACCACTCTTACGACAACATTATCTTTATCACTCTTTCCGACAGGAGTAGTTTCATCGGGAATATTCGGAATTCTCATTAAAAAATCTTCTATTTGATTTTCTATATTAAGTAAAAATTTTTCTTTTTCTTGTATTCTTGCTCTTAATTGTTCCAACTCTTCCAACAATTCTTTTTCGGGTTCTTTTCCTTCTCTTTTTAACTTTCCCACCGTTTCGGAATCGGTATTTCTTTTTAATCTGAACTGTTCTATCTCCGTAATTATAGATCTTCTCGTATTATCCCAATCCATCAGTTGATCTAAATTGATATCCTGATTTCTTTTTTTTAATCCTTCTTTTACAACATCAATGTTTTCTCTGAATAGTTTAATATCTAACATTTTTTCCTCTGTAAAAATTAAACCGCTGCCAACGAGATTCGAACTCGTGATCCCCGCCTTGAGAGGGCGATGTCCTAAACCGCTAGACGATGGCAGCAGTTCCATTAAGTATACTTTATAATACCTGTCGGTTATTATACAAAAAAGTTAATTAAAAATCTATGAATTATTGCTTAGACAAATATTTAAAAAATATTTTTTCTTCCGGAAATTCCGCAACAAAATTTCCGCTTCTTATGTTTCCGTACGAATCATAACTTATAATATTTTCCAAACTTTTCAACTGATCCGCACTTTCAAATACGGTTTTGTTTTCGGAAACGATTATAAATCCTCTTGAAAATTCAAATATCGGTGTCACACTGCCTAAAACCAAGCATAAACATAAAAACAAATATCTTATCTTATATTTTTTGAAGTTATACGTTCTAAACAAAAATCTCATAACGAACAACGATAATATCACAAACATCGGAATCGGTGTCCTCATACAAAAATCAACTTTTTTACCGGACATCAATATGGGACACAATAACAAAAAAATAAAAACGACATAATACATAATTGTTCCTTTATATTGTTTATATATCGGTAAAAGATAAACCATTGCTTCCAATAATATAAAATATATAAACATACATACTATCATCCAAAAAGCCCAAGGTGTATGATGATGTCCCAAACCTCCGGAAATCGTTGCCTTTGCGGTAAGATTGGAAATAAAATATAAAAATATTATCGGTGTTATAAATATTACAGCTACTGTATTTTGAACGGAAAAAGTTCTTTTTAAATAATTTAAAATTTTATTTTTTCTGTATTCCGTAAACAAATTTTTTATAAAGTATGATATCAATAATACGGAAAGACCGATAAACGGTAACGGAGCACAAAAAAAACATAACAAAGCGAGTATTCCGTAATTTTCGATATTTTTTCTATTATTATAAAACATTAGTGTTATAAGCCAAGCAGGTATCCCCTGGTTAAAAACCCAAAACAGAACCGTGGTATTTGAACTATATTGTCCTATATAAGACCACCATTCCAAATGTAAATCCTTAAAAGAAAAAGAAGTATCATAAAATACGGGTGTTAATACCCCAACTATATCCATTCCCGAAAAAAGAATAAATATAAATATTCCAAGGAAAACTTTACTGTATTTTTTTGTTTTTAAAGCAAACAATATATTAACAAAAATTAAAAAAAGTCCTATTGTACCGTAGATAAACAATAATTCGTTTCCTATAAAAAAAGATAAGTATTTGGAAAGAGGTTGAAAGAAAGATATTATTTTTATTATAAGTGCCGCCGGTAACCAAAAACCTATATAATAAACAAGTGCAACATTGATATTGTTGTAATAGACCGGCCAATTATGATTTATTAAATCTCTGAAAATTGCATTTCTCCAATGATGATCGTTACTTTGATACCAAAATCCGCCTATTCCCGAAAAATAGCACCACAGTAAAGCCGTTACGAGTACAATTATAAATACTTTTTTATTGTTTAATAAATTTTTACAATTAAACTTTTTATTTTTAAAATATCCGCAATACAAGGCATATATAAACAAAACAAATGCCACTGTCGCGATATAAGGTTTTAACCAAGTAGCCAAAAATATCAATAAAGGTAAAGAAACATAAATTATGCTTAATTGATTTAAAGTTTGTAAGTTTATTTTCAAATTCATTTTAATTTTTCATCTGTCAGAGATATTATCTTAATTTTCGTTGATTATACCATTTTAAAACATAATATAAAATATAAAAAAGTTGAAGTCGTAAGATTTTAATGATAAAATATCAAAAGTATTCTTTGCGGAGAAAATAATGAAAAAATTAATATCCGTAGTTTCAAGTGCCTTCAATGAACAAGACAATATTGAAGAGCTCTGTAACCAAATAAAACAAGCATGCGAAACTCTTAAAGACAATTATGATTACGAACAAATCATACTCGATAACGGCTCAACAGATAATACCGTTAATAAACTAAGAGAACTTGCGGCAAAAGATAAACATATAAAAGTTATAATAAACACAAGAAATTTCGGTCATATTCGTTCACCATACTACGGTATGTTGCAATCACACGGAGATATTGTTATATCTATAGCATCCGATTTACAGGAACCTCCGTCAATGATAATTGATTTTATAAAAAAATGGGAACAAGGTTACAAAGTGGTTTTAGGACAAAAATCCGCAAGCAAAGAAAATAAAATAATGTATGTAATAAGAACATGGTATTACAAATTATTAAATTTGTTCAACGATTCAGGCACAAAACTATTGGAACATTGCACGGGTTTCGGGTTATACGATAAAGAAGTTATCAATAAATTAAAATCCTTAAATGAACCTTATCCTTATCTCAGAGGACTTGTTTGCGAATTGGGATATGAATTAGTATGTATTCAGTTCTGTCAAAATAAAAGAGAAAAAGGAAAAACAAAAAACACTTTCTATACACTTTATGATATGGCAATGTTGGCGTTTACCAATTATTCGAAAGTTCCGTTAAGGATAGCTACAATGTGCGGTTTTCTATTATCGATTTTAAGCTTTTGTTTAGCGATATTTTATTTAATTTTTAAATTATTGTTTTGGTATCATTTGCCAGCAGGTATAGCACCTATTCTAATATCCGTATTTTTTTTCTTTTCCGTTCAATTGTTCTTTATAGGTATTTTAGGAGAATATCTGCATGCAATACTCACTCAAATACAAAACAGACCTCTCGTTATTGAAAAGGAAAGAATAAATTTTTAAGAGAAATTTCATATGGCTCAAGTATCAATAATCATTCCGGTATATAATGTAGAAAAATATCTTAGACAATGTCTTGATAGTGTAATTAATCAAACATTTAAAGATATCGAAATAATACTGGTTAACGATTGTTCTCAGGACAATTCTTTGCAGATTATTAAAGAATATCAACAAAGAGATTCCAGAATTATTTTATTAAATATGCCTGCAAATCAAGGAATAAGCAAAGCGAGAAACGAAGGAATGAGAATAGCAACAGGCAAATATATTGTTTTTGCGGATTCCGACGATTGGGTAAGAGATGACTATATAGAAGTTTTATTTAACGGCATAGAAAAAAACGACTGTGATGTTTTTGCCGAAGGTTTTGTATTATATCATAATAAAACTTCAAAATATATTCCTCAAAGATATTCTTTCCTTACAACAAAATGTAAAAACAATAAAGCTTTAATTCTTTTTCCAAGCATAAATTGCGGACCTTGGAGTAAAATATACAAAAAAGACTTCCTGACAAAAAACAACTTATTTTTTACTTTAAAAAGTTGTGAGGATTGTTTATTTTTTTATAAGCTCATGCTTTTAAAGCCTAAAATAATATTCAATGAAGAACCTATATATTTTTACAGAATCGGAAGAGATGAATCTTTAACGGCTTCTTTATATTTCAGAACTTATTACATAATTAAGTTGATAAAAGAAATTTATAAAACTTTAATAGAAAAAAATATTTATGAAGAATATTGTACGGTATTTCTAATATATGCTTTTACATATGTTGCTTACTGCTTAACATTCAGTTCTTTCCCGATGAAAAAGATGTCATATGCATTATTTTCCGTAAAAAAATTTTTATTTTCAAAAAAGAATAACAATGTTAACATATTAAATAAATTCATAATATTAATTTTCAAATTTTTCTTAAATCATCCTCGGTTATATAAGGCAACCGCATTTGTTTTAAAAGCAATCCGAAGATTTTTTGCAAAACTTTTGTATTCTTTTTAAATTTTATCCTATAATTTTATTCTTTATTTTCGCTATTTTTTTCGTAATCTTTTTTCCGAACACTTTTAATAAAAAGTTTTGTATTCTTACCTTAGGCGTATTCCAAGAACCGTAACAATGATGTATAGAATATGTATTTTCGGTTATTTTTGTTTTTTGTGTTCTAAAACTCTTGGCATAAAAATATTCCGAAGGAAAAATTGATAATTCGTTTATTTGTTGAAAAGAATTATTGTTAATAAATCCATACTTATTACAAAATTTTTGAAACCTGACATTAACAATAGTAATATCTTTTTTACCGTCTTGTTTTATAAAGTGTATGTTATTGTAAGAAGATAAAAATTCTTTAAATATTTCCGTATTTTTTTTACATCCCAAAATACCGAAACCTATATCTTGTTCCGTCGCAAACCCGCAAAAAGCTTCATAATGTAAAAAAGAATCTATAGGTTTTAGTATTTCATGATCTATATCCATATAGATTCCGCCGTACTCTATTAAAGCATATAATCTGGCAACATCGGACACAAAAGCATACTCTTTTGCTTTGTGAGCTTCTTTTGTATAATTACAACAATTAATATCAAAGTTGTTTTCGTTCCATTCTGTTATTTCGTAGTCGGGACAATACTTTTTCCAACTTGCAATACATTTTTTTGCAATATTCGGTAACGGTTTTTTGCCAAACCAACAATAATGAATTTTTTTAGGTATCATATTAATATTCCGTTTCTCGGAAGGAAAGAAATCTTTTTTTGTATTTTTGTCGTTTTATAACAAAATCATTTAACCTTAACTATTGTTCCTTTATCTATTTTATAAATTTCATCACATTTTTCTATGGTTGTAAGTCTATGTGCTATTACCAACATAGTAATTTTTCCGTACAGATGCTCTATAGCCTGCATAACGGCTTTTTCCGTATCGTTATCCAAAGCGGAAGTAGCTTCGTCTAAAACCAAAAGTTCCGGTTTTTTATATAAAGCTCTTGCTATACCTATTCTTTGTCTTTGTCCGCCGGACAACCTTATACCTCTTTCTCCCACCACAGTATCAAGGCCTTTAGGTAAAGAATCTATAAAATCTCTTAATTGTGCTTGTTCTATAACCGTATTTAATTGCTCTTCATTGACATTTTCATCGTCATAAAACAATATATTGTTTTTTATTGTATCATCCGTAAGATATATAAATTGCGGCACATACCCTATCTTAGAAAACCAACTTTTTTTATTTCTATGAATGTTTTTATTATCTATCAGTATAGAACCTTCGGTAGGTTCCAACAAACCTAAAATAACATCCACGATTGTTGTTTTACCTGCTCCCGTAGGACCTTCAAAACCGATAGATTTACCTTTTTTTATAACGAAAGAAATATCTTTAAAAATATATTTTTCCGTATTCGGATATTTATAAGAAATACCGTTAATATAAATATCTTTTTCCATGTTTAAATCTTTATTTTCATCTTCTTTCAAATATCCCGTAACTCTTGTATTCTTCAAATCTCTATAAACTACATTTATTGACGGCATAAAATACATTATGGCATTCAATGCAACTTGCATTCTGTTCATTGAAGGCATCAACCTGAATGCTGCCATAGCAAAAACCGCCATTTGAATTATTATCGTCGAAGCGTCAATTCCTCCGTATAACAAATATATTATAACCGAAAGAATTACGGAAACAACAAAAGATTCTATCAATAATCTTGGAAATTGTTCCAAAAAACGATAATGTTTTTGTGCGGAACAATACTTTATTGAACTATCATAATATTTATCTACAAAAAATTGTTCTTTTTGCAAAATTTTTATATCTTTAATTGCACCCAAAGATTGTTGTATCCATTTTATCATTCCACCATGATATTTCTGATTGTTTTTGGCAAAAACTTTTAATCTCGGTTTTAAAACAACAAATATACAGAAAAACAGAAAAACAAATAAAATAACCAAAACTATCGTAACAATTTTATTAATATAGAAAAGAAAACTTGTAACCAACAACAAAACAATAAATTCCGACAATAAAAAGAATACATTTGCCAAAAAATCCGAACAACGGGTCGTATCGTTTGTAACAATTCTGACCATCTCGGAAGTATTTATATTTAAATGATAAGAATAAGGCTGATTTATATAAAATTTTATCAATTGTAAAGAAATATCTTTTTGGGCATTGTATAGTATTTTGTATTGAAAATAATAGACAATCAACATATATAAATTTTTTAATATATATACCAAAATTAAAACAAATGCCAAAAAAATTAAAAAATTTGTAGTATCGCTTATATGAAACAAATTGTAAACAAAAGATAAATATTTATTTGTAACTATTATTTCGGGATTAATAACAACATTTATAAACGGTAAAATTAAAGATATTCCTATAAGTTCTAAAAATCCGGAAATAACTATCAAAACAAATAAAAAAGCAAAATTTATCTGCTGTTTTTTATTATAAATTGTTTTTAATTTTATCAGTATTTCTTTTATTTCTTTCATAACACCTTTATTTTCTGCCACGTTTTTTTAAGGGAATCCAATAATACAATCCCGACATGGAATTTTTTGGAACAAAATTTCCATCGTCGTCTAAAGACAAATTTATTTTATCTGCCGGCAGGAAATTTATAATTTCTTGATTATATTGTTTAGGTAATTCTATACTTCGCGATAATTCACAATTTTCATCAATTGCTTCCGCAGCTAACAGTTTTTGAACAAAGTTCCTTGCCTGATCTAAAGCATCCGCTGAAATTGCAGATACTATTTGAATACCGTATTCGCCAAAAAGTTCTTTATTTTTATTATATTCTTCCTCTAAAACATTTCCTATAGTCAAAATATACGGGCTTACGGCTATCCATTTTTCGGGAGCTTGAAACTCAACGGGAAAAATCATTGCCTCTTTTGAAAAAGTATCATAAACTACTGCCGGTTTTATGACTTTTTCACAAACAAAACAAGACTTTTGAACAGCTTCTTCAACTTCTATCGGCAAATCTTCCGTATTAAGAAGTTTTCTTATAATTCTTGATATTTCCCTTGTTCGTATACTGATTTTAAAATTCTTTATCTTTCTCATGATGAAAAACCTTATTATAATTCCATAAAAATTTTAGCTGAGAAATTTTCGGTATTATATTGAATATTTTTAACCTAAAACCCCTCAGCTAATATTATTTTAAACTATACATCAAAACTTATTTCTTCCCCATATTCTTTTTAAATCTGTCTCTCTTTCTTTTTTCCCATTCATAAGTTAAAGGACCGCATACAAACACACTGGAGAAAAATCCTATTATGTTTCCTATAAATAATGCTAAACCGAAATCACTTATAACTTCTCCGCCCATAAACAATATAATTATGGATACAAATGCAACAGTTAACGATGTAATAACACTTCTGCCTAAAACACCGTTGATACTTATATTTATTGTTGTTGCAAAAGTTTCTTTTGCTATGAGTCTTAAATTTTCTCTGATTCTGTCGAATACAACAATTGTATTGTTAATAGAATAACCGACGATGGTTAAAAGTGCTGCAACCAAAGTCAAATCTATTTGTTTATCCATAGCTACCATTAAACCGAATGTGATAAATGTATCGTGAATCAAAGCAAGAACTCCGACAACACCCCACAATGCGGATTTAAATCTGAAAGCAACATAAACGATAATACCTATAAATACAAAACTGAAAGCATACATTGCTTGTTTTGTTAAATGTTTACCTACAGCCGGGCCTACATATTCAACTCTATCTGTTGTTATTTGAGAATCCGAATATTTGGATTGCAATACGGATAATATGTTTTTTGCCATTTCATCTTGAGATTGATTTGTTTTTTTAACCCTTATTATTACTCCGTTTTTACCTGTTGATTGCAACTCAAAGTTTAACCCTTCCTGTGAAGCCAAACCTTGTCTTATAACATCCATTTGAATTTCTTTATCAAATGAAAATTGCATCAAAATACCGCCACTGAAATCTATACCATAGTTAGGTCCTTTAATTGCTACGGCACAAATACCAACAAGTATTAATATTATCGATATCGTAAATGCTACATATCTTTTACCTATAAAATCTATCTTAGGTGTCTTAAAAAATTGCACGGTATGCCTCCAATTATTATAATTTTATTTTATTTATAAAACTTTCTTTAAACAAGAAATCATATATCAATTTTGTAACAACAATAGCCGTAAACATACTGATGCACAAACCTATCGTTAATGTAACGGCAAAACCTTTTATAGGTCCCGTTCCGAATTGGAACAAGAATACTGCAGCTATTAATGTAGTTACGTTTGAATCGAATATCGTAACAAAAGCTTTATCGTATCCGGCATCAACCGCAACTCGTGCCGTTTTACCGATATTCAACTCTTCTCTTATTCTTTCCAATATAAGAACATTAGCATCAACCGCCATAGCAAGTGTCAAAGCAATACCTGCAATACCCGGCAATGTTAATGTGAATTGGAAATAAGACATTATTCCCATAAGAATAAAGAAATTTAATAATAAAGCTATATCTGCAATTAAGCCTGAAAAACCGTAATATATAAGCATAAATAAAAGAACAATTCCAACACCAATCAATGCAGATGAAAAACCTTTCTTAATAGAATCATCTCCAAGGCTTGGCCCAACAGTTCTTTCTTCTATTATTTTAACGGGAGCAGGTAAAGCACCGGCTCTTAAAACGGTAGCCAATAATTTTGCATCATCGGCATTGAAGTTTCCTTCAATTATAGCTCTTCCGTCCGGAATTCTTGACCTTATAACAGGAGCGGACTGAACTATACCGTCAAGCACGATAGCTAAATTTCTGTCTATATTTGCACCGGTAACATCTGCAAATATTTTTCCGCCGTCTTTGTTAAACTCTAATGATACGTGAGGATAACCGAATCCGCCCGTAGCAAGTTCAACTTTTGCATTAACCAAATATGCACCGGTAAGAGATGCTTCTTTCAATAAATATACTCTGCTGTCTTCTTTGCTGTCTGCAATGAAGTATCCTTCCGGAATTAAAGCTTTTATTTCTTCATCGTTTAAAGCTTCTTCAGCTTTAGACAAATCTTTTTCTCTCATTTTATCTTGAATTTTATTTAATGCATCGTTATCGGTACTAACCAAACAAAATTCCAACAATGCCGTTTTACCGATAAGTTCTTTTGCTCTTGCCGGATCTTTTATACCCGGAAGCTGAACTACTATCCATCTGTCACCTTGTTTTGCAATTAAAGGTTCCGCAACACCGAACTGGTCTATTCTGTTTCTTATAACTTCCACTGCTCTGTCAACCGCATCTTTTACACTGACCGTTTCATCCAACTTAGAAGCATCCACTTCCAATAAAAGATGTGTACCACCTCTCAAATCAAGACCTAAATTTAATGTCTTGCCGATAATAGGATCTTTTGATTTTTCTGCTTGTGCTTTTTCATCGTCACTCATTCTGTACCATTCAAAGGTAGGAAATAAAAAATACCCTGAAAGAATGATTAACAACGCTGTAACTACTGTTCTGAAACCAAGTTTGTTCATTAAAGTAATTTCCTCTCATTTATTATTAATTCAAACTTACAATCCAAAAATTTTGCAGCTCTTCTACACATATCCATTCTGGACATAAATATTTCAAAGTACTCAATAACCTGAGCAACTTTTGTATCTATATTCAAATTTAAAGATATTATTTTTTTTTCTTTATTTACTTTTAAAAAAGATCTGTCAACGGCAAAATTTACTCTGTCGTGTATATCAGCCGCAATAATATTTTTGTTTCTTACTCTTGTTTTGTGAACATCCGATTTATCCGCAATTATAAGTGCCGCCGCCACAGGATTTACGGGATCTCCGATTTCTTCTTCATGATTCCCGACAGCCGAAACTATCAAAGAAACTTCATCAGGAGTACATCCCATTTGTTTTAATATATGCATTGCCATTAATGCGGCAGACTGACCATGATCTTGTCTGTTAATAACATTACCTATATCATGAACATATCCCGCAATTGCGGCAAGTTCCTGTAACCTTTTCGGATAATCCAACGACGCCAAAATACTTTCCGCAACCGAAGACACCAAACTTACATGCCTGTAACCATGCTCGGTATAGCCAATTGCTCCCAAATAATCATTTGCTGCTTGAATAAAACTGTTTACGGTTTCATTAGCCTTAACATCTTCAAGCATTACATTTGAAAATTTAAGTTCTGTCGTATTCATTTACTTTTTAACAACTTCCGGTGTAACCGGTTTATTATTATCTAAAACACTTACTATTGCAGATTTAGCAATTTTTACTCTAACGCCATGAGAAATTTCAGCTTCAACATCTTGTTCTTTTACAGCAATAACTCTTGCATATATTCCGCCGGAAGTAAGTATTGTATCGTCTTTTTTTATTGCATTTATTTGTCTTTCAAGTTCTTTTCTTTGTTTTTGTTGAGGTCTTATTAAAAACAAATAGAAAAAAACAAAAATTATTAATAACGGCATCAAACCGCCGAAAGCACCGCCGGGTGTTGCCGCAGGTGCCGCTGCCGCACCATCAGCATAAATATTTTGAGATAAAAATAAAACAGATAACAACAAAAATTTAATTTTTGACATCTTAATATACTCCGTATTTTCAGCTGTTGGATTTTTTATTTGAATAATATTTTCTGAAGAAATCCTGTTTAGTTTCCAAAAAAGTATCTTCCACCAAAGCTTTTCTAATTTTACCCGTTAATTTTAACATAAAATTAATATTATGTAAAGATAACAAAGTAAGTGCCAATATCTCTTGCGAACGGAACAAATGGTTCAAATATGCCTTAGTATACCCTTTACAAGTTTGGCAATCGCATTCAGGGTCCAACGGTTCGAATTTATCTTTATATTCACCGTTTTTTATATTTATCTTACCGTAAGTCGTAAATGCCTGACCGTTTCTTCCGTTTCTTGTAGGAATTACACAATCAAACATATCTATTCCTCTTTCTATTCCATCCCAAATATCTTCGGGCATTCCTACACCCATAAGATACCTTGCCTTGTTTTCCGGTAAAAAAGGAACCGTGTTTTCTATAACATCCAACATTTCTTCTTTTGATTCACCTACCGATACACCGCCTATAGCATAACCTACAAAATCTATGTCTTGCATTCTTAAAGCACTTTCTTTTCTTAAATCTTTATATACCGAACCTTGAACTATACCGAACAATGCCTGTGTATTACATGCATCATCCTTATAAAATTCCGTTTTACATCTTTTTGCCCAATTCAAACTCATAAGCATGGAGTTTTTCGCATACTCATAAGTTGAAGGATACGGAGTACATTCGTCAAAACACATTATAATATCGGCACCTATGGTTTTTTGTATTTGCATTGATATTTCCGGTGATATAAAATGTTTTGAACCGTCTATATGCGATTTAAATTCAGCACCTTCTTCTTTTATTTTTCTGAAATCGTTAAGTGAAAATATTTGGAACCCGCCCGAATCGGTAAGCATAGGTCTGTTCCAAGAATTGAATTTTTGTATACCGCCGGCTTTTTTAATTATATCAAGTCCGGGCCTTAAATATATATGATACGAATTTGCAAGTATTATTTGTGCTTTTGATTGTATTAATTGTTCCGTGGAAACGGATTTTACGGAGCCTTGTGTGCCTACCGGCATAAATACAGGAGTATCTATTATACCACGTGTCGTGTATAATTTGCCGAGTCTTGCATTACACTGACTTGATTTTTTCAATAATTGAAATGAACCGCACTCCATTATAAGAACCTGTCCCCGTTGATATATAAAGAAAAGTCGCAATTTAAAACACTGCAAGCTTTACTGCAATATACAGTTCTTTGTGTAAAAATTTCAAAATATTCCATTATGGAACATATTTTTGTGTCAATATCCATATTTAATGAAATTTCTTTTTTATCTTTATTTACTTCCAATTTTGTATTATTACATGCGGCTATAACTTTAGAATGGAAATCCGTAAACTTTCTTTCTTCGTTTCTTAATCTTTTATATCTTACATCTGTTTTATCACCCAAAACAACAGCAGCCGCAATTTCCGTTGGAGGTGTCATATTTTTATCTTCATGGCTACCTATTGCCCCGAAAATTTCAAATATATCGCTGTTATATCTTTCTTCGGCAATATCCATTTTACTTAAAATATGCATTGCTATAATAGAACCGCTTTGTGCATGATCTGTTCTCCCTACAAGATTACCTATATCGTGCAAAAAACCTGCAATTTTTGCAAGTTCCTGTATTCTTGCGGTGTAACCGAGTTGTCTCAAAACATCCGCTGCTCTTTCCGCGGTAAACATAGCATGAGATAAACCATGCTCTTTATATCCGATACTTTCAAAATAGCTGTCGGCATATCTCAAGTATGTTAAAAGTTCTTCATTATTTTTAATATCTTCAAAATTCAATAACATTTTTATATTATAGCAAATTTATTTTGCATAAATAACAGTATCCGTAAAACCTAAAGTATAATTAGCAAAATAAAATTTATACCCTAAATTTAATTCATTTAAAAATTTCGGTATTTCGTAATAATCTTCGTATTTATGGTATGCCGCTATTGCAAGTTTCGGTTTATACTTTTTTAATGTATTTACCGCACCTTGCAAGGCTTTCAGTTCACAACCTTCTATATCCATTTTAATAAAATCTGTTTTTTCTATCTTTTTACCTTCAACAAAATCATCAATACATATTGTTTTATATTGTTGCAAATTATTTTTGTTTTCCGTTAATGTTGTAATATCGGCACAAGCATGATTTAAATATAAAATTTTGTTTGATTTGTTATATACAGGTTGTTCGGTTAAAATAATGTTGTCGGCAAGTTCTTTATTATGAGAAAAATTTTCTTTAAGTATATTCAAATTATCATCAAAAAATTCAAATGTAAAAATTTTACCATCATTACCGGCAATCGACGAAAATATTAATGAAGTATCCCCCCAACAACCGCCGGCATCTATAACAAAATCTCCATTTTCAACTTTACAATCTTTATAAGAATATTGTTTATGGATTATAAGTTTATCGAGCAAAGCTCTTGCCCCGTAAACTTTTATATCGTATCCGAGTTTTGACAAATTATAAAATTTTAATTTTCTTGTAACGGATTGTAATTGTCTGATAGAATTATCTGCCAATAAACTATCAAAAATATCTCGTGAATGAATATATCTTTCTTTTTCTTGTTCGGTTACATATACGGGGCCCAAAAGTTTTGAAACTATCATCTTTAAGTACAATTGTTTTTCTTTTTCATCTTCCAACAAGTTATAAAAATATTCCAAACTGTTGTAATTATTTTTGAACCACCCGTAATAATCTATACATTTTTCCTTTACAAATTCATCGGTTATTTTCTTTTGAAAATTTTGTATATCTTCAAAAGAAAAAACTTGTTGTTTGTTTAGTTCAATAAAAAGTTTATCGGAAAAATTTTTATTCATTGTTATATTTTATGATTTATAATATTTTCTTCAAATTCTTTTCTGTCCAAGAAAGGAAACATATCTTCAAGTGTGGGTGATACCATTGTTCCGTCGGGAAGTTTTTTTGATGAAAGTTTCGGTAAGAAAGAATACTCTTTTTCTACCATAACCTCACATAAAACAGGACCATTAAATTTTAAAACTTCTTTTATTTCTTTTTCCATTGTTTTGGGATTTTTTATTCTTTTTGTTTTTAGTCCGAAGGCTTTCCCTATTTTTGTAAAATCGGGAACACTTACTCCGCTATCTGTACCGGAACCTGTCATTTTACCGTTAAAAAAGTTTCTCTGAGTTTGTCTTATTGAAGAATATCCGCTGTTATTTATAACAAATATTTTTATCGGTAACTTATTATATTTTATGGTTTCAAGTTCCTGTATATTCATCATTATCGAACCGTCACCTTCCAAACAAATAACATTTCGTCCTTTTGAAGATAAACTTGCGCCTATACTTGCAGGTAATGCATAACCCATGGATGCATTTCCGCCATTCAAGATAAATCTCTGATTTTTTTTAATTACTGCCGTTTGAAAACCGCATACGCAAGCAGAACCGTTTGCCATAACAAAAATATCTCTTTCTTTTAAACATTTTGTTAATGTATAAACAAAACGGTAAGGTTCTATTATATTCGGTTTTTGCTTCTGTTCTTTATAATTTTCAAAGCAATATTTGTTTTTTAAGTTTTTGCAAAAACTTAACCACTTCAAATACTTTGAAGAATTAATATTTTTTGTTTTTGCCAAAAGCTGCGGCATAAAAAATTTTAAGTCGGTATTTATTGCTAAATTCGGTTTTACAAAAGGCTTTCTTAATTCGTCTTTATCAATATCAACAACTATTTTAAAAGCATTTTTAGCAAAATTTTCCCAATTGTAACTTACTTGTCTGATATTATTTCTTGTCCCTAAAAATAAAATCGTATCGGCATTTTGTAATGCAAAATTTCCGGCTCTTTGCCCCACAGTACCTATTCTTCCGATATAATATTTATTTTTTGTTTCCAACAAATCAAAGCCGTTAAATGTTGTAACAACGGGAATTTTTAATTTTTCAATTAACTTATAAAATTCTTTTTGTGTATCCGATAATCTTATACCGTGACCTGCGACAATAAGAGGTCTTTCGGATTTTTTTATTTTTTCAATTATTTTATCTATATTTATTTTTTCGTTTTTTATTTTAGGTTCTTTAAATTCTTTTAAAATTTTTTCATCTATCATAGCAGATTGGACATTCATAGGGATATCAAGCCACACAGGTCCGAATCTTCCGTGAGTCGCTTCGTAAATTGCTTTATCCAAATGGTATTTTATTTCGTCGGGATTGGTAACCATAACGGCATATTTTGTTAACGGTTTAACAACACTTATAATATCAACTTCCTGGTCGCCGAGCTGTCTTAATTTTATATTAGGGCAACTTGCCGTCGTTGTTGAATATTTAACTTGCCCGGAAACATATAAAACGGGAACAGAGTCTGTCCATTGTCCGAATACTCCGTTCAAACAATTAAGTCCCCCAGGACCTGTTGTAACATTTACAACCGCAAGTTCTCTGTTTACTCTTGCATAACCTTCCGCAGAAATCGCACATGCCTGTTCGTGGTGATTACAAACATAATGAATATATTTACCGAAACTGTTATTTAAGTGCATGGCACCGCCGCCGGAAACCATAAAAACAGTTTTTACTTTATAAACTTCTTTTAATCGTTTAGCTACATAATCGGACAATTTAATCATTTGTTATCTTCTCTAAACAAAAATCAGCTTTATCTTTCAATGCTTTTTTATCTGCTCCGTATCCCCACAAAGCAACAAGCGATAAAACTCCTGCTTTCTTTGCAGCCTCAATATCGCTTAAACAATCGCCAACCATTATAGTTTTTTCTTTTGGCAGATTATATTTTGAAACTATCTCTTCTATCATTTGTTGCTTTGTCAATTTTTTATCGTCGTATTTATCTACCATATAAACATCGTCGAAAAAATCTATATTTAAACTTTTTACTAATCGCAATGTAGGAATCTTCGGTTTGTTTGTGGCAATAAATATTTTTTTGTTATTTTGTTTCAAATATAACAGGCAATCCCTAATACCGTCATATAATTTCGTTATATCTTTTTCATCATAATCATAAATTTTTCTGTATTCCGAAACTATGTTGTTTACAATATTTTCATCCGTTAAATCGGGCTTTACTATTTTTGCTATTTCCGCTAAAGACGGTCCCATAACGGACGGATTTAATCTCTCTTTATCAAAAGAAACATTACATTTGTTAAAAGCTTTTTCTATACAAGATAAAACTTCATCTGCGGTATCTGCCAAAGTTCCGTCAAAATCGAAAATAAAATTGTCGTACTCATTAAATCGCTTCAACATTTACTCCGGTTTCTTCTATCAACTTTTTATATCTGTCTTCAAGCATAACAATTCTCTTTTCATCTTCTTTATATATCATTTCGTAGAATTTTCTTTTATTCTTAAGCCACATCAACTCAAAACCTACAGCTTTTAAAATTCCTTTATCTATGTTTTTATCTTCAAATGCTTTCTGTGCATCGAAAACTATTTTTCTTGTTTCAAATTTATATAAAGAATTTTTAGGTAATCTTTTGAAAAACGGCATTGAATGGAAAGACACCCCGCCGCCGATAATAAACTGTTTATTATATTTTTGGCACAATGCAGCCATCTTGTTTGCAATTTCAAATATTTCTTCACAATTGATATCTTCTCTGGTTAATCCCATGGAACCGGTCATATCTACTCTACCCAAAACTATACCGCTTATATCACCGGAATTTTTCGATTTTAATATATCTTCCAAATTATTAAAACCGGTTATTGTTTCTATGTTCATATAGAAAGATATGTCTTGCCTTTCTTCTTCCGGAAAAACAAATTTTGTTGCTTGAACATATTTTTTTGCGGCATAAGCGGTTTCTATCATCGGAGCAACTATCGTGTTCACACCTATAGTTCTTGCATCATACATATCTTTTATAGCTTCACATCCGCCTGTTTTTATTGTTAATTCAAGGCCCGCTTTTGTTACAACTTCTTTTAACCTTAAAGCTTCTTCCATTCTTGTGCCTTCAGCCTCAAATTCCGCTTTAACACCGATAACATTGTGTTCTTGCCTTAAATTTTCTAACGTGTGAACCATTCTCTTTTCTAAATTATTCATTTTTATATCCTATTCTATTTTATTTGTTTATAATAATTATATAATTTTTTTAAACCTTGTTTAATGTCGGTAAATTTTAAATTTTGTATTTCCGATAATAAAACAGAATTATCACCGGTATATTCATTATTCATAATTTTGTTTTTTATAGTTATATTTACTTTATTATTTTCAAAAGCATTAACTATTTCGGCTATTTCCAAAAGACTTATACTTTGCGATGGTGTTATGTTTATTATATTGTTTTTAGCATCGTTTTCTATAAAGTAATAAACAATTTTTTCCATATCTTCAACCCAAAGATAATCGAAAACAACATTTTGATTTATTTCTATATTTTTACCGTCAATAACACTTTTAATTGCATAGGTAGGAAATCTGGTTTCTTTTTCTCCGTATCCGTAACAAGCGAAAATGTTTAACATTAAAAAATCTCTTCTTTCCTTAATCTTTTCAGCAATCAACATTTTCGATCTACCATACAAATCTTCAGGTATAACTTTACCTATTTCTTCTTCTTTAACTTTGTGTAAATTTCTTGATTTATCGTACATTGCACCGGAACCGAACAAAATAACTTGAGTATCATCGGATTTATATTTTAAAATATTATCAACCATTGCAAGATTATCCTCAATGGTTGTATCTTTATCTTGAACATCTCTTGCACCGCCGACCGATGCGCAATGAATTACAAAATCGATTTTATTTTTTTCGAAATATTTTTTAACTTCATCTGAATTTATTAAATTAAGTTCAAAACTGCGAGGAGTTAAAAGGTTATATTTATCTTTTAAATATTCTTTTAAATTCTTGCCTATGAATCCGCCTGAACCGGTTAATAATATTGTTTTCATTTTTTCCTTTTAATTTTAAAAAATAAAATTTTAACTTTCCTATAATCATTTTCATATTTTATTGTTCTTATATCTAAAATAAATCTAATAAAATTTTTTAAATAATAGAAACAACAACACACAGTGCTTATAAAATAATCATTAATAAATTTTAAACTCCAAACCTTATCAATTCTTAAATAGTCAAAATAAAGCCAATCTTTGGTTCGTGGCATCGACATAGTATTCCATGGCTTTTTCTTATAAGTATAATGGATAATAGCCGGAAATTTAGCTGCTTGAATAATTTTTTTACGATTAGGATTATATCTTCTTTCGGGAGTTGAGCGATAAAAACTATCTTGAACATTCCATTTATAATCAAGTTCTTTTATTTTCCCACTACAAACAGCATTTATCACATCCTGATCACCGATTTTAATTTTATCTCCATCTTTAATTGTAAATTCCATCAGTTTGTTATATAGTTTATCTTGTCTCCAGCGTTTAAGATTTATTAAAAGAACTCCGGCATTAATATAAAAACTACTCTTATATATAAATTCGGGATTATATTGTCTTAAATAATAATATCCTATATCTTCTACCCCGGCTAAATAATAATCTTTTATATCTGTTTCAAAAAGTTCTGCAAGAGATTGTTTTATGATAACGTCACAGTCAAGATATATTATTTTTGAAATATCACGGCATAACTCAGATATTTTATAACGAAAATATGTTGTATTTGAAATATGTTTTCCACCAGCAGGAAAAGAAATAAAATCTTTTATATCAACATCTAAAAATTCAACTCCAAAGTCTTTGAATTTTTTTAATGAATTAATATATTGTTTTGAATTATTAGAAACTTTATCACATAGAATATAAAAATGTAATTCATCACCTTTATTTGCTGTTTGTAATATGGAAACCATTGCTGTCGCCATATATTTCAAATAATTTTCATCGGTAGCAAAACAAATATTTATTTGCATAAGTATATCCTAAATTTTTCTGCTTACATACAAGACTATGCATATATAATAAATACATTTACTTACTTTATTCTCCAAAAATTATATTTTTTCTTACCATTGAACATACTTATTATCTTAAGAGGCAAATATAGAAAAATAAAACTTACTAAAACAAACAGAATAATTTCAAGTCTCATTATAAAACTTGAACAAAAGCAAAAATAACTCATAATATTCTGTAATAAAAAGCCATTCTCCTTTATAATTCCACGTGCAATTTCACGAAAAACAACGTTTACTATAGGATCGGTATGTTTATGTTTTACACCCTGAGATTTATCTGAATCTTCTGTCAACCAACTCTTAACAATATTAAGTCTCAATTTATCATCTTTAATTAATAACATACAATTAAAAATCGCAGCAAAAAAGGATTTTACAGGGTATAATTCGCTTGGAATATTTCCTCTTGTATAAGAGGAATCAACTCCAGCATCCCAACCTCCATAAATTGCAACAGGATTTCCTTTTAGATAATAGAACGATTTATTTTTATCATTTATTACCTTGCAAAAAAGTGGTGCATGCGGGCAATAACTACTTATTGAATCATATACATTTCTCATAACTTCACTATTTATAATTGATGTTTTATAAATACAACCAGATAAGAAAACGCATTGTTTTATTCTATCTTCGAATGTTGGATTGACAAATATTTGAGCAATGACTATACAATCATGATCTTCAATCATGGCATCTTCAACTTCTTTCCAATTTTGCCAATCATAGTAATCATCATCACCTAATATCCAAAAATATTTTTTATTTGCAAATTCAATGGCTTTGGCAATATTAGCATTTCCACCCACATTATATTTATTTTTAATAACTGAAACATTTTTGTATCTACTACTAAATTCATTACAAATATCTTGTGTGCTATCCGTAGAGTTGTTATTTAATATTGTTATTTTACAATCTTTTACAGGACAACTATTAGATAAAATTTCCTTAAGTGTTTTTTTTAAACTTTCAGCCCTATTATATGTAATAATTATCAACTCTAAATCATCTTTTATACTCATTTTAACTCTCTAAAAACACTTTTTTTATATACTTTTAAATATTTTTTATTAATTTCCTTCTCTTACAAACTTGTGTATCAATTCCGAAATTTTATCCATTTCTTTTTTACCGAGTTCGGGAAATACACCTACCCAAAAAGTGTTGTTCATTATGTATTCCGTATTGGGTAACTTTTTGTATTCTTTTTCGGTTAATTTGTTTGACATCAACAAAGGAGATTTGCCTATCTTTAAAGGAACATTATTTTCCGTCATCATCGGTTGTCTCAAAATATTCCCTGCAAAAAGCTGCCTTGTTCCTACTCCGTTTTGTTCCAAATATTCAACAAGTTGTTGTTTCGTAAATTTATTATTTTGTTTTACTGTTAATAAAAGTCCAAACCAAGACGGTTCTGTTCCTTTTTCAATTTTCGGAAATATAAAATAATTTTTCAAATCTTTTAATTTTTGCATTAAATATTTTGCATTTTGTGTTCTTTTCTGTAAGAATTTAGGAAGTTTTTTTAATTGACTTAAACCTACCGCTGCCTGAAAATCCGTTATTTTTAAGTTGTAACCTATATGAGAATATGTATATTTATGGTCGTACCCGAACGGAAGTTTTCCGCATTGCATAGAAAATCTTTTTCCGCAACTGTTATCTTTCCCAGGTTTACACCAACAATCTCTTCCCCAATCTCTGAAAGACATTATTATTCTATACAACAGAGAATCGTTAGTTACAACAGCTCCGCCTTCACCCATAGTTATATGATGTGCAGGATAAAAGCTGAAAGTTCCTATATGACCTACAGTCCCGACTTTTTGTTTTTTATACAATGCTCCCAAAGCATCGCAACTGTCCTCTATAAGCCACAAATTATATTTTTTACATAATTTTAAAATTTTATCTAAATTAAAAGGATTACCCAACGTGTGAGCAACAAATATTGCTTTTGTTTTTTTTGTTATTGCTTCTTCGATTTTATTTTCATCAATATTACAAGTTTCCAATTTGCAATCTACAAACACAGGAACAAGTCCCAACTGGATTATCGGATTTATTGTAGTAGGAAAACCGGAAGCGACTGTTATAACTTCATCCCCTTTTTTTATTTGTTTTTCCCCAAGTTTATAAGATGTTAATGCCGATAGTGCCAAAAGATTTGCACTTGAACCGGAATTTGTTGTAAGTGCATACTTTACACCTAAAAACTTTGCAAAACTTTTTTCGAATTCATCGTTAAATCTGCCGGTGGTAAGCCACATATC
>NZ_DGIC01000009.1:239468-335224 GCF_002392975.1 Candidatus Ruminimicrobiellum ovillum
GGAATATATTTTTTCAAATCTCTTTTTGGCTTATTAAATTTAAAATAACAACCTGCTGCTTTTTTTACCGAATTTCTTAATGTATCGTTTTTATTCATATTTTTTTCCAAAAATTTTCAACATTTTTTTGTTTTGCAAAATTCTTTTATTTGTTCAACACAAACTTTTTTCATGTCTTTTTTTTGTTGATATGATTTTGTCCAATCTACAATTTTGTTTAGAGTAGTATTTATGTTCCATCTCGGAACCCATTTCAACTCTTTTTTTGCTTTTGATATGTCCAATTTTAAATAATGTGCTTCGTGAGGTTGTTTGGTTTTGGTTACAGTATATTTAGCACCGGGAAAAATTTTGCATAAAATTCTAACTATCTGTTCCACGTTTTTTGTATCTTTCTTTTCGGGTCCGAAATTCCAAGCGGTTGCAAACTGTTTTTTACCATTTAATAAATTCGCACCTAACATCAAATAACCGCTAATAGGCTCTAAAACATGCTGCCATGGTCTTATTGCCTGCGGACTTCTTATTTCCAGTTTTTTAGCGGAAAGCACGGCTTTAATAAAGTCAGGTATTAATCTGTCTTTTGCAAAATCTCCGCCACCGATAACATTTCCTGCTCTTGCCGAAGCTATTAGTGTTTTATGTGTTTTGCCGTAATCTTTTATATTGAAAAAAGAATCTCTGTAGGAAGAAATTATTATTTCACAAGCTGCTTTCGATGCACTGTAAGGATCGTAACCGCCTAAAGAATCTGTTTCTTTAAATGCTTTTCCTGTTTCGTTGTTAAGATATACTTTATCGGTTGTAATCGCAACTACGGCTTTAACGAATTTATTTTCTTTTACTGCTTCTAAAACATTTGCTGTTCCTATGACATTTGTGTTAAAAGTATTTAGAGTTTCTTCATAAGATAATCTTACCAACGGTTGTGCTGCCAAATGAAATATTATTTCCGGTTTATATTTTTTTATTACGGATTTTAATTTTTTAAAATCATTTATGTCTGCTCTGATATCAACACATTTCGGTTTTGTTAATTCAAATAATGAAGGTTTGGTAGGAATATCAATTGAATAACCTATGACTTTTGCACCTAACATTTCCAACCACAAACAAAGCCAAGTGCCTTTAAAACCGGTATGACCTGTAACTAAAACTTTTTTATTTTTATATATATTATTAAACATCGTCATTTTTTGTTAAGCCAAACCGACCAAGGAGCTTTTCCTTTTTGCCACATATCGGTTAATTCTTCTTTTTCTCTTAACGTATCCATAGGTTTCCAAAAACCAAAATGCTTAAAAGCATTTAATTGATTATCTTTTGCTAAATTTTCAAGAGGAGCTCTTTCAAAAATTATATTATCATCATTATTAGGAATATAATTAAAAACTTCAGGTTGACAAACAAAAAAACCGCCGTTAATCCAACTTTCTTCGCCCTTTGGCTTTTCCATAAAAGATGTAATCATATTATTATCTTTTATTACTAAAGCACCGAATCTGCCGGTTTGTTGAACTGCCGTCATGGTAATTATTTTTTTCGAATTATTATGCGCTTTTATTAAATCTTGTATATTAATATCGGCAACACCATCTCCGTAAGTTAACAAAAATTGTTCTTTGCCGATATATTCTTGAGCTTTTTTAATTCTTGAGCCGGTCATTGTATTTTGACCCGTATATAAAATGGTAACTTTCCACGGCTCCGTATATGTTTTATGAATTTCAACGGAATTTGTCGACATATCTATCGTAATATCGGAATAACGATTATAATAATTTATAAAATAATCTTTTATTAAATGTGATTTATATCCGGTAAGAATAATAAAGTCGTTGAACCCGTAATAGGAATAAATTTTCATTATATGCCATAAAATAGGTTTTCCGCCTATTTCCACTAACGGTTTAGGTATTAAAGTTGTTTCTTCCGACAATCTTGTTCCAAAACCACCGGCCAAAATAACTACTTTCATTTTATCTCCCGGAATATTATAATAATATTATTTAATTATATATAAAAAATTGTAAATTGTTAATATTTTTTATAGCATATATCTTACTTGAATATTAGATGGAGATTTCTTATGCCGGACAAACCGTTATTGTCAATTTGTATTCCAACATATAATCGTTCAAAATATTTAATTAAAACAATTAAATCTATTGTTGAAAGTGACGGATTTAATGAAAGAGATGTTGAAATTGTTATTTCCGACAATTGTTCAACAGATGATACATCCGAAATTATAAAAGAATGGACTAACAAATATAAAAACATTTATTATTTTAAAAGAACGACACCGACAGATTTTGCAGATAGAAATTTTATAGAAGCATTATCTTTAGGTTCGGGTGAATATTTAAAATTGAACAACGATATAGTAGGTTTTAAACAGGATACTTTAAAAATTATATTAAACAAAATAGAAAAAAATATCGACAAAAAAACTCCTATTTTTTTTCACTCTTTGATTCATAATCAAATTTCTAAGAATATAAAAAAGTTATTTAATTTAAAAGATCCGCTAAAAGAATTTTCTTTTAACAGTATTGATAATTTTATTAACTCTATTTCAACAGCTTCCACTTGGATTGCAAACTTCGGCTGTTGGAAGGAACATTTTGAATTAATAGAAAACAAAGATAGATTTTTACACAACCAATTTATGCAGGTGGATTGGACATTAGATATATTAAACAAGCATAAAATGGCAACTGTTTATATTAAAAACTTTTATAATCCTTTCAGAATAAAAAAAGAAGGAACCGTAGATGCTTTTAATGTTCACGGAAAAAAATATTTAGAAATATATGAATATTATCTAAACAAGGGATTGATATCAAAAAAGTCCTATGAAAAGGAAAAAAGAAAAGTATTGATTAAAGTTTTAATTCCTATGTTGGCTCTTAATTTAACTTCTAAAAATCATTTCTTTAAAGTAAACAGTTTTTTCAATTTTATAAAAGATTATAAGACAAATATTTATATGTATTTCGCAATATTAATAGAATTGCCTCTTTGTATTATATTCCTTTTAATAAAAAAGGTTTTCCTACTATTCAAGAAATAATTCATTCGAACTTTCAATAAAAATCTTAAACTACAAACATTAAGACAAAAAAAATTCAGTCTTTCGACTGAATTTTGATTTTATATTCAAGAGCGGGCAATGGGACTTGAACCCACGACATTCTCGTTGGCAACGAGACGCTCTACCACTGAGCTATGCCCGCAAATTTCCTTTAATATGCTGGGGACGGGAATTGAACCCGTACCCGGTTAAGGACACGCACCTCAAGCGTGCGCGTATGCCAGTTCCGCCACCCCAGCAATCCTGCTGCTTTATTCACCAGCCGCTTGCTGAGTAGCAGCTATAGGTATATTTGAAACCTGATCAATAACCGATTTCATGCTCAATCTTGAAGACATCAAAGTTAATGTAAGAGATGTTACCATAAAAACTATGGCACAACCTACAGTAAGCTTTTTTATAAATGCCATTCCGCTGGGAGCACTAAATATCTGATCAGATCCTCCGCCACCGAAAATACCGGCCATTCCGCCGCTCTTTCCTGCTTGGAGAAGAACTATAACAATCAATGCTGCACAAACTATAAAATGTAATGTTACTATAATGTAATAAAGTATCATAATTATTGTATTGTATCAAAAAAATTTTTTTCTTGCAAGTATTTTTTTTGTCCTGCACAATTTTTATTATTATGCAGGACAAGATTATATAAAATTTTTATTTTGTTGGCAAGGCTGCTATACCCGGCAAATCTTTACCTTCCAAAAATTCCAAAGATGCACCGCCGCCCGTCGACACATGAGAAATTCTTTTATCTACACCGGCTTTCTTAACCGCAGATACGGAATCTCCTCCGCCGACAACGGAAATTGCACCTTTATCTGTTGCTTCCGCAACCAACTTTGCAATTTCAACAGTTCCTTTAGAAAATTCGGGAACTTCAAATATTCCCAACGGTCCGTTCCAAACTATTGTTTTTGCGGATTTTACTATTTCGCTGAATTTTGCTATTGATTTAGGACCTGCATCTACTCCCATAAATCCGTCTTCAATATCAAGTCCGTCGGTATTTTTTACCGTTGCACCGGCAGGAACTTCTTTCTTTTCGAAGTCTACCGCTGTTGCTATAACATGGTCTATAGGCAACAAGAATTTTACGCCTTTATCTTCGGCTTTTTTCAATAAACTTTTTGCTAAATCGAGCTTATCTTCTTCTACCAAAGATTTTCCTGTTTTATATCCTTGAGCTTTTAAGAATGTATATGCCATTGCTCCGCCGATTATAATTGCATCTACTTTACCTAAAAGATTTTCAATAACATTTATTTTGTCGGAAACTTTTGCACCGCCCAAAATAGCCAAGAAAGGTTTAACCGGAGCATTTAATGCATCACCCAAGAACTTAATTTCTTTTTCCACCAAGTATCCTGCTGCAGATTCTTTAACGAATTTTGTAACACCAACATTTGAACAATGTGCTCTGTGAGCTGTTCCGAATGCATCGTTAACAAATATTTCGTTATCGCAAAGTGCTGCAAGTTCTTCCGCAAATTTTATTGCAGTTTCATCTTTTTCCAACTTTGTTTCTTCTTTTCTGTATCTTGTATTTTGAAGAAGTAAAACTTCACCTTCTTTCAAATCTTTTGCCATTTGTTTTGTTGAATCGCTTGTAACTTTAGGATCATCTGCAAATTTTACGGTTACACCTAATCTCTCACTTAATGCAACTGCTACAGGAGCAAGTGAAAGTTCCGGTAACGGTTCACCTTTAGGTTTTCCCATATGAGAGCAAAGAATAACTTTTGCTTTTTGTTCCAACAATTTCTTTATTGTAGGAAGAGCAGCATCTATTCTTTTATAGTTTTGAATTACACCTTGTTTTAAAGGAACATTAAAATCACATCTTACTAAAACTTTTTTTCCTGCAATGTCTTTTAAATCGTCTACAGTCTTTTTGTTTAACATTGTATTCTCCTCTTATGAAGATTGGGTTCAGCCAACTAAATATAATCAGACTGAACCCAATATAAATTAAGACTATTTAAGCTAAACCAATTTTATTAGTTCAATTCTGCAAAAAACTTAATTGTTCTAACCATTTGGCTTGTATAGCTGTTTTCGTTATCATACCAAGAAACAACTTGAACTTGATATGTATCGTCATCAATTTTTGCAACCATTGTTTGGTTAGCATCAAACAAAGAACCGAATCTCATACCGATAATATCAGAAGAAACCAATTTCTCTTCTGTATATCCGAATGATTCGTTAGCTTGAGCTTTCATAGCTGCATTGATTCCTTCAACGGTAACATCTTTACCTTTAACAACTGCGTGAAGAATTGTTGTTGAACCTGTTGCTGTCGGAACTCTTTGTGCAGCACCGATTAATTTTCCGTTCAATTCAGGAATAACCAAACCGATAGCTTTTGCAGCACCTGTTGAGTTAGGAACAATGTTGATTGCTCCGCCTCTTGCTCTTTGAACATCACCTTTTCTTTGCGGACCATCAAGAATCATTTGGTCTCCGGTATAAGCATGAACTGTTGTCATGATACCTGATTGAATAGGAGCATAATCATTCAAAGCTTTTGTCATAGGAGCCAAGCAGTTTGTTGTACAAGAAGCTGCTGATATGATTTTATCTTCTTTTTTCAAGATTTTGTGGTTTACATTGTAAACGATTGTAGGTAAGTCGTTTCCTGCAGGAGCAGAGATAACAACTTTTTTAGCACCTGCATCAATGTGAGCTTGTGCTTTTGCTTTTGATGTATAGAAACCTGTACATTCCAAAACAACATCAACACCTAATTTTCCCCAAGGTAATTCGTTTGCTTTAGGAATTGCATAGATTGTAATTTCTTTTCCGTCAACAGTTATTGAACCGAATTCTTTAACTGTTTTTCCATCTTCAGCCAATACAGCTTCTTTATAAGATACTGTGTGTTTTGGTTCTTCACCGAATTTACCGCAATATCCACCTTGTGCTGAATCATACTTCAACAAGTGAGCCAACATTTTAGGACTTGTCAAATCGTTAATAGCAACAACTTCATAACCTTTTGCACCAAACATTTGTCTGAATGCTAATCTTCCGATTCTTCCGAATCCGTTAATCGCAACTTTTACTGACATTTTAACTGCCTCCAATTTAATATTAAAATAAGTCTTGCTTATTTTTTCCTACATAAATACAAAAGAAATGTTATAAAAATATAATTTTATTGTCAAACGAAAATTAGGTTATTTTACTTCAACTTCAAATATGCCGGTATGTTTTTCAATATTTTCTATAGTTAAATAGTTATCTGTTAAGGCTTTGTTTCCCCTTAAAGAAACAGCTTTCCTTTTTGTACCCACAAACTTTTTAAAGTAATTTTGTTCCAATTCTTTACTTAAATTTAATAATTTATCGGTTCTTATTTTTAACTGACCGTTTTTATATACTTGCTTTAAAGAATAAGCTTTTGTTCCCTGTCTCGGTGAAAAAGGAAATACATGCAACCTTGCAAATTCGTTATCTTTTAAAAAGTTGTATGTTATATCAAAATCTTTATCGGTTTCGGTAGGAAATCCGCATATAACATCCGTTGTTATAGATATATCGTTAAAATTTTGTTTCAGTAAGTTCATTTTTTCTAAAAAATCTTTAGACAAATATTTTCTGTTCATATCTTTCAAAACAGTATCCGAAGCCGATTGTATCGGTATATGTAAGTGATGACAAAATCTTTCTTTTTCGTTTTTCATTATATCTATAAGTTCATCTGTTATTTCGTTAACCTCTATTGAAGACAATCTTATTCTGAAAAGTTTATTTATATTTTTATATATATGCGATAAAAGGTAAGATATTCCTTTATCATATTTGCCTATATGTATTCCGGTAAGAACTATTTCGCTGTAACCGATATCGGTTAAATTTTTTATTTCTTCGATTATTTTATCTGCCGGTTTTGACCACATAACATTTCTTGCATAAGGAACTATACAATAAGAACAAAAGCTGTTACAACCGTCTTGAATTTTTATAAATGCTCTTGAATGATTATCAAAAGTTTTTATTCGTTGTTCACTGCCTTTCAAAACTTCTTCTTTTAACAAAATTTCAATAAAAGGAAATTTTTGTAATATTTTTTCTTTTGCAACTTTAGCAAAACAACCAGTTAAAATAATTTTTGCTTTGTCGTTTTTTGTATGAAACTTTTTTATTATCTGTTCACATTGTTTATCGGCATGAGCCGTAACCGAACAAGAATTTATAATGATAACATCTGCTTGTTCAAAGTTATCGACATAAATATAATCGTTCAAACAATATTTTTCTCTTATTATTTGACTTTCATACTGATTTATTTTACAACCAAAGGTATAGATAAATAATTTAAACATAATTTTTAGCTAAGCGACTTTAATTATAAATTGTAAATTATAAATTATAAATTGATGTCAAAATGCTTGCAGCAACTATTGCCGCAGTTTCAACTCTTAAAATATTTTTACCTAAAGTAACCGTTTTAAAACCGTTTTTTAACGCAACATCTATTTCCGTTTTATCGAACCCGCCTTCGGGACCGATAAAAATATTTATATTCTTTACATCTTTATTTTCATTCAACAAACTTAAAATATTTTTATCTTCTTCGCTTTCCCAAGGTAAAACATTTAATATATCTTTTTCTGTTGATACTTTTTCCGCCGCTGCATTAAACTTTACGGGTTTATCTATCGGCATAATATCCGCCCGCCAACTTTGAGAACTTGCCGATATTGATATTTTTTTGTATCGCTCTATTTTATTTTCGGATAAGTCTTTTACCACACTTCTTAAATAAATTATGGGAACAATTTTTGATACACCTATTTCACTCGCTTTTTCTATAAGCCAATCAAATCTTTCCCCTTTCGGTATTGCAGTGTACAACGATATTTTTTTGTCGGGCAACATAAGAGTTTTAGAAGATATTATTGTTCCCTTCATACTTTTTTTATCTATATTATCAATTCTTGCTTTATAAGAATTCCCCATCCCGTCAAAAATATTTATTTCATCACCAACGGAAAATCTGCGAACATTCGATAAATAGTGAAACTGTTCGTCTTCTATAATAAAAGCTTTATCTTTTATATCTTTTGGATTAACATAAAAATGAGGCATGTTTATTTCCGATAATTATTTATGAACATCAACTTCCAAAGAAATATCCAATGACGGTGCGGAATGAGTAATCATTCCTATTGATATTCTTTCAATTCCGAGCTTTGCATAATTTTTTATTGTTTTAAAATTTACTCCGCCGGAAATTTCTATTAAAGGTTTATAAGTCGATGTCGAACTTGATCTGATAAGTTTTACCATTTTTACCAAATCTTTTTGTTTCATATTATCGAGCATTATGATATCTGCTTTTGCAGCTATTGCATTTCTGACATGTTGTTCATGTTCACATTCTATAAGAACTTTCAATTTTTTATATTTTTTCCTTATTTCTTTAACTTTTAAAGTTAAGTCATCTATTAAAGCCAAATGATTATCTTTTATTAAAACCATATCGGACAAATTCATTCTATGATTTTTTCCGCCGCCGCACCTAACGGCATATTTTGAAACATTTCTAAAACCCGGAAGAGTTTTTCTTGTATCAAATATACCCGCTTTAGAACCTTTAACTATTTTAACAAATTGGTTTGTAGTAGTTGCTATACCGGAAAGTTTTTGTATAAAGTTTAATGCCGTTCTTTCACCTGCAAGTAAAGGTGCCGCAGGACCTTTAACGGTTAATATAATATCACCTTTTTTTACTGTCTGTGCATCTTTTTTAAACACTTTAAATTTGAAATTCTTACTTAATCTCAAAAGCACATGTTTAAAAGCATCAACACCGCACAATATTCCGTCGCCTTTTGCTATTAATACGGCAGATGCGGTTTTACCTTCCAAATTCAAGCTTTTGGAGGTAACATCGTTATATGCACAATCTTCTTTAAGTGCTAAAGAAACTATTTCGTCTATATCTTTTATAATATTCATAGCCTTTTTATTTTATAAAAAATAAAATTTATTTACAATAAAAAATAATACTTTAAACTATAATTTAAATTTGATATATTCTTTTATTATGAAAATATGTTTTATATGTCATGCAAATATATGCAGAAGTTTTATTTCGCAGGAAATTTTAAAATATCTTTTAAAAAAAGATAACAGAACCGATATTGAAGTTATATCCAGAGGAACTTATGTTTTGGATTATCTTACCGTTCCGAAAAAGATAAAAGATTTTTTGGCTGAAAATAACATTACCTATACCAATCACACACCAATACAATATAGCAAACAAGACATTGCTTCAAGCGATTTCATTTTTGTCATGACAAAACATCAATATGACGAAATTACCGATAAATATTCGGAATTTTCCGACAAAGTATACATATTGGGAGAATATGTATCAAATAAAACGAGAGATATAGAAGATCCTATATCTCTCGAAGGTAAAAAATTTAAAAAAGCCGCAAACAATATAAAAAGTCTTATATTAAATCTTTACGATAACAAATTAAATTCTTAAAAACATAATTTCATTTGTATACCGACTTTATTATCGGAATACTCAACAGATTCATAATTTGATGCTTTATTCTTAAATTGATACCAAATACTTGCAAACAAATAATCTTTAAACTTATATTCTATTGAAGGTTTTACCTTTATCAAATCATCCGTTCTGTTAAGATTTTCAACCGTTTCGGGATAACCGATATTTTCATAAGATGCTAACAAACCGAGTGTCCATTTTTGTTGTATTTTATGTTTGTATTCCAATCCGACTTCCGTTGATATATAGTATCTGTTATTGGCAAAAGTAGACTCTTCCATTTTTCTTTCACCTTTTAAGAGAAGAGAATCTTTGCTTGTAGGTTCATACGTTAAAGAAAGTAAGTAACCGAATATACCAAAGTCATTATCCATACCTTCAATATCTTTGTCATAACTTCTTGTATCATAAGAAATTTGTGCGGTTCCTTTCACTTTCTTAGTAACATTACCGTTTACACCCAAACTGAAACTGTTACCGGTAGAATCATAATTTTCATTGTCTTCATATTTTATGTTAGAAAATAAGTATGCGAAATAGAAAGAAGTTTTAGGTGATACATTATAATACAATTGAGCACCTGCATTTATACGATTTCTATTTAAACTCTTATATTCATCATCGATATATTTATCAAAAATATCGGATACCAAAAATCCTATTGAAAACATTTTTTCCAAAGATGTTTTAAATCTAAATGATGCGGTATTATTTATTCTTTTTGCTCTTTCCGTTAATTCGGATGTTGCAGGATCTGCGGTATACAAGAACTTTTCATCCAAAGAAAATTTACTGTTTCCGATATTAAGACCTGCACCTGCATTCATATAATCATTTTTTGCGGGTTCTTCTGAATATGCATTATATCCGATATTTGCATTTGCACCGATTTTCAATCCGGAATTAGGAATGTTGCCGGAATATTTTGCAAATAATTGAGAAGAACTTATTGCCGAAGATTTTTTATCGTCTTTGGTTGAGTAAATATTATCATCATAACTGATATCTTCGGAAAATATAAACTGCAAAGGCTTATCTGCATAAGCAACCGATACTACTAAAAACATTAATACTAATAAAGATGTTATTTTTTTCATTTTGCAACTCCTAATTTCTTGGTGCAGAAGGACTTAATACCAAGTCTTTCTGTATTTGTTCATAACTTTCACTTGAAGATTCACTTAAAGATATAAAAGAATCCGATGATGAAGAATCCGTTTCTATTTTATGAGAATTACCTTGAGATAAAATAGCAACATTTTCTTCGTTATCTTTTATTATCAAGCTACCTTTTTCAACTTTTAAATCTCCGTCTTGAGAAACTGCAAAAGAAGTTTTACCTTCCGAAGACAAAGCCGTATCGCCTATTTTTATATTATTAAATTTATCTCCGGAGCAGTAAATCATATTATCTTCATCTTTATCGGAAAATCTTAAAGATATTTTTTCTCCTTTGGGAACAAAGATTTTAACTCCGTAATATTCTATGTATAAGTTCTTTGCGGCAGACACATTCAATGTACTTCCGTTAGGATACTTTTGAATTTTTCCTTCTGCATCAACTATTATGTCTGCAATAGAACTCGTCACTCCCAAAAACAAAAACATCGAAAAAATTAAAATTTTTTTCAACATACTTACACCTTCCTCTTTTTAATAAATACTAACAGCTATTAACATTACAAAAATATGTGCACTTTGTCAAGCTTAATTTACTCATATCTGAAAGCAAGAACTCTATACGGCTGTAAATTGTTTTTCGTTTTTCTCATTATCTTCTTTATATTCGTACTTTTTTCATACATAACATCAAATTGAGGTTGAAAAAACAAAGACGGCAAAGTTTGTCTTTTTGATGTGGGATTTATTATAAATGTATATTTTATTCCCCCGTATTCAAAGCTTTGCCCTTTCAAGGGTTCTTTTATTTCTATCGGATTTTCTATTTTTTTGCCGTTATCGACAATTTCTCCGACAAAAGACATTTCTTGTATAACCTCTGTTGTTTTTGCCCATTCTTTAGGTCTCGACTCCGACAAAGGTTTCCCGTTCGAATAACAAGTAAAATAAAACAATCCCGTTGCACCGTTAAAAACAGCATCATAGGACATAAATCTTATTTCTTCCTTTTTCGGAAAACGCCCTATTCTGTCTTCATCTTTTCTATACTGTTTATATTCTTTCCAATCAAAAAGTTGAACTACCGCCCAAAGTTCTTTGTTTTCCTTTCCCATCATTATAAGTCCTTGTTTTGCGAGAGCAACATTTTCCCCGAAACTTTCCAAAGGTAAATGCGGAACGGGATACCAATCCACCATCAAAATATCGGCAATATCATAATACGGAACTTTAGTAAACCCTTCTCCTATAACAAAGGTTGTTTGAATTTCGGGATACATTTTTTTTGTATTTTTTTCCAATGAAAGCAACTTTTCTTTGGAACAGTTCCAAACATCTGGTTCATCAAATAAATACCAGGCTTTTATCGGATATCTCTTTGCGACTTCTTTATATTTGGAAGACATTATTTTTGTCGGATAAACCACCAATTTAATATCGTTTTTTTCGGCTTCTTCAGCAAGAAGATTTATTGTTTCGGGAGAAGAAATATAGGATTGAACACAATTAAAACCGGCTTCTTTCGCCGATATTACATCGCTTGATGTTTTTACACCGTATAAACCTATTGTAAACTCCGCAAATAAAAAATTTGAAAAAAGCAATAGTATTCCCGCCTGCAAAATAACTTTTTTTACCGAATTCATTATCAAAAACTCCTGAAAACAATCATAATTTTTACAATTGTATATTTTTTTTAATTTTAAAGCCACAAATAAATTTTTGATTGACAAAATTTTAATATTTTTGTATCCTTTACCACATAAGATATTTGTGCCGACGTAGCTCAGTTGGTAGAGCAATGGTTTTGTAAACCATCGGTCGAAGGTTCAAGTCCTTTCGTCGGCTTTTAATAAAACTTGCCTGTTAGAAATTATGAGAAAAAAAATATACTTCGGATTAAGCGTTAAATTCATAGTTATAATTTCTTCCATAATAATATTCACCTCCATAATCTTAACTTGGTTTTTCGTAACGGCCCAATCGTTACTTCTAAAAAATTTCACGGAAAACAGAGCAATTATTTTAGCCAATTCTTTGGCAACATCAAGCGAACACGGAGTTTTGATGTCGAGCAGAGAATTTTTGGCGAGTCTTACAAAAAACAATTTAAAAGAAGAAGATGTAATCTATTCAATTATCTATGACGAAAACGGGGTTATTTTATCAAAAGAAAACATTTCAAACGAAGATATTAACAGATTTCTCGCATCTTTTTCAGTGGACACAAACACAATAACCGAATTGGAAAAAAGTAAATTGCAAAAAAATGTCAGCGTACTGCCGAATATAGGAGAAGTTTTGGATGTTATCGTTCCCATAATTTCAAAAGATTTTACTCCTACAATAAAGATTAAAGCATCAAATAAAAAAGAAGTCGTAATAGGCGCCGCAAGAGTAGGTATTACTCTTGAAAGAATAAATTATCAAATAGAAAGAATGGCAAAAAGCATAATTTTAATTACACTGATAGTTGTGCTTGCCGGAATTGTAATGTCTTTCTTTTTAGTAAAAATAATTGTCCACCCTATAAGAGAATTAATGCTCGGAACAAAAAAAATAGCTGTTGGAAATTTAAGCTACAGAGTTCCTTTAAATTCAAACGATGAGTTCAGGGAACTTGCCACATCATTTAATTCCATGGCCAGTGATATGGAAATACATATACGAGAACTGAACAAAGAAAAAAAAGAATTGCTGAACCTTAAAATTGCTTTCGAACAAAGAAGTCAGGAATTGGAAGAAACTTTGGAAAAAGTTCAAAACATACAACAAGATTTAATAAAATCGGAAAAATTCGCAACTATCGGTAGACTTGCTTCTTCGGTTGCTCACGAGTTAAGAAATCCGTTAGCAGCGATAAAAAACATTTCTTATTTCTTATCGAAAATGGGAGCATACAGCGATAACAAATCAAAACAGATGGTCAATATGTTATCGTCGGAAGTATTGAGAGCAAACAAAATAATAACGGATTTACTTGATTATTCGAGAACGAAAAAATTGAACAAATTATCCGTAGACATTATTTCTTTTATAGATAAAGTTATACCGGCGGTCCCTCTGCCGACAAATATAGCATTATTAACGGATTTGGAAAAATTTGATGTTGTTATGGACCCCGATAAAATCACTCAGGTTTTAATAAACCTTATTACAAATGCAAGAGACGCCATGCCCCCTGAAGGCGGAGAAATAAAAATAATAACAAGAAAAAACGGAAACATGTGTCAAATATTAATAAAAGATAATGCTTGCGGAATGACGGAAGAAACTTTATCTCATTTATTTGAACCTTTGTTTACGACAAAATTGAAAGGTATAGGTTTAGGTTTACCGATAGTGAAAGAAATAATTGATGCTCATCAGGGAAAAATAACGGTTACCAGCACAAAGAATGTCGGAACAACATTTAAAATAGAAATACCTTTGCAATAGGAGATTTTTATGACCGATAAATTAAAAATTTTAATTGTAGATGATGAAGATTCTTTAAGATTATCTTTGGCAAGTATTCTTGAATTGGAAGGATACGAAGTAGATACTGCCGAAGACGGATATAAAGCAATAGAACTTGCAAAAAAGAAAGAATTCAATATTCTCTTTTCGGATATAAGAATGCCGGGGATAACGGGAAACGAAACCTTTAAAGAAATAAAAAAAATTAAACCCGATATTATAGGTGTAATGATGACGGCATATGCTCTTAACGATTTAATTACGGATGCTCTCAATACCGGCGCTTTTGCATGTTTAAGCAAACCTTTCGAAATAGAAACAGTTTTATCTACAATAAAAGATATAACATCAAGACCTTTTGCCGTGGTAATAGATAAAGATGCGAATATCGACCAAAATTTTTTGAATTCTTTAAAAAATTGCGGTTTAAATGTTGCTTCCGGTGAAATCGATTCCGCAAAAATAGATTTTATGTTTAAACATAAACCCGATATTTTAATTGTTGCAATTAATTCAAAAGAAGATGAAAACAGAACTTTAGTAATTTTGAAAAAACTAAAAGAAATGTTCGGAAAAATTCCCAAAACAGTCATTATCGAAAAAGAACAAAATGCAACTTTTATGGAAGAAGTACAAACTTTGGGAATTGTTGATTTTATTGATAAGCCTATAAATATAAAACAAATTTTCGATTTATTGGGAAAAGAAAAAAGAAAACTTAATATTGCCGTGGTAAATATGGACTCCGAAGATTTTGAACCTCTATGCAACAATCTCAGAGATAAAGGTTTTCATTTATTATCTTATCCAAACTGTGATAAATTATTTGAAGAAATTAATAAGTCTTTCTTTGACATGGCTTTGATTAATGTAAAAATAGATACAAACATTGCTGAATTCCACGATAAACTGCAGGAGCAGTTTCCGAACATAGGCTCTGTTTATATTTTGAACGACGATAAAAACTTGGAAGCAGTTAAACAAAAAGGCTGTTTCTATCTTACAAAACCGTTTGAAATAGAAAACGTTATAGGTTTAATAAATAAAATATTAGGAAAATAAAATTATGGAAGAAAAAACTTATGTTTTTACAAAAAAGCAGTTGAATGCCGAAAAAAATAAAGTTTTGTCTAAATTTGCTTCAGTAGCTTCTCATGATTTAAAAAATGTTGTCGGCGGAATATCCAATATTTCATATTATCTTTCAAAAACAGTAAAACCGGAAAGTGAAACTCAAAAAAAGATGTTAGACCTATTGGCGACGGAAGTTGTAACTCTTAATAACAGAATAACCGAAGTTTTGGATATGACAAGAGTAAAACAATTAAATAAATCCGTTTGTGATTTACAAAATTTAATAATAAAAGCGATAGAAGAAAACAAAATCGACGGAATAAATTTCGAGCAAAGTTTGGTTTCCGTAAAAGTATATGCCGATCCGGAAAGGATGAAACAAGTCTTTTCAAATATTATAAAAAATGCCAAAGACGCAATGAGTAATTCGGGAACCATTACAATAACAATGAATATTGAAGAAGATAAAATAGTTACCGTTATATCCGATTGCGGAAAAGGAATGAATGCGGAAACATTGGAAAATTGTTTCGACCCTATGTTTTCAACAAAATTAGCTAAAGCGGTAGGAATGGGACTTACGGTTGCACAACAAATAACGGAAATGCATAACGGCAAAATAGACATTTCAAGCCAAGAACAAAAAGGAACTTCGGTAAAAATAACTTTACCAACATATAAAGAAGATTAAAATTCTATTTTGAAATAAAGTATAACTTTTGTCCGAACTTTTTTGCGGTCCATATTTTTGAAATAATATATTTTTTAGATTCGTTATCTTTTAACCAAATAAAAATATTATTTATTTGGACTGCTCTTTTTTTGTCGGGAAGTATCTCTTTTAAAATTTTATATTGCAGAATATTTTCTTGTCTGTAAAATGCTCTTAAATTCAATACTATTTTATTTTTAGATATGTTAACATATTTTGATATAAATAAATTTACTTTATTTTTGAAATATTCCGTTTCATCTTTTACTATACAAGACAAATTGTATATATGTTCTATAACGGAAGGATTTATTTGTTTAAGTTGAGGAATAACATTTAATCTTATCTTATTTCTCGTGTAATCGCACTTAAAATTTGTTTTATCGGTACAAAAATCAATCTGTTTTTTCTTTGCATAATCGTCTATTAAATCTCTTGATATAGGAAGCAGCGGTCTTATTACCGATAAATTTTTATTTATCTTTCTTGTCATGGGAATACCTGTAAGTCCGTCGGTTCCCGTCCCCCTCAACAACCACATGATAACAGTTTCGGCATTATCGTTCATATTATGAGCGGTAGCAATTTTGTTGCATTTATACTTTTTTGCCACTTCTTCCAAGCCTAAATATCTTAATTGTCTTCCTGCGGTTTCTACCGATATATTATTTTTCTTTGCATATTCTTTTGTATTCAAATTTTTCAAAACACATTCCATATTCAAAGATGAAATATATTTTTTTACGATTTTAGCTTCTTTCACGGATTCTTTTCTTAAATTATGATTAAAATTAACAACGACAAGTTCTATATTTAAACTTTTCGTAAGCATAGAAAATAAACTTGCCATAACCATTGAATCGGCTCCGCCTGAAACGGCAAGCAGGATTTTATCACCGGAAACGACTAATTTATTATCAATAATATTTTTTCTGAATTTTTCCCAAATAAGCATTTTCCCACCGAATGCAAATAAAAAAACTCTAATCTTTAACAGACTAGAGCAAAACTGCCCGACCTGGGCTCGAACCAGGACTATTCTGTTCCAGAGACAGATGTGTTACCAATTACACCATCGGGCAAATTCTTTATATATATTTTATCAAAAGCAATATTTTTTAGCAATATTAAAAATAAAAATTTATAAAAAAGTTGATTTTTGAAACGACAAGTTTATATAATATTGTAAATTTACGATACTAAAAAAAAGGAGATTTGTATGGAAGAAAATGTAAAACAAGAATGTCCGACAGACTCAAAAAAATGTTGTTCAAAATGCATAATAATAGTTATCGTTTGTTCTTTGCTCTGCTTTTTTATAGGTTATTATGCAGGAACAAAATCTTTGGCAAAAGTTTCCGGAGCGGCGATAAACAGACCTTTTAATTCAAGAAATATTCCGAGAACACCGCCGAGAATTCCGAATATTCCAAAAATTCAAAATCCGAGAGTACAAAGACCTCCCGTTACCAATATACCGAACATACAGAGACCGCCCGTTAGTCCGCAAGGGCAAGCACCGAAAGTAAATATTCCGGATAGCGTAAAAGAAAAAGCTGCCGCTCAAGCAAAAAACAACACTGCACAGAAAAAATAAAATATTTAACAGAAACAAAAAAAACAGATGAGTTTAATTAAACTCATCTGTTTTTTTATTACAGATTTAAATTATTAATATTTTTCGGGAACTGTCTCTAAAATAACAGGAGCATCTTCATCTTTCGGAATAGGCGTTCCGGAAACTTTATGTTTAAACCAATCACCAATAGAATCAACAATAATATATGTAACAGGTGTCATAAGCAATGTAACCAACAACGATAACAACTGCCCGCCGACAATAACTATAGCCAAACCTCTTCTAACATCGGCACCTTCTCCGTTAGATATCAACATAGGTATCATGGAAACAACAAGCGTTAATGTCGTCATTAAAATAGGTCTTAATCTTACTCTGTTTGCCTGGAGTATAGCATTTGTTCTTCCGTATCCTCTTGCTCTTAACTGGTTAGTATAATCCGTTTGCAAAATAGCATTTTTACTAACAACACCTACTAACATGAACATACCGAGCAAACTGAATATATTCAATGTTTGATGTGTTATCATAAGTGCAAATAATGCAAAAGGTATTGTTAACGGCAAACTTATAATAATTGCTACAGGATGTGTGAATTTTTCCATTAAGCAACAAAGAATTATATACTTAAATATAAATGCCAAAACAAAGGCCAATAAGAAAGCAATAAACATTTTTGTCATTTCTTTTGCTATACCGCTTTGCATAATTGTATATTCAGGATCAGGATTTAAAGAGTTAAATGTATCTTGCATTATTTTTGTTGCCGTTCTTGTATCAAGTCCGTTTAAGTTAGCTTCAACCCTAACTTCTCTTTGTCTTTCTGCTCTGTTGATTTGGCTGGGTCCAAACCCTTCTTCAAGTTCGGCAATACTGTCTAAACGAACAACCGTTGATTGTCCGTTAATAACCGCAGGTATCATAAGTGCGGAAATAGCTTCTTTTGTATTTCTGTATGTTTCGGCAACTCTGACTCTTACCTCGTATAATTCGTCGCCTTCTTTATATTTTGTAATATCGTCTTCTCCGCCGACCATTGTTCTAAGTGCAGCAGCAACAGCAGTAACATTAACACCTAAATTGTTGGCTTTATCTCTGTTTATTACAACTCTGTATTCCGGTTTTGCCAAATCTACGGATAAATCTACATCTATAAATCGTTTATCTTGAACAAGTTTATCTTTTGTAGCATTAGCATAACCTATTAACTTTGTAAGATCCGGTCCTAATAAACTTAACTGAACAGCTTTATTTCCGCCGGAAGGGCCATCACTTCTGACAAAAACTGCAGTTGTAAGACCGGAATACTTTTTCATCATTTCTCTTATTACTTGAGCATATTTTTTTGTTCTTATTTTATTTCTGTTTAATCTGTCTTCGAGTTCAACTTCCAAGTAACCTTTATTTGTCGGTGCGGAATCGGAGAAAGAACTTAAACCGTCTCCGCCTTTACCTGCAACCGTTAAAATACTTTTTATATACGGAAGTCTTCTTACATCGGTTTCAATTTGTCCTAAAATTTCTTGAATATCGGTATAACTTGTTCCTTCTTCAGCTTTAACCTGAACTTGAATTTTGCCGGAATCTTCTTCCGGAAAAAATTCACCTCCCATGGTTTTTATCATCGGAAATATTGCAAATATACATAAGAAAGCAAGAACTACCATTATTATTTTATGATGAATAGCCCAATTTAAAACAGGAATATATAGTTTAACCAAATATTCGTTTATGCCGCTTACAATTTTATCTATTTTACTTTCCCCTTCCGTTTTCTTTAACAACTTTGCACAAAGCATAGGAGTTAAAGTTAAAGCCACTATACCGGAAAGAGCAATAGCAAAAACCACCGTCCAACCGTAACTGCTCAAAACCCTTCCTACCATACCATCCATATATGCTAAAGGTAAAAATATAACAAGAATTGCAAGTGTTGTTGCAACAACCGTGGATGTAATTTCTTTTGCACCGTCAACGGCCGCATCTTCAGGAGTTTTGTTATATTTTTCCATATGTCTGTAAATATTTTCAAGCATAACAATAGCATCATCAATAACAATACCCACAGCAACCGTCAACCCCAATAATGTTATACTGTTTAAAGTGAAGCCGTTCATATTCATAAAAAGGAATGCACCCACAACCGATATAGGTATAGCCAAAAATGCTATAAATGTAGATCTCAAAGATCCCATAAACACCAAAACCATTATACCTGCCAAAATTGCACCTAAGAAAAGATGTTCCAATACCGTATTAACGGATGCTCTGATAGAGCCGCTTTGATCGGACATAACAACGATTTTCATATCCGCAGGAAGAGTTTGTTCTATCATCTTAATTTTTTCTTTAACACCATCAATAACCTTCAATGTATTTGAACCGCTTTGTTTTGTTATTTCCAAAGTCACACATCTAAGTCCGTCCAACAATGTGCTTTGCTGTTCATATTCTCCGCTGTCTTCAACTTCAGCAACATCGGAAAGTTTTATAGGAACTCCGTTTTTGGTTGCAATAAATATATTTTTAAAATCTTCCACTGAAGGAATTCTGCCTAAAATTCTTAAACTGTAAGAGTTGTGTTCCTGTTCTACTTTTCCGCCCGGAATTTCAAAATTCTGTTGAGCCAAAGCGGATGTAACACTTGTTATAGGAATTTGAAGAGAATAAAGTTTCAAAGGATTTATTGTAACATGTATTTCTCTTTCTCTACCACCTACTATATTTACAGAACCCACACCGGAAGTGTTTTCTATAATTTCTTTAACTTTTTTCTTAGTAAGCTCGGTAAGTTCTATAACATCTCTTTGACCGGTAACAACAACATTTAAAACAGCTGCAGCATCCATATCAAGCTTTAAAACCACCGGAGATTCTGTTCCGTCCGGGAAATTAGATTTAACCTGTTCGATTTTATCTCTTACTTCCTGAATACCGACATCCGGATTTTTATCCATATCAAATTTAATAAACACGATTGAAACACTTTCCATATTGTATGAATGAATTTCATCAACGCCTGAAATTTCATTCACACCCTCTTCAATATATTTTGATATTGATGTTTCTACTTCTTCAGGACTTGCTCCGGGTAAAACGGTTTGAACAAGTGTAACGGGAATATCCATACTCGGATACATACTTACACCCATATTTCTGTAACCCATAAACCCTAAAAACATTAATGAAACACTTATCATTATTGTAAATACGGGTCTGTGTATAAAAAATGCGGCAAAACCGCTATGTCTTTTTTCAGTTTTATTTTCTTGCATATTTTTAGCTCCTACTGTTGTATCTCTATCTTACTGCCGTCTTTAATACCGTAAACGAATTCCAAAACTTCGTCACCTTCTTCAAGACCTTCTATTTGCCAATTGTTATTGTTTTTAAATTTCACTTCTATATCTTTTCTAACGGCAGTTGTTTTATCTTCGGAAGGAACCAAAACATAATTTTTGCCTTCTTCATCTTCATAAATACTCTTTTTGGATAACGACAAAACATTTTTTACTTCTTTTAAAGAAATATCTACTTTTGCAAACATACCGGATTTTAACAATCCTTTGGAATTATCAGCCTTAAACTCTACGGCAACACTTCTGCTTAAAGAATCCACAACCGGACTTATAATGTCGAGTTTTGCTTCAAATGTTTTATCGGGATATGCTTCAACGGAAAGAAGAGCTCTTTGTCCTTTATAAATTTCGTTAACATATCTTTCGGGAACATCTACTTTTATTCTTAATACAGACTGATTTACTATCAATGCCACCGGTGTTTGTGTAGTAACATTTTCACCCGGATCGAGATAAACTCTGCCTACAACACCTGTTAATGTAGAAGGAACAACTACAGGCTCATATTTAGCACCGACTTCATCTCTGTCTATTAAAGATACAGTCTGATCTTTTCTAACTCTGTCACCTTCTTTTAATACATTTTTCTGCAATTTACCGTTAATTCTCGGATACAACACGGCTTCTTCCAAAGCTTTTACATTACCCGATGTTATTAATTGATGTTTCAAATCTCTTTTTTGAACTTGTTCCGTTTTAACGACAAAAACATCCTTTGAAACGGTATCTAAAACTGCCGCATTATCTTTTTTAAATGCTACCTGATAAACAATAAAAACCGCTACCAATAAAATAATTCCCCATACGACAATTGCACCCATTGAGGTGTCTTTCTGTGTTTGTTTTAAATCTTGATTATTCATAATCTTCTGTCTCCATTCCTACGGCATAATTTAAGTTTGATAAAGCTACATGTGCATCATATACGGCTTGAACATATGTTAAATTGGAATCGTTCAAATCCGATATTGCATCGTTTAACTCTAATTGACTTATTAATCCGTTTCTATATCTCAACATTTTTGAGTTCAAATTTTCTTGTGCTCTTTCCACAACACCTTTTGTAGATTCTATTCTTTTTTTGGCTTCTTCCAAACTTAGCCATGCTTCTTTTACTTGTATTCTTATATTTTTCTTTAAATTTTCGTAACTTGCTTTTGCGTTTTCATAATACATTTCTTTTTGTTTTGCCTGAGAAGAAACCGAATATCCGTGAAATATAGGCATAGAAAACTGTAAACCTACATTTGAGCCCCAATAATAATGATTTTCATCCGGAAGTCCTTCTATCGTGGAACCGTTGTAGCCATAGTTTCCATAAGCGGAAAGAATAGGAAAATGATCCGCTTTTGCTATTTTATAATTGGCTTCCGCGATATCGGCAGCTAATTTCGATACTATAAGTTCAGGTCTTTGTTCATAAGCCATATTGTACAATTGCTGAAGATTTTTTGTGCTCGGAAGAGCCAAATCTTCTTCTGTCCAAGTTAAATATATCGGTGTTTCCGGATCTTTATCCAATATTTGTCTTAAATGCAAAGTTGCAAGTTCAACATTTTTTTCCGCCTGTAAAACCTGCGGAACGATATTATCTACTCTTACTTGCTGAGTTAAAACATCCAAATTACTCGATAATCCCTGTTTATATCTTGCTTTTGTTTCATCTAAATGTTGATTAGCAATATCCAAATATGTTTCCTGAACATGAACAAGTGCGGAAGCATAAATTATTAAATAACAAAATTGAGTAACTTGTTTGGCAACGGCTGTTTTCGTATCTCTCAATTGATATTTTGCACTTTCAGCCTGCAATCTTCCGTATTCTTTTGTATTTTTTACCTTACCGCCGGTCCATAAAACCCAGTTGGCTTGTAATTGTGCGGTATATGTATTATTTACCGGTGTGGCTTCCACCATTTTTTCTTCACCATCTATTTTAGTTAATGCTTTTGCTCTTAACAATGCTCTGTTATAACTCGCATTAAAATCCAAATAAGGATAATATGAAGATTTCATTTGACCATACACTTCATCACTTATTTCTTTCATTTTATTTGCGGCATAAACCTGATAACTGTCTTTCAGTGCCATTTTAACGGCATCTTTTATTGTTATTTTCGTTCCCGACTTTTGTTGTATTTCTTCAAACAATTTCGTATTCATCGGATTATTTTTAGAATAATCGACAGCAAAAACATTTGTACTAAACACTAATGTTAAGAATAAACTCAAAAACTTCTTCATTTTCTTATAAACTCCTTAAACAAATTGCTTTTCAACAATTTTTATAATCTATTGCCTTTAAAATCGACATTACTATATCTTTCGGATCTAAATTTATATCTTTTATAGGTGCAAAAACAATATGATACAAACAGGATTCAAACAAATAGTGAGCAAGATCAACATTATTTTCCGGTATACTTTTATTTTTGGCCGCTCTGTTAAAAAGTTCTTTCGCATTTTTTTCATTTTCTTCTTTTAAAGGTTTGAATTTTTTTTCAAGAGAAGGAACACCTTTAATGTAATCTACCATATGTAAAAAGAACTCCAAAGATTTTTTTGTCTTCGCATTATATGTCTTTTGAAAAATATCAGTCAAAAAATCTTTCAGAGAGATTTTTTGGTCTATGTATTGTTTAATTCTTTTATTTTGATCATCCAAAACATATCTTGCTATCGTATAACAAATTTCATCTTTGCTTTTAAAGTAATAATACAGTGATGGTTTTGTTATATTACATATAGTAGCTATTTCTTGCATAGAAACATCTTTTACGGGTTTTTTCCCCATTAAATTAAATGCTGTTTTTAATATTTTAGTTCTCATTTTATTCTCTAAAAAATATTAATTTTATCTACCGAACGGTAAGTAATATAACATATTATAAAAACTTTGTCAACAAAAGTAAAAAGTTTTTAAAAGATTGGAAATGACAACGACGAGATTCCGCATCAAGTGCGGAATGACAGACGCAAGCTGCAACTGGCAAAAGAAGAACCATATATTTATATAGTTTTGGATTGTTCAACAATTCCGACTATTTCTATTGCTTTGTGCGGACAAGAAACCTGACAAGCACCGCAACCGATACAAACGGCCGCATTATATTTTAATGCTCTGTCTCCGTTAGAATCTTCTTCTATACTTAATGCTTTTACCGGACATTTAAAAGCACAAATTCCGCAATTTATACATAAATCTCTGTTAATTTTTGCAAGACCTATTCTTGTATGTTGTTTTTGTTCCAATGTAATCTTTTTTATTGCACCCGTAGGACAAGCCGAACTGCAAGCATTACAATCATACTTACAATAATTTTTCGAATAATCCATATAAATTACAGAATGATTAAAATCTCTCGGATGAATAACTTTGTTCGGGCACACTGCAACACACAACTGACAACTTGTACATTTTGAAGAAAATCTCGAATAATCATCTGCTCCCGGCGGCAATATTGCCCTTATTTTATCTTTCAAAAAATTTTTTCCTCTGATTATTGCACTGCCTACACCGGTTGCAATACCACCCAAAACAAAAACGGAACCTAAAATGAAATTTCTTCTGCTTCGGTTAAATGTCGAAGCTTGTTTTTTATTCTCTGTTCCGAAACTTATTGCTTGCTTGGGACAAACAGCTACACATTTTAAACATCTTATACATAGTTCATTATTTATTTTTTTATCTTTTAAGTTTATACTGCCGGAAGGACAGTTTCTAAAACAAGCTCCGCAAGTTACACATTTTTCCCCGATATTAAGCCTAAAAACACCATATTTGGCAAATAGTCCCAAAAGTGTTCCTACCGGACAAATTGCGGTACAGAAAAATCTTCTTTTGAACAAAACCAAAAGGATTAATATTACAAAAGGAATTAAAGATATTATCAAAGTCGGTATTGTAAAATCATAATTTTGTGTTTTTGTGATAAGATTATATAGCGGTGTAAAAATACTTGATGCTATTAATCCGAAATTTGTATACGGATCCAAAATTTTAAATCCTACCGCCCACCCGCAAAACAAAGCGCCGAACACTAATGCCGCTATGGTATATCTTGTTTTTGCCATATTCTTATAATTTTTACTGTTTTTAAAAGATAAAAATCCTATAAAATTTTGTAATATTCCCAAAGGACAAATTAAAGAGCAATAAAATCTTCCGAATAAAAAAGTAAAAATCAGTATTGCTAAAACAGATATTAAAACTGTTATTGAAAAAGAAGCAACCAAACTTGCAATACCGGGACCTAACTGTATGGCAAAAAATTTTGTAAAGAAAGAAAATGTTGCAGTAAATGCAAGAAACGAAATTATTAAAGCTATTGCCGATAACGATAATCTTAACCGATATATTGTTTTATTCTTAGACATTTATTATACCCTATAATGTAATTTTATAACTTATTGCTTCAATTCTTTGTATAAATCCGCTACATCTTTCAACAAGTTGGGAATATCAAGTTTCTGTGGACATTTTGTTTTACATATTCCACAATTTATACATTTATCCGCTCTGCTTTCTTCTTTAATTGACTCATATGCTAAAACAAATCTGTCTTTTCTGTTTGTTGATTTATACTGGTTGTACATTAAGAAATTTTTCGGTATATCTATTCCTACGGGACATCCTGTACAATACTGACAATATGTACAAGAAATCGCACCGGAAGCATTGTAAGCGGCTATAGCATCACCAAGAACTTTTTGCTCTTGTTCGCTTAACGGTTTAAAATTTGTAAATGTTTTAACGTTATCTGTAACGTGTTCCATTTCCGTCATACCGCTTAACACTACAAAAACATTAGGTAAACTTGCGGCATATCTTAAAGACCACGATGACGGCGAAACATCAGGATTTTCATTCTTTAATATATCAACGGCTTTTTCACTTAATGTTGATAATTGTCCGCCTTTCAAAGGATTCATCACAACGACAGGAAGCCCTGCTTTTGTTGCAATTTCATATTGCCTTTTTGCATCTACTGTTTTCCAATCTATAGGGTTAATGGGAAGTTGAACGAAATCCCATTTATATGTATTTACAACTTCTTCCAAAAGTTCCGGAGTATCGTGAATAGAAAAGCCTAAATATTTTATTTTCCCTTCTTGTTTTTTCTGTAACAATTGTTCGTAAACATTACACTCTTTTAAAGTTTTCCATTCGGTTTTATTTATATTATGAGCCAAATAAAAGTCGAAATAATCCGTTCGGCATTTTTTCAATTGCTCTTCAAACGTAGGTATAACTTCAGATTTATCTTTTAATATTCTTAACGGCATTTTGTCTGCCAAATAATAACTGTTTCTCGGATACTTTTTCATCACTTCACCTACGGCAAGTTCGGATTTTCCTCCATGATAAAACCATGCGGTATCATAATAATTTATGCCGTGTTCCATCGCATAATCTACCATTTCTTGTGTTTTTTCAATATCGGGTTCACCGTCTTTTTGAGGAAGTCTCATTGCACCGAAACCTATTACGGATATATCCAAATTTTTATATTTTTTTGTAGAAACTTTATCCACATAACTTTTTATTCCTGTCGTAACTTTTTTACATGCGGATAACACCACGGCACCTATTGTTGTAAATAATGCAAATTTTAGAAATTCTCTTCTGTTCATAAAAAAAATCCTCCGGATTTTTTTAGCTTAAAGCTTATAGCTTAAAGTTTAACGGCAACCGCAAACAACAAACCGCAACGACTACTGTTTCTTTGTGAAAATTTTGTATGCTTTTTTGGGACTATTTATATTTAAAACTTTCTGTTCCATAGGGCACATACCGTCTTTTCTGTCATTTTGAATATAATCTACAATTTCATTATAAGAATATTCTACCTTATATTTTTCAAAAACGGGAATTGCATCTTTGGCTATAATGTTTGTGTGAACTTGTTTTACTTTCCCGTAAACCATTAAAAGAGCTGCGGCTTTACCTATAACTTTATCTACCGCTACGGCATTTTTTAAACCTTTCTTCTTTATTTGTATGAGTAACGGTTTTATACCACGCTCATCTTGGAAAGAAATTTTACCTTTTTGATATACCAACAAACTATGATTTTCTAATTTCAGTGCAAGTTCTTCTATCGTAAAATCTCCGCATTTTTCATTTTCCGCAAAAACATTACCGGAAGAAATGAAAACAAAACATAACAACAAAAATAATGCCAAAACTTTTTTCTTCATTTTTTTTACTCCTTAAAAATCACTTTACGATTTTTTAGTTTATAGCTGATAGCTTATAGCTTAAAGTTTGCCGTCCCTATACCTCTATCATTCTATCCCTCTATCCCTCTATCCCTATATTCTTCTATTTGTACGGATTCCAAACATCTTTTGTTTTATTCTTCAAAAGATCCGTATAATATTTTTTCTTCATTTGAAGAACTTTCATCTGTTTTTGTAACTCTTTTAAATTTTCTTTTAAAATTTTTTCCTGGTCAAAAATTATTTTTGCTCTTTGCGGTATGGTTTTATTACCTTTTAAACACAAGTTTATATAATTTTTAATATCATTTATGGATAAGTCCGTAGCTCTTAAACAATGGACTGTTTTAAACCAAGATAAATCATAATCGGAAAACATTCTTACATTGCTTTGTGTTCTCGAGACAAAAGGTATTAAGCCTTCATTATCGTAATATCTAACGGTATATGCGGAAATATTCATAATTTTTGCGACATCTTTTACGGTATACTTCGGAGTTTTGTCCAATTGGGTTTCTTTTTTTATTTTTTTCATAAGAAATATAACCTCATTTTATATTTCCGATAATTCTACATCTTAGAGTTGCTCTAATGTCAATAACTTTTTTATCTTATAAAATTTGTCAGCGGTTTTGATTCCGGTTCGGGATGAGCATTTTGTTTTATTGATTTTAAAAGCCATGCCATATTTTTTGCTATGGTTCTCATTACATGCATACCTTCCAAATCTTTTTCAACGTCTTCGGCTTTTGTTCCGTGAACCATATTCCAATATTGAGAAGAAACTATCGGCATATTATTTATTGTAAAATATTTGTTTATTACATCTATTGAAGCTGTAGTTCCCGCTCTTCTTGCTGATACAACAGCCGCTCCCGGTTTATATGCCAAAAATTTTCCGCCGGCATAAAAAACTCTGTCCAATACAGACAAAATTCTTCCTGAAGGATGAGCATAGTAAACGGGCGATCCGAAAACGAACCCGTCACAAGTTTTGGCTTTTTCAATAATTTCATTAACTATATCATCATTAAACACACACTTATTTCCGTTTTGTGCACAACCGCGACAACCTATACAATCTCTTACGGGATTAGAGCCCAACTGTATTATCTCGGTTTCAATATTTTCTTTGCTTAAAACATTTACTATTTCCGTCAATGCCCTAAATGTACATCCGTTTTTGTTAGAACTTCCGTTAATAAGCAGAACTTTCATTAGATTTTCCCCCACATGCAAATATTTATATTTTGATATTTTACAAAATTTATTTATAAAAAAATATGCTATAATTAAAAAAATTTTTAAGGAGTTATATTATGAAAATAGCTTTATACATAATACTGATTGCAGCAATAATTGCAGGTGTTTCTTCTTTAATACATTTATACAAAGTATCAAACAGAAACAAAACGGAAATGGCAAAATATTCAACCAAAGTAAATTTAAACGCAAACTTAGGTAAGACTCTTGTTATTTATTATTCTTTATCGGGGAACACAAAAGATATTGCATTACAAATACAATCTTTAACAAATGCAAATCTTTATGAAATTAAACCGAAAGAAGAAATAAAACAAGGACCGGCATTATATTTAACATCTAAAAAACAAATTTCTTCCGGCAATTATCCTGAAATAGTAAATGATTTTCCTAACATTGAAGAATACGACACAATTTTTGTAGGTTCACCTATATGGTGGTATACCGCAGCACCTGTTGTACTTGAATTTTTGAAAGAGTTTGATTTCCAAAACAAAAATGTAGTTCCTTTCTCAACACAAGGCAGCAACTACGGAACATATTTTGAAGATTTTAAAGCAAAAGCTAAAAATGCAAACATTTTGAAAGGTGAAGCTTTCAATAATTTAGATTCAAAATATAACGAACAAGTTAAGAATAAAATAATTAATTGGTTAAACGGGTTGACAACGGAAGAACAGAAGATTGGATAATTGGAAGATTGAAAACGACGACGAACAGAGAGATCCCGTATCAAGTACGGGATGACAAAAAGAAAGGCAAATTATAATTAATAATAAAGAAACGGGAAGAGATTTTTCTTCCCGTTTTTTGTTTATATTTTTGTTCATTAGAATATTAAAAATTTGTCTATTTTTGTTCTTAACATTCAAAGGATTTCAAGATTTTAAATTCGTCATTGTAGTGTTCATTAAAGACCTTAAGATTTTGTGTTAGAATGAAGAAACACAGAATCGATGTGTACTCTTTGCGGTACTCAAGATTCTGTGTTGCAAAATTATAACCAAAATATTAAGGTCGTTATAAGGTGGAGCTAAGGGGGATCGAACCCCTGACCTCTTGCATGCCATGCAAGCGCTCTCCCAGCTGAGCTATAGCCCCAAAACTACAATTATCAATTAACAATTAGTAATTAGTAATCTCGGTATTTTCAAATTTTAGATTTTTTGCAAAGCAAAAAATACATTAATTGCTAATTTAAAATTTCTAATTACTAATTGTCATTATTATATTTTACTTATTTTCGTTTAAGACTTCAACAGATTCTCTTGCTATCATCAATTCTTCGTTTGTAGGTATAACCATAACTTTTATTTTTGAATCCGCCGCAGAAATAAATCTTTCTTTGCTGCTTCTGGGCTCATTCAAAGCTTTATCTATTTTGATACCTAAATTATCTAAACCTTCACACATTTTTTCTCTTGTTAAAGGAGAATTTTCGCCTATACCCGCGGTAAATACTATACCGTCAATTCCGTTCAATATTCCGTAATATGCACATAAATATTTTTTACCGCTGTAACATAACATATTGAATGCAAGTTCGGCTTTTTTATTTCCGGCAAGCATTGCATCTTCAACTTCTCTCATGTCTCCGCCCGCAATACCCGAAACCGCAGCAACACCACTTTGTTTATTTAAAAGGTTGTTCAATTCATCGGATGTCATTTTAGGATATTTTGCCAATATGTGAACGATAACCGCAGGGTCTATATCTCCGCATCTTGTTCCCATTACAAGACCTGCTAAAGGTGTAAATCCCATTGATGTATCTATAACTTTACCGTTTTTAATTGCTGTAATGGAACTTCCGTTACCTAAGTGACATGTAATAAGATTTACTTTATCTACCGGTATATTTAACATTGCAGCTGCTTTTTGTGTTACATATTTGTGTGATGTTCCATGCATACCGTATCTTCTTACATGATCTTGTTCATAATATTCGGAAGGTATTGCATATCTGTATGCATAATCCGGCATTGTTTGATGAAATGCCGTATCAAATACCAATACGGAAGGTATTCCGGGCAACATTTTTTCAACTGCTTCTATACCTGCATAATGGTGAGGGGTATGTAACGGAGCTATGGAATAACATTCTTTTAAATCTTTCTTTACTTGCTCGTTTACCAATACAGGTTTTGAAAATTTATAACCACCATGAACTACTCTGTGGCCTACAACTGCAATTTCTTTTATATCTTTTATACTGCCTGTTTTTTCATCCAATAAATCTTTTATTATTATTTGAACAGCTTCGAAATGGTTTGCAACTTTACAAGATGTTTTTACCTGCGGAACGGTTATTGTTTGTCTTTTATAAAAAGCTTCTTCAAGACCTATACATTCTACAAGTCCCCAAGCGATTTTTTGTTCTTTTTCCATATCAAACAATGAATATTTTACCGACGATGAACCGCAATTTACTACTAAGACTTTCATTTTATTTCCCCTCTTAAAACGACAATTTATAATTTAAAATTTACAATTTATAATTAACGACAACTACAACAACGAGATCCCGCATCAAGTGCGGGATGACAGACAATGGATTGTCACGCTACGCTAGCAATGACAAAAAAAACTATAAAATGAATATTGGTATTATACAAAATTAAAATTTTTATACAAAACATAAAAACGGAGAGATTTTAATATCTCTCCGTTTCTTTTTATATACACTTTTATGAGTTTTTTATTCTGTCTATTATGGCCTGTCCCATTTCTTTTGTGCCTGCCGTTCCGCCCAAATCGTAAGTAACAAACTTTTTCTCTGCTACAACTTCGGCAACAGCCTTATCAAGTCTTTTTGCCGCATCAAATTCGCCCAAATAATCGAGCATCATTTTTCCCGACAAAATAAGTGCCATAGGATTAACTTTGTTTAAACCTTTATATTTCGGTGCAGAACCGTGAACAGCTTCAAATACCGCACAATCTTTACCCAAATTTGCTCCGGGAGCAACACCGAGACCGCCTACCAAACCTGCACATAAATCTGACAATATATCTCCATACAAATTAGGAAGAACTATTACATCGTAAAGTTCGGGCTTTTGAACAAGTTGCATGCACATGTTATCTATTAATCTTTCTTCGTATTCGATTTTACCTTCATAATCTTTTGCGACTTCTCTTGCTACTCTGTAAAACATACCGTCGGTACATTTCATTATGTTAGCTTTAGCAACTGCAGTAACTTTTTTTCTGTTATTTTTTACCGCATAATCAAAAGCAAATCTTACTATTCTTTCACACCCGAATTCGGAAAAAGATTTTATTGATATAGAAGATTCAGGTCTGATTTTTCCTTTTGAAAGTTCTATTATTTTGTTTGCTTCATCCGTTCTTTCAGGAAATTCCACACCTGCATATAAATCTTCTGTATTTTCTCTTACAACTACCAAATCTATATCCGAAAATCTTGATTTTACTCCTACATAACTTTTGCAGGGTCTTAAACATGTAAAAAGATCAAGTTCTTTTCTTATAGCAACATTTACAGAACGGAAACCTGTTCCGATAGGAGTTGTTATAGGACCTTTTAATGCTATTTTATTTTTTGCTATCGACTGTAATGTTTTATCCGGTAAAGGAGTCCCTTCCTTTTCCATAATGTCTACACCTGCTTCCATAACTTCCCAGTCTATTTTTACACCGGTTGCTTCTATAACTTTTGCCGTAACTTCCGTAAGTTCCGGACCTGTTCCGTCTCCTCTGACTAAAGTAATTTTGTAAGCCATTCTTTTCTCCTTTAAAAATCGCTTTGCGATTTTTAGCTTATAGCTTAAAGCTTAGTAAAAAATCCTGCGGATTTTTTAGCTTGTAGTTTTCGGTAAAAATTTGTAAAATAAATTTTTCTAATAAATATCAACAATTCACTCTGTGAATTTTTACAATAAACTTTAAACTTTCAGCTGTAAGCTTTAATCTACTATTTTTTAATTTCAAATTGTCTATATTTTACAATATTCCATTTGTGTAGTATATATTTAACTAATATCCACAATATTCCAAGACCATACTGAACACTTCTCTTAAAATTTATAGATGAAGCTTCAGCAAAATATTTTGTAGGAACGGGAATATCCCCTATTCTAAAACCTGCAAGTGCCATTTGAACAACAATGTGTTGATCAAAGACAAAATCGTCGGAATTTGCTTCAAAATTTATTGTTTCCAAAACTTTTCTCGAATATGCTCTGTATCCCGTATGATATTCACCCAAATTAAGTCCCAGAACAACATTTTCAAGTATCGTTAAACATCTGTTAAAAAAATATTTATAAAAAGGCATACCGCCTTTTAATGCTTCTTTTCTTGTTCTTATTCTGTTAGCAAACATAACATCGCAAATATCCTGTTCGATTAATCCCGCCAAAAAAGGAACAAGCCGCGGATCGTATTGATAATCTGGATGAACCATAACAACAATATCTGCACCCATTTCAAGTGCTGTTTTGTAGCAGGTTTTTTGATTTGCGCCATAGCCCATATTTTTATCGTGTTTTATAACTTTCAATCCCAACTCTTTTGCCACTTTTACGGTATCGTCGTTTGAATTATCATCTACCAACAACACTTCGTCACAAGATCCTTCGGGAATAGCATCTAAAGTTTGTTTTAATGTTTGTGCGGCATTATATGCCGGCATAACAACAACCACTTTACTTTTTTTATTTTCCATTTTGTTCCTCTTGTTCCGAATGTTGTTTTAGTGCGAAACTAAATAAATCGGAAAAAGAAATTCTTTCTTTTATCATACCTGTTATACCTAAAGCATAAACAGCCATCATTTCTATAAAATGTGTTGCTGCCATAGCCGTAAATGCCATAGTTTCTTCTACACCGAATATGCCCAATGTTACCATTCCCACGCTTTCTATTGCACCTATGAAACCCGGTGCCGTAGGAATCATGGTGGCAACACCTGTTGTTACGATAACAAACAAACATTGTACTGCCGTCACATTCAAACCGAAAGCGGCGAATAATGTTTTATATGCATAAGCTTCTATTATCCACACAACAATAGAGGTTATAAGAACGATAAAAAATAACTTCTTATTTTGAAAAAATTTTAAACCGCTTGCAAATTTCAGAAAAAGAGATTTTATTATTTCATTAATCTTCGACGGCAAATGGAATTTAGACAACAATTTTAAAAATTTATCTTCATCTTTTGACATAAAAAATAAAACAACAAACATTAAACCGAAAATTACAGTACAAGCAATAAAAGATTTTTGTAACCAGTTGGGAATGTTCGGAACAAACATTGCTATAACAAAGAATGATATTATAAATATAACTATATCCATCAATCTTTCCACAACTATTGTCGCAAATACTCCGCTTCTTGATATTTCAAGTTTTTTACCTGCAACGATTGCCCTTACAAATTCGCCCAATCTTAAAGGTAAAATATTGTTCATAAAAAAACCGAACACCAAATAAAAAAAGCTTTGGAACATCTTCATCTTTTTTAACGGTGCAAGGATATAATCCCATCTAAAACCTCTAACGAGATAGGAGCAAATATATATAATAACACCTGTCACTATTAAAGAAATATTGGCATTTTTCAATAAAGAAACAGACTGTTTAAAATCTATGTTTCTGATACACAGATATATTAACAGTAAACTTATTAAACAGCCTAAGATAATTTTAAAAATATGTTTTTTTATAAGTTCCCCTTAGAAATTGCCTTGCAATTTCCGAGGTATGGATACATGGAAGTATGGATGTATGGAAACGACTAACTACGAGATCCCGCATCAAGTGCGGGATGACAAAATATCTTTTTCTATACATCTATTCTTCTATACCTCTATACCTCAATTTTCTTAAGAATTTTTTATTTTATAATATTCTTCCTCATAATAAGGATTATATTTATCATATTTTACGGCTTCTTGTATATATTTCAAAGCTTCCTCTTTTTTATCATTATTCCAATAAACGGCTGCTAAAGATTCTTTAAGTTGTGCCGAATATTTGTTTAAATCTATTGCTTGTTTCAAATACCTTATAGAATTATCGGCATAAATTTGCCCTTGTTCTCCTCTGTTATTATGGTAAAGAGCAAAATAAGCCCGTGAAATTTGCGCATAATATTCCGGATTTTTTTTATCATAATTTATTGCTTTTTCAAATTCTTCTATTGATAATTTATAATATCCGGACACATAGGAATCAATACCTTTTTTATAATAATTATTTGCTATTATAGGTTTAGACAGAAAAAAAACCGCAATAACAAAAATCAACAAACATATATAAAGATTAACTTTTAAATTTTTTCTTTGCTCGGTTTCGATATAAAACATTGATGAAAAAACAATAAAAAACATTAACATATTTGCCGGAACAAAAAAACTGTAGTCAACCAAATTAATTATAATAAAAGATGTTATACTTGTTGCTATACATATATAAAAAAAAGAATTTTCCCCTTCTTTCATTCTTTTTATAAATTTCATGTAAAAAGATACCAACAAAACGCTAAAACCTAAAACTCCGACAATACCTGTTTCTGCCAACAGTTGCATAAAAATGTTATGTGCAAACAGAGTATTTACCACTAATTCCGGTCTAAAAGTTTTAAAAAGAACCATATAATTACCGAAACCGCAACCGAATATCACATTTTCCTTAAATATCAAGTATGCAGTTTTCCACCATACAAATCTGTCTCCGATACTGTTAAAAGAGGATTTTAAAGAAGAAACATAAACTATCGAACATACCAACAGTACAATTGATAAAACTATTAACGCTTTGATAATTTTATTTTTACGATATTCGAATAGAAATATAATTGTTGAAATATACGATAAAAGAATCGCTATTCTGCATTTTGTTAAAGATATTGCAATTAAAACAAATATCGTTAATGCTATAAAAGCTTTTTTATTTTGCTTGTTTTTTACATAGATAAAAAACAAAGGATATATTAAAGCCAAAAAACCAGCTATAACATTTATATTCAATGCCATTGTTTCATAGAAATTATCACCGTAAAAGAATCCCTGAGGATTTGTAAGAAATCTTATAAACAATATCATTGACAACCATAATGCAATAAATATCGGAACAATAAAAATTTTCTTTTTCCACTCTACGGATAAAAAAGAAAAAGAAAATCCAGCCATAAGTGCAGAACTTAAAATTATAATATAATCTCTTACATTCAATTTAAAATCGGCATTTATGTATGATAAGCAAGTTGTTATAAAAAAAACAATTAATGCGGTTATATATAAATCTATTTTGAATTTATTTGTATTTACCAAATAAATAAACAAAGAAAAAACAAGCAAAAATATTACAATCTGAATCGGAAAAACAAAAGAAAATTTTGATAAGATTGATACAACCATTGCAACAGACAAAATAAAAGCTGTGATGATAGAATTACTTTTTTTTATTTGCAACATATATTTATATTACCTAAAAATTCTGTAAATTAGAAAAAATATATTTTGCCAAAAAATTCTCTTCGGCAACCATTAAATAACCGATTATTACATTCGGAGACGGTAAAAATAAAACCAAATATGAACCCAATGCTAAATAAGGTCCGAATGCTATTTCCTGTCTTTTTATAATTTTTTTCAACAAAATTAAAAATATTCCCACTATACTTCCGAAAACGGAAGCAATAAATATTGCAAACAACACTTTTTCCCAACCTACAAAAGCACCGACACCCGCCATAAGTTTTATATCCCCGCCGCCCATTGCATCTTTTTTAAAAATCCATTTACCTATAACGGCAACTGCAAATAAAGAGCCGCCTCCGGCTAAAAATCCGATAAAAGAATTTAATATTCTTTGTCCGAAAACATCACCTAAAAAAGGATTAAAAAAACTTGTAACCAAACCGACTATCATCAACATAAAAGAAAATTCATCCGGGATAATTTGGAATTCAAAATCTATTGCGGTTATAACAAGCAATGAAAAAACCAACAAACAAAAAGGTAACAAACTGTAAGTAAAACCGAAAACAAAATACATTGAAACAAACAGAAGTCCGCAAAGAAACTCTATTGCAGGATATATGAAAGATATTTTTGATCCGCAATTCCTGCATTTTCCTCTAAGAAACAAATAACTTATGATTGGTATATTATCGTACCACTTAATAAAACCGTTACAATTTGTACAATGTGAAGCCGGTTTTATTACAGACATATCTCTCGGCATTCTGTATATACACACATTAGCAAAACTACCCAAAACCAAGCCCATTATAAACAAAAAGAAAATCTCTATAAACATGATTTTACCTTAATAAGTATTCCAGATTACACCTTTTGAATCAGGTTTATCGCAATCTATCCAAATTTCACCGGCTTGTCTGTCTTGACTATCTTCAACCTGATAAGCCCATTTACCGGAATTGCCGGTAGGTTTTGTAGTTATTTCATTGGTAGGATTATTGTATGGAGGACAATATAGTTCGGGAATATACGCTATATATTTTCCATCCCCGCTAAGTAATTCCGCAACAATATTGTCGCTCGGGAAATGTCCTTCGTTTTCTCCGTAATAAACAGCTATAGCACTTCTTAAAGCCTTAAGATTTGCTATGCTTGCCGCTTCGTTTGATTTACGAATTATATCCAAAAACTTAGGATAAACAACCAAAGTAACCAACAGAATTATCAGTATGGCAATTATTACTTCTATAATATTGACTTTCAATAATTTCTTATCCGTAGTCATAATATTCTCCTAATGCATTAGCTTATCGTACTTTGTAACAATCTTATCAACTCTTCTTTTCTCGGCGAATATTCTATTGCCACCTGCGGAGAAATATTACCGTTAACAACATTATCGAATAAAGACTGATTCATTGTTTGCATTCCCGATTGTCTGCTTGTCTGTATAACGGAATATAATTGTTCCGTTTTCATTTCTCTTATAATATTTTTTATACTGTCGTTTACTATCATAATTTCACTTGCTAAAACCATTCCTCTTCCGGAAGCATGCGGCAACAACTGCTGCGACATAACAGCTTTTAATACAAGTGATAATTGCGATCTTATTTGTGATTGTTGATTACCGGGAAAAACATCTATCATTCTGTTTATGGAAGAACCTGCATCCATAGTATGAAGAGTTGCAAGAACCAAATGACCCGTTTCGGCAAGAGTAATGGCTGCCGCTATTGTTTCCAAATCTCTCATTTCTCCCACCAATATAATATCGGGATCTTGTCTTAAAACATATTTTAAAGCATTTGCAAAAGAATCCGTATCGGAACCGACTTCTCTTTGATTTACTATACAATTTTTATGCGAATGTAAATATTCTATAGGATCTTCTATAGTTATTATATGACTTCTTCTTCTCTCGTTAATGTAGTCTATCATAGATGCAAGAGTTGTCGTCTTTCCGGAACCGGTTGCACCCGTAACCAAAACCAATCCTTTTTGAATATTTACAATTTCATATATAACTTTCGATAAATGTAACTCTTCAAACGAATATGTTGCCTGAGGAATAAATCTCAATGCCGCAGATATGGAACCTCTTTGTCTGAAAACATTTATTCTTACTCTTCCTCTATGCTGTACGGGGAAAGAAGCATCCAATTCATTTTTTTCTTCAAATCTTTTTATCTGTTTTTCGTTTAAAACGGAATATATTAAATCCCTTGCCGCATCGGGAGAAAGTTTTTCATCGCCTAAAGGTCTTATTAATGTATCCAATCTCATCATCGGCGGAAGGCCGACTACAAGATGTAAATCAGAAGCTTTACTATCTGCAATTTTTAGAAGTAAATTCATTAAATTATACATTTAGTTTCCTCTTATCTTTTATTTTTTTGTATACATTATTCGGAACAAAATTTTTAAAATTACCGCCCAAAGAAGCAATTTCTCTAACCATACTTGAAGACAAGAATGTATATTCCTGTTCCGGCATTAAAAAAATTGTTTCCACATCTTTTTTTAATTTTCTGTTCATAAGAGCCATTTGAAATTCATATTCAAAATCGGATAAAGCTCTTAAACCTCTAACTATACAAAAACTATCTATTTTATCGAGATAATCGACTAATAAGCCGGAAAAAGACGAGACTTCTACGTTTTTTATTTCAGACACGGACTCTTCCATCATAGAAAGTCTTTCTTCCAAGGTAAACATATGTTTTTTATTGTAATTGTGCGTAATGGCAACCACTACTTTCGGGAAAATTTTAGCTGCTCTACTAATGATATCCAAATGGCCCTTAGTAGGCGGATCAAAACTTCCCGGATAAACAGCTATTATTTCTTTAGTTTTCATACAATATATTTTATATTATTACAATGTTTTTAGCAATTTTTTAATCTTGAACTTTTCTTTCCGATATTCCGCCCGTACTTCCGAAACCTTTTATTGTTCTTTTAACAATATCTCTTGCAAGTTTTTCCCAAATATATTCTCTTGCTTCTTCTTCGGTCATCCCGCCGAAACCACCTTTCACACTGTCCGCATATATTTGTATTCCTTCCATATTCGGTTCTGCCCACAATGTAACATTCTCGTGCTTATCAATAAAAAAAACATTTATCAACACCCATAATTTATACTGTTCGGTAACCATGTTTTCATCATATGTCAAAGGTTGCAACACATATCTTTTTATTTCACAAACAACAACACCGTCAGCTTCTTCTTCCGTCGTTACGACTGATAATCTTCCGTCTCTCATAAATTCGTCTATTATCGCTTTTGTAAATTTATCTTCCAATCCGTACTGATTTGTGTTATTTACAACAGGTCTTACATAAACATTTTTTACATAAGAAGGTAATAACTGCGGAGCCGGATCATAAGGTGATGCACAAGCAACAAGAACCACTACTGTAAAAAGCAGCAAAAGAAATAATTTTTTCATACGAATCTCCATTTAGCTTAGTCGAAAATGCTTTGCATTTTCTTAGCTTAAAGCTTATAGTTTTCGGTGTCCTACGGACGATATTTTATTGTTTTAAACTTGTAAGCTTTCAGCTATAACCTGTAAGCTATAAAAATCGCTTTGCGATTTTTATTTCACAACTACATTTATAATTTTATTTTTTACATATATAAACTTTATAATATTTTTGCCTTCAAAAATCAACTTCAATTTTTCATCGTTCAACACAATATTTTTTACTGTTTGTTCATCTGCCGTAACATCAATACTTACTTTTCCTTTTAATTTACCGTTTACCTGAACAGGTATTTCTATTGTATCCTGTTTAATATATTTTTCGTCGTATTTAGGCCATTGTGCGACAGATACACAATCATTGTGTCCCAAAAGGCTCCAAATTTCTTCACATAAATGCGGTGTAAACGGTGAAAGCAACAACACTATCGTTTCATAAACCTGCTTTGATAATCCGTCGTCATTTGAGTGATGTTTATATGTGTACATTGCATTTACAAGTTCCATTACCGCGGATATTGCCGTGTTAAATTGATGTTTTACGGATATATCTTCACTTACTTTTTTTATACAAACATGCATAGCTCTTAACAAATCCTGTTTAGCCTTATCGGTTGCAGGAACTGAAGATTTTGTGTTTACAAGCTCTTGTAATCTCCAAACTCTGTTAATAAATCTCCAACAACCTTCAACTCCGTCACTGGACCAATCAAGCTGTTTTTCCGGAGGTGCCGCAAAAAGTATAAAAAGTCTTGCTGTATCTGCTCCGTATTTTGAAACAATTTCATCCGGACTTACAATATTTCCTTTTGATTTGGACATTGCACTTCCGCCCAACGTAACCATACCTTGCGTTAAAAGATTCATAAACGGTTCATCACTTTTTATAAGTCCCATATCTCTTAAAACTTTGTGCCAGAATCTCGAATATATCAAATGCATACAAGCATGTTCTATACCGCCGACATATTGATCTACAGGCATCCAATAATTTGCTTCTTCTTTATCAAAACATGCTTTATCGTTATGAGCATCGGTATATCTTATAAAATACCAAGACGAATCTACGAATGTGTCCATGGTATCGGTTTCTCTTTTTGCAGGTCCGCCGCATTTAGGACAAGTTGTATTTACAAATTTTTCATCCGATTGTAACGGTGATTTTCCGTCGTTTGTAAATTTAACATCGGTAGGAAGAATAACAGGTAAATCTTTTTCATCCACGGGAACTATGCCGCATTTATCGCAATGAACCATAGGTATAGGTGTTCCCCAACATCTCTGTCTTGATATTAACCATTCTCTTAATTTATAGTTGGTTGTTCTTTTTCCCCAACCTTGTTCTTCCACCCATAAAGGCATTTTTACTCTTGCATCTTGTGAAGAAATTCCGTTAAATTGTCCGGAATTTACCATTGTACCTTCACCTTCATAAGCGGATTTTGTTATATCTTCATCTTTACTTGTTATCACGGGAATTATCTCTACACCGTACTTTTTTGCAAATTCCCAATCTCTTTGATCGTGTGCGGGAACAGCCATAATTGCTCCGGTTCCGTAACCCATTAAAACATAGTCTGCAACAAACAAAGGTACATTTTTGCCCGTTGCCGGATTAATTATAGAAACACCGTCGAGTTTTACACCTGTTTTTTCTTTTGATGACGATCTTTCGATATTTGATTTTAATGAACTTGCATTAATATATTTTTCCACTTCGTCCCAATTCTTAATTTGAGATTTAAATTCTTTTAACATCGGATGTTCCGGTGAAACGACCATAAATGTTACACCGAAAATTGTGTCCGGTCTTGTTGTGAAAATTTCCAATTTTTTATCGGAACCTGCAATATCAAACTTCATTTGTGCACCGTGAGATTTTCCTATCCAGTTTTTCTGCATGGATAATACCTGTTCCGGCCACCCCGACAACAATTTATGTCCTTCCAGCAATTCATCCGCATATTGAGTAATTTTTATAAACCATTGTTCCAACTCTTTTTGTTCTACATTGCTGTGACATCTCCAGCACTGACCTTCACTTACCTGCTCGTTTGCCAAAACCGTTTTACAAGACGGGCACCAATTAACATTGGATTTTTTTCTGAACACAAGACCTTTCTTGTACATTTCCAAAAATATCCATTGGTTCCACTTATAATATTCAACATCACATGTTGCAAGTTCTCTGTCCCAATCGTAGGATATACCGAGCATTTTTAACTGTTCTCTCATTCTTGCAATATTTTGTTTTGTCCATTTTTCAGGCGCGATATTATGTTTTATTGCGGCATTTTCCGCAGGAAGTCCGAAAGCATCCCAACCCATAGGGTGAATAACATTTTTACCTGTCATTCTGTTATATCTTGCAAAAACATCACCGATACTGTAATTTCTTACATGTCCCATATGTAAATTTCCGGAAGGATACGGTAACATTACCAAAATATAATATTTTTCTTTCGACAAATCTTTTTGAGCTTTAAAAACTTTTTTATCTGCCCAAACTTTTTGCCATTTCTTTTCAACTTCACTAACATTGTACTCTTGCATTTGTTTTATCCTCTATATATTTGTTATTTTTTTAATAACACAAAATGTTCCAAATTGCCTTTAGGACCTTTTACACCGGAATCCTGTTCCTTCAAAATTTCAAGTTTCAAACTTTCGGCACATCTTTTTATTCTATCTATTGCCTTTTGTCTTAAATTTTCATCACGAACAACACCTTTTTTTACTTCACCCGGTTCAAGTTCAAATTGCGGTTTTATCATAGCAACAATAAGCCCGTCTTTTTTTATTATTTCACTTGCCAAAGGCAATATTTTGTCCAACGAAATAAAAGAAACATCTATCGTTATTATATCAATATCGTCTTTTAATAAACTTTTATCAAAATATCTGAAATTAACATTTTCAATATTAACTACTCTCGAATCGTTTCTCAACTTGTAATGAAGCTGAGCCGTTCCCACATCTACGGCATAAACTTTTTTTGCACCATGCTGCAACATACAATCGGTAAAACCGCCTGTAGATGCACCTATATCAATACAAATTTTATCGGTAAAATCTATTTCAAATAATTTTAAAACAGATTCCAACTTAAGCCCGCCTCTGGACACATAAGGATTTTGTTTTTCTATTTCTATTAAATCTTCATCGCTGACTTGTGTTCCCGCTTTTGTTACTTTTTGTCCGTTAACCGAAACGGTTCCTGCCATAACAAGAGCCTGCGCCTTTGAACGGGTTTCCGCTAAACCTTTTTCAAAAATCAAAACATCCAATCTTTTTTTCACTATAAAAAACACTCCGTGTTTTTTGAGGTATGGATGCATGGAAGTATGGATGTATGGAAACGACTAACTGCGAGATCCCGCATCAAGTGCGGGATGACAAAATATCTTTTTCTATACCTCTATTCTTCTATACCTCTATACTTCCTTAATTAATTTTAAAATTTGTTCTTCTATATTCTCTACGGAAAAACCATATTTTTCTCTTATTAAACTTTGTTTTCCGTGTTCTATAAATTTATCCGGTAAACCTATGGAATAAATTTTTGCACCGGTTCCGGACAACACGGATTTTACAGTTTCTCCCATACCGCCTATCAAAGAACCTTCTTCGACGGTTATAATTTTATTCGTATATTTTAAAACATCTTTTATTGCCTGTTCGTCAAACGGCTTTAAAAATCTCATATTCAATACGGATACAGAGACACCTTTACTTTCAAGATCTTTTGCAGCATCCAAACAAACCTGTAAAACGTTACCCAAACAAACTATACAAGCATCCTTACCTTCTTTTTCCAATTTTGCTTTACCTACTTCCAACACATCAAAATCTCTTTGGAAAGAAGCGATTCTTGTTCCGCTGCCTCTCGGGTATCTTATTACAGACGGATTTTTTAATGTTAATGCCGTATTTAACATATCCTGCAACTCGGTTTCGTTTGCCGGAGCCATAACGGTTAAATTCGGTATATATTTTAAGTAAGATAAATCGAATGCTCCGTGATGTGTTGCTCCGTCTTCCCCTACAATCCCCGCTCTATCAAGCATCATAACAACCGGAAGATTTTGCAATGCAACATCGTGAATAATATTATCCAGTGCTCTTTGCATAAATGTGGAATATATTGCAACAACGGGTTTTAAACCGCCCGCGGCAAGTGCCGCCGCAAAAGTTACTGCATGAGCTTCGTCTATTCCCACATCAAAAAATCTGTCGGGATATTTTTTTGAAAAATCTTTTAATCCCGTTCCGTCTGGCATAGCTGCGGTTATTGCAACAATTTTTTCATCTTTTTGTGCAAGTTTAACTATAGCTTTTGAAAAAACTTCGGTATATGTAACTTTTTTTAAAGAAAGAGTTTTCCCCGTTTCAATATCGAAAGGTCCTATACCGTGAAACTTTGTAGGATCCTGTTCCGCGGGTTTATATCCTTTACCTTTTTTTGTTACTATATGCAAAAGAACCGGACCTTTAAATTCTTTAACCTTCGTTAATATTTCAATTAATTGATTTATGTTGTGCCCGTCTATAGGACCTACATAAGTAAATCCCATTTCTTCAAACATTAGTCCCGGAAAGAGAATTGTTTTAAATCTTTTAACCAACTTTTTTATGGAATTAAAACTTAAAAATTTTAATTTCGAAACTATTTTTAAAACACTCTCTTCAATTTTTTTGACACCCGCAGCGGTTAAAATATTTGCAAAATATCCCGCCAAAACTCCAACTTTTTGAGAAATAAACATTTGGTTATCATTCAAGATAACAAGCATATCTTTTCCGAGTGTTCCCGCATTTTGTAATCCTTCAAAAGCAAGACCGCCCGTCATGGAACCGTCACCGATTATAGATACAACTTTATAATTTTCTTTTTGTATATCTCTTGCAACGGCAAAACCCAAACCCGCGGAAATTGAAGTCGAAGCATGACCTGCTCCGAAAGAATCATACTTTGATTCAGAAATTTTGGGAAAACCGCTTATACCTTGATACTGCCTTAATGTGTTAAATTTTTCTTTTCTGTCGGTAAGAATTTTGTGTGCATAAGCCTGATGACCGACATCCCAAATAAATTTATCTTTTTCAACATCGAAAACATAATGCAGAGCTATTGTCAATTCAACAACACCTAAACTTGATGCAAGATGTCCTCCTGTTTTTGATACGGTTTCTATTATTTCCTGTCTTACTTCTTGTGCAAGGTCAGGCAACAAATCTTTTTTTACTATTTTTATTGCATTAGGCGATGATATGTTATCCATTATAGACATTTATTCGTACCTTAAAATTTTCTGTTTATCATATAATCTGCCAAACTTTCAAAAACTTCTTTATTAACTTTGAACTTTGAAATTGATTTTTTTGCTTCATCAATCAATTTTATTGCGTTTTGTTCGGACTGTTCTTTACCGTAAAGTCTTAAATAGGTCAATTTATCGTTATCGGCATCACTACCGTTTTTCCCTAACAATTTTTTATCCGCATAAACATCTAAAATATCATCCGCTATTTGAAAAGCTATACCTATATTGTGTCCGTATTTTTCAAGAGCTTTTAAATCTTTATCTTTTGCTCCCGCAAGCATTGCGCCCATCAACAAACTCGCTTTTATCAAATCCGATGTTTTGTGTATATGGATATATTCCAATTTCTTTTTACAAAAGGAAACATTTTGTTTATTCCATTTTCCGGCTTCTATAGTATCTTCCGCTTGACCGCCGATCATTCCCTGATATCCGGAATAATCTGAAAACATTTTTATTGCCTTTACTATTCTGTCTGCGGGGACATTTGATTTAGCTATTAAATTAAACGATTCCGTAAGTAAAGCATCACCTGCAAGTATTGCCGCGGCTTCACCGAACTTTTTATGACTCGTAGGTTTTCCTCTTCTTAAATCATCATTGTCCATTGCAGGCAAATCATCGTGAATTAAAGAATATGTATGCAAAAATTCAACCGCACAAATCGCAGGTTCTATTTTTTTTATATCAAGTTTAAAACTTTCCGCACCGAGCATTACAAATACAGGTCTTAATCTTTTACCGCCGGCAAGAACCGAATATCTCATTGCCTGAGATATTATCGAATTATCTTTTGGCAAATATTTTTTCAACAATTTGTCTACTAATTTACCTTTTTCTTTTAAATATTTTTTTAAATCGAGCACTTTATTTTTCTTCATTGTTTCCTTCTTTTTTAACAAAATTTTCTTTTTCGAGTTTACCGTTTTTTTCAACAAGAATTTCTATTTTTTTCTTTGTTTCATCAAGTTTTGAAGAACATTGATTTACCAAAGAAATTCCTTCTTCGAACAATTTCATCGCTTTATCTATATCAAGTTGAGAATTTTCCATTTCGTCTACAATAGTTTCCAACCTTTTCAAAGAAGCTTCAAAACTTGTATTCTTTTTCATTTTTCCTCTTACAAAACCTTTGTTTTTATACTGCCGTCGGACAAATTAATATTTAAAATATCGTCTTTAACAACTTGGTCCGTTTTTTTTACAACTTCCCCGTTTTTAAAACAAACGGAATATCCTCTGCTCAATGTTTTTAACGGTGACAACAAATCCAATTTTTGTGTATTTAATTTTAAAATTTGTTGCTTATTTAAAATTAAATTATTTATATTAAAAATTAATTTTTCGTTTAACTCATCAATATACTGAATTTTTTCTTCGTATATTTCGTAAGGTTTCGATAATGCTCTGCAATTTTTAAAGAATTTAACTTTTTCATCATACAATTCGACGATATTTGTTATATTATTAACAATTCTTTTTTTTATCATCGAAAGTTTTTCTTCCAAATCCGTTCTGTTTTTGGCTACAATTTCCGCCGCTACCGAAGGAGTAGGCGCTCTTAAATCGGCTACAAAATCCGCTATCGTAAAATCAACTTCATGCCCTACGCAAGAAATTATCGGAATATCGCTATTGTATATAGCTCTTGCGACAATTTCTTCGTTAAAAGCCCACAAATCTTCCAAAGAGCCGCCGCCTCTGCCTACAAGCAAAACATCAAGTTCTTTATGATTCTCGTTCAAATACCGTATTGCATTTGATATTTCAAACTTCGCTTCTTCTCCCTGAACTCTTACGGGATATATTAAAATTTCAACATTGGAAAATCTTCTATCCAAAACAGATAATATATCGTGCAAAGCAGCACCGTCTTTTGATGTTACTACTCCTATTTTATTCACTAAGTAAGGTATTTCTTTTTTATGAGAACTGTCAAATAATCCTTCTTGTGCCAACTTCTTTTTTAATTTTTCAAATGCTTCCCGTAAAGAACCTATTCCTTTTTCTTCAACATGATAAACTTGTATTTGGTATGTTCCCCTGTTTATGTAAGAGGTTATCTTACCATACACCAAAACCTGCATACCGTCTTTCAATTCTATTTTCAAATTTTTGTTATGAAAAGAAAACATAACAGCGGAAATTTGAGAATTTTCATCTTTAAGACTAAAATACATATGTCCCGAAGAATATTGTTTAAATCCGGATATTTCACCGCAAATCCAAACAGAACGATAGGAATCCTCAAGAATAGTTTTTATTTCACTATTTATTTGAGTAACGGAATAAATCAATCTTCCGTCATCGCCTTTTTCATCTTCGGCATTGTTTTGAAAATCAAATAAATCAACCATTAAAAAATCCTGCGGATTTTTTTGAAGATTGGATGAATGGAAGTATGAATGTATGGAAACGAGTAACTACGAGATCCCGCATCAAGTGCGGGATGACAAAATGTCTTTTTCTATACTTCTATACTTCTATCCCTCTATACCTCAAATTTTTGCCAAACAAAAATTCTTATTTTGCTATATCTTGTGCTCTTACTTCTCTTATAACCGTAACTTTTATTTGTCCCGGATATTCCAATTCGTTTTCAATTTTCTTTGCTATATCATGTGCCAATATTTGTGATTGAGTATCGTCTATATTTTCAGGTTCAACCAATATTCTGACTTCTCTTCCGGCTTGAATTGCATAAGCGCTTGATACACCTTTAAACTCTTTTGCAACAGCTTCAAGTTTTTCAAGTCTCTTAAGATAATTTTCTATTGTTTCTCTTCTTGCACCCGGTCTTGCCGCAGAAATAGCATCAGCCGCTATAATAACAAAAGCTTCCGGACTTTGCGGTTCCGCAAAACCTTCATGATGAGCAAGTATAGCATTTACCATTTTAGGTGATTCACCGTATTTCTTTGCAAGTTCGGCGGAAATTTGATGATGAGTTCCTTCTACCTCATGATCAACGGCTTTACCTATATCGTGCATAAGTCCCGCTTTTTTACAGAATGTTACATCAAGTCCGAGTTCACCTGCTATTGCGCCTGCAAGCCAAGTAACTTCAAGCGTATGCTGCAACTGATTTTGTCCGTAAGAAGTTCTGAATTTAAGTCTTCCGAGTAATTTTATAATTTCAGGATGTAACCCTGGAACACCGGAATCTATTGCGGCTTGTTCACCGGTTTCTTTTATCATTTCTTCAACTTCTTTCTGCATTTTCTGAACAACTTCTTCTATTCTTGCCGGATGAATTCTTCCGTCGGCAATAAGTTTTTCCAATGCTTTTTTGGCAACAAACCTTCTTACGCCGTCAAAAGCCGAAATCGTAATTGCTTCGGGAGTATCGTCTATAATTAAATCCACACCGGTTGCCTGTTCGAAAGCCTTGATATTTCTGCCTTCTCTACCGATAATTCTTCCCTTTATTTCATCGTTGGGAATTTGAACGGTGGAAGTTGTCGTATCAACAGTGTGATCGGCAGCAACTTTTTGAATGGCAATGGAAAGAATTTCCTTTGCTTTTTTGTTGGCGTTCTCTCTTGTTTCCTGTTCTATTCTTTGTCCTAAAATCGCAGCATCTCTTTTTGCTTCATCAACCATTTCTTTTACCAATCTTTCTTTTGCTTCTTCTCTTGTTAAACCGGAAAGTTTTTCCAAAATGGTTTTTTGTTCATTCTTTATTTGTTCCACTTCGGCAATTTTTTGTTCTATATTTTTTTCTTTATTTTCGACATTTTTTTCTTTTTGTTGCAAGTCTCTTTCTTTTTTATCAAGAGAATCCATTTTTCTGTCAAGATTATCTTCTCTCTGATTTAATCTTTTTTCCGTGTTTTGAATTTCAACTTTTTTCTCTCTTATTTCCTTTTCCGCTTCTTTCCTTTCTTTTTCGGCATTATCTCTTGCTTCCATTATAATTTCTTTAGCTTTTGCATCACCTTTTATCTTAGCTTCATTAATTATATTATCCGCTCTTTGTTCTACCGAATTTGCATCAAATTTTGCAAACACATACCTTAAAATAAAACCTACTATAAAACCTATTGCAATACAACCTGATATAAGAATTATATCCATACCCTAAGCTCCTGTATATATATTTATTTTTTATAAGTTTTAGAAACGTCTATTACTCTTTTTTCCGTTAAAATTCTGCCTACTGGCAAATCGTATTTCCCGTTAGGTATCTTGTCCGTTAATTGTATTTCAAAAGCAAGCCCTATTCTTTTTGAAATATCGGTTCCTTCAAGCCACCTGTCGTAATAGCCTTTACCGTAACCGACCCTGTAACCGTTAGTATCGAAAACTATTCCCGGAACAAAAATCAAATCAATATCTTCTTTAGCCACAACTTCATCTTCATTAAATTCCGGTTGCCTGATTCCGTAAACTTTATCAAAACAATCTTCAAGTTTATTGATTCTAACAGCTGTCATCATACCGTCTCCCGGATTTTGAATCACGGGAACAGCAACATCCTTACCGTCCAACAAAAATTCGTTTATCATCATATCGGTAACAACTTCCGAACCGTAAGATAAATAAAACATTACCATTTGAGAATCCTGATACTCTTTTAACTTCTTTATCCTAGACAAAATTATATTACTGTAAGCAAACCTTAAAGTCGGTTCTAATCTGTCTCTGATTTTCAGATAATCGTATCTTATCTTACTCTTTTCCGAATTCTGTAATTCATTCATTATTTTTTACCTCACAACTTTTATACAAAAAAGCATATAATTTATATATGTCTTGTAAAAAAGAAAAACCCCCGCACTTGCCGTGTCCGTTAGGTATTTAAAGCCCTTTTTTATAAGTGAGAAACATGGTTTATGCTGATTTGCATAACTCGCATGTATTTTCTCCTAAAGAACTTCATCGGAATAAATACTCTAACTAAAAATCACCAACAATGCAGGGTATATATTTCTATATATTTTAAATCGGAGAATCTATTGATTCAACCAATTTTATTAACTCTTTCATTCTTTTAGTATTTGTATCTAAAAATACTTCTTGATTACCCTTGATTGTTTGTAATTCCAACACAATCTTAAAAATTGCATAAGCTCTTAATATGGATGTATCCATAATATCACTATGCTCTTTTTGTACCTGCCCATATATTTTATTTGCCAACTCAACAGCACAATTCGCATCGAATTCTGTTATTTCGTTGTCAATAATATTAACGGGAATTCCCATTATTTTTCTGTTTATATTTACCATCTTTATCCTTATATATTATCTATCTTTGCCAATACTTTTTTTATTTTGCTGATTATTCTTTCTTTTTTATCCTGAAATTTCAATAACTTAACATTCGTTTCTTTTAAATTTTTAATTTCTTTTGTAAGAAACTTATTTTCAACTTCCAACTTAGCATACCTGTCTTTCAAATCATTATATTCTTTTCTTGTCTTAATTAACTTTTTACATAAAGAGTCGTACAAAGCTTCGTCAATTTCAAATTTTTCCATAATTTATAATATAAAAAGTTGCTGATATTGTCAAGCAAAAAAACATTTAATTTATCAATAAATTATTGATTTTCTATAACAGCAAACTTCCAACTTTAATTTGAGCCCCGTTTACAAAATCAAAAGCAGACATTTGAGCCTTACTTTCCGGCTGAACTTTTGTTACAAACAAAGAATCTTTACCGCACTTTACAGTAAAACCCAAACCTTTCTTTATTTCAAGTATAGTCCCGGGCTGCTTGTTTGACAAGTCTTTTGCTATACTACACTCTAATATTTTCATTGTTTTACCGGACATTCTACCGTCTCCGATACTGCAAAATATTCTCGGCCACAAATAAAGCCCCCTATATAAATTGTAAATTTCGGTTGCAGACTTATTCCAATCTATTTTTCCGTTTTCTTTTGTAAACACGGAACAAAAAGAAGGTTCCCCTTCCTGTTTTTTAGCTAAACAGTTACCGCTGTCAAGTAAAGCTAAAGCATCATTCATTACTTTTACGCCCAAAATATTTAATTTATCGAACAAAGTTTCAGACGTATCTTTTAAATCTATATCCAATTCCTTCTGCAACAAAATATTTCCCGTATCTAAACCTTTTTCAATATAAAAAGCCGTAACTCCTGTTTTTGTGCAACCGTCTATTAAAGCTTGTTGAACCGGAGATGCTCCTCTATATTTGGGAAGTAATGAAAAATGTATATTGAAACATCCGTATTTAGGCGCCGTAAAAACTTTTTCGGGAATAATTTTTCCGAAAGACACAACTACACCGACATCGGCATTATAATCTTTTATTTGTTGTGCAATTTCATCATTAAACTTATCAACTTGTATATATGGAATATTTTTTTCTATGGCATATTCTTTTACCGCAGGCGGTTTTATTTTGTTTGATCTTCCGACAGGTTTATCGCACATGGTAACAACAGATACTATTTCATGTTTACTATCTATATTTTCCAAAAAATATTTAGAAATGTTTGCAGTTCCGAAAAATATTATTCTCACCAGTTCTTTCCTTTTTTTCTTCTTCTTATTTCTTTCTCGACGAGTTTTCTTTTCCAATCGGGAAGATAATCTATAAAAACTTTGCCGTTAAGATGATCTATTTCGTGTTGAAACGCTTTAGCTAAAAAACCTTCAACTTCAACTTCTTTTAAATTACCTTTTAAGTCAACATATTCTACCCGAACTTTATTCCATCTTTTTACTTTTTCATAGATTTTCGGAAAAGACAAACAACCTTCTTCCAATTCAACTTTATTTTCTCCCGATAAAACTTTCGGGTTTATTAAAACTATAGGGTTTCTTTTTCCTTCCGGGACAACATCTATAACACAAATTTGTAAAGAAACTCCGACCTGCGGACCGGCAAGGCCTACACCGGGAGCAGCATACATTGTTTCCAACATATCTTCAGCCAATTGTATAATATCGTCGGTAATTTCCGTTACAGGTGCTGTTTTTTTTCTTAATACGGGATCACCGTATTTCACTATTTTTAAAATTGCCATATATACCTCTAAAATAATTGCTAATGTTTATTATATTAAATTGGAGAGAAAACGGCAATGTATAGAGGTATAGAGAGAAAAAGATAATTTTTAAATTTCTCATTTTCAAGCACTAAAGCTATTCGTTTGAAAAATTTAAAAATATTAAAAAGAAGAAAAAACAAAAAAATGGTATAATACGGGCATGATTATTAAAACAGATAAAGATACTTTTAATCACTATTTAGAAGATGCTTCGGGAATGATAGGAGCAAATGCTGATAAACTTTTTATTCCGGAAACTAAAGAAGATGTTTCTTTGCTATTAAAAGAATGTTCCGATAAAAAAATTCCCGTAACGGTAGCTGCCGGATGTACCGGTGTAACAGGCGGATGTCTTGCTTACGGCGGAATAATTTTATCCACGGAAAAGTTTAATTTCATAGGACAAATTCAAGAAGTATCTAAAGATAAAGCATTAATAACCGTGGGTAGCGGTGCAATCGTAAATCAAATAAAAAGTTATGTTTTACAAAAAGGTTGGATGTATGCTCCCGATCCTACGGAAAAAAATGCAACTATCGGCGGAAATATTTCAACCGATGCTTCAGGCGGCAGAGGATTTAAGTACGGAACAACAAGAAAATATATAAATGCAATAGAAATAGTTTTTTGTGACGGTTCTTTTGCAAAAATCAAAAGAGGTGAAACTTTTGCCGACGATAACGGAACAGTTATATTAAAAACAAATTTAGGGGCAAAAACACTACAATTACCGAAATACAAATTACCTCATATTAAAAATGCCGCAGGATATTACAACTATAAAAATGCGGATTTAATTGATATATTTATCGGCCATGAAGGAACACTTGGTGTAATAATTTCGGCGGAACTTATTTTAATAAGACCGTTTGAAATGTTATTCGGCGGAATAATATTTTTTAATAAAAAAGAGACATCGTGGGATTTTGTAAAAGAAGTGAGAGAGCTTTCCGAAAAGAATAAAAAAACAGGTTCATTGGATATAAATGCAATGTCTGTAGAATATTTCGATAAAAATGCACTTAATTTAATAAAACCTTATTATCCCATTATTCCGAACAATGTAGATGCGGGAATTTTATTTGAACAAGATTGTACAAAAGAAACTTATGATACTTTAATGGAAAAGTGGATAAATATTATAGAAAAATACGGAATAAATACAGATGATGTTTGGTTTGCATCAAATGCTAAAGAACAGGAAGAATTCAGAATTTTCAGACATAAAATTCCGGAAGTTGTAAACGAAATCGTAAAGAAAAATAAAATTCCGAAAGTAGGAACGGATGTTGCCGTTCCTCACGATAAATTACACGAGATGATTTATTTTTGCGAACAAAAATTTACGGAAAATAAACTTTTTAATTTAACTTTCGGGCATATCGGCGAAAGTCATTTACATGCAAATATTATCGCTTCAACTAAAGAAGAATACGAAAAATGCAGAAAAATATATCTTGAAATTGCACAAAAAGCCGTAAGTCTCGGCGGAACCGTTACTGCCGAACACGGGATAGGCAAAGTAAAACACCCTTTTTTACTTGCAATGCTCGGTAAAGAAGGTATAGAAGAAATGAGAAGATTTAAGTTGTCTCTTGATCCGTCAAATGTTTTGGGAAGAGACAATATGTTTAAAACGACAATTAGTAATTAACAGCTAACAGCAACAGAGAGATCCCGCATCAAGTGCGGGATGACGAAACGACGAAACGACAATTTATAATTTATAATTAACGACTAACTACGAGATCCCGCATCAAGTGCGGGATGACAAACTAACAACAATGAAAAAAGCGAGAATATTTCTGTTCTCGCTTTTTATTTTTATTAAAACCATAAAAATCTATGGGCAGGAAAAAGCAGAAAATATTTTGTGCGAAATGAAGAAACGCAAGGACGATGTGTATGTATTATAATACTCAAGACCTTGCGTTTCAAAATTGCAGCCGAAATATTTCTGTTTTTTAACTTCTGTAGGAACCGTTAATTTTCACATAATCGTAAGAGAAATCGCACGTATAATATCTTGCCCACTGCTTACCGCCGGATTTCACATCTATGGTAATTATACATTCTTTTTGTTGCAATATTTTTTTTGCTTTTTTTTCATCAAACTTTACCGCCATACCGTCTTTAGCGGTTAGAACATCACCTATATAAATATCAACTTTGTCGGGATTTACTTTTACCCCAGCTCTGCCGAGAGCGGCAAGGATTCTTCCCCAATTTGCATCCGAACCGAACAACGCTGTTTTTACCAACGGAGATGTTGCAACGGTTGCGGCAATTTTTTCGGCATCCTCGTGTTTCTTGGTATTTTTAACAAAAATTTCTATCATTCTTGTTGCACCTTCACCGTCACTTGCCATCATTTTTGCCAACTTTAAAGTAACTTTGTTTAATGCTTGTTGAAATATTTCCAAATCTTTTGCATCAAGTTTTCCTGTATTACTTTGCCCGTTTGCCAAAACCAAAACGGTATCGTTTGTAGATGTATCACCGTCAACAGAAATACAGTTATAAGATTGTTTAACTGCAATTTCCGTAACTTTTTGTAATTGTTTTTGATATAACTGAGCATCTGTTAAAATAAAAGACAACATCGTTGCATGAAGTCCCTGTAAGTTGGGATGAATCATTCCCGAACCTTTTGTACATGCCCAAATTTTTATTTCACCTGTTGAAACTTTAATTTTTTTGGAAATATATTTAGGGTAAGTATCTGTTGTCATAATTGACGATACTGCTGCAAGTTCATCTTTTTTCTTAATATTTTCTACAAGTTGAGGAACTGCTTTTACCATCTTATCTACCGGTAAAAAATCACCTATAACACCGGTTGATGCTACCAAGATATCCGTATCGGATATCTTTAGATGTTTTGCTACTTCTTTACAAACTATTAAAGCATCTCTTTTACCTTGTTTACCGGTACAAGCATTTGCACAGCCGGAATTTGCAACGATTGCCTGAAACAATCTGTATTTTTTTATTCTGTCTATATCTATTAAAACAGGTGCAGCTTTAACCAAACTGCCCGTAAACATTCCCGCAACAGTGCAAGGACTGTCGGAATAAAACAATGCAAAATCATTTTTACTTTTGCTTTTTGCTATACCGCTGTGTAAACCGCCGCAATAAAAACCTTTAGGTAACATTTATGTCTCCTCAAATTTTATAAGAAATATAACGAATTATTTTGCTGCATGCTTTGCTTTATCTGCTTCTCTGATTGCAACTTTTCTTATTTTACCGCTGATTGTTTTAGGTAACTCATCAACAAATTCAACTACTCTCGGATACTTGTAAGGAGCGGTAACATTTTTAACATGGTTTTGTAATTCAACAACCAAAGAGTCGCTTGCATGATAACCTTTAGCCAAAACTATAGTTGCTTTAACAACTTGACCTCTGACAGGATCAGGAACTGCGGTAATTGCACATTCCAAAACCGCAGGATGTTCCATTAAAGCACTTTCAACTTCAAAAGGCCCGATTCTATATCCGGAACTTTTTATAACATCATCGGCTCTTCCTACAAACCAGAAATAGCCGTCTTCATCTTTATAAACGACATCGCCCGTAAAATACATATTGTCGTGCCATACTTCTTTTGTTTTGTCGGGACTCTTATAATATCCGCAGAAAAGTCCCGTAGGTTTTTTGCCGTCCGGCATTCTAACTATAAGATTACCTTCTTTACCGTCTTCACAGGGGTTTCCGTCATCATCAACAATATCTATGTTGAATGTAGGTGACGGTTTTCCCATTGAACCCGGTTTCGGTTTTATCCAAACAAAGTTTCCTACCAAAATAGGGCCTTCGCTTTGTCCGAATCCTTCCATAATTTTGTGACCCGTAAGTTTTTCCCATTTATTGAAAACTTCAGGGTTTAAAGCTTCACCGGCTACACAACAATATTTCAATTTTGAAAAATCATATTTTGATAAATCTTCTTTAATTAAAAATCTGTAAACGGTTGCAGGACCGCAAAAAGATGTAATGTTATGTTTGGATATAATATCCAAAACATCGGTAGGATGGAACTTGTCGAAATCGTAAACAAATACCGCACACCCTGAAATCCATTGACCGTAAATTTTACCCCACGCGGCTTTTGCCCAACCGGTATCCGCAAGTGTTAAATGGCAACCGTTTTCTTCAACATTTTGCCAAAATTTTGCTGTTAAAATGTGGCCTAACGGGTAAGTAAAATCGTGTAATGCCATTTTAGGTAAACTTGTTGTTCCCGACGTAAAATATATCAACATTTTGTCATCGTTATGTGTTGCTTCAGCACCTGTAGGTCTTTCAAAGACATCGGACTGTTTTGCAACTTCATCGGTAAAACTGTACCAACCGTCTCTTTTACCTGCTACAACAACTTTATGTTTCAATGTAGGACAATCTTTTTGACAATTGTCTATTCTTTGCAACAAATCAGAAAAATCCACCGCTATTATCATTTTAACATCTGCTGCATTTACTCTGTAAGAAATATCTTTTTCTTTCAACAAGTGTGTTGCGGGAATTGCTACGGCACCAAGTTTATGTAATGCAACCAAACTTATCCAATATTCAAATCTTCTCTTCAAAATAAGCATAACAAAGTCGCCTTTTTTAATACCTAAAGATTTAAAAAAGTTTACGGCTTTGTTTGTTTCTTTTTTCATATCCGAAAAAGTAAATGTTCTGTTTTCGCCGTGCTCGTTGCACCATACCAAAGCCTTTTTATTCGGTTCTTCATCCGCCGTTGCATCAACCACATCAAATCCGAAATTAAAGTTTTCCGGAACATTTATTTTAAAATTTTCAAAAAAATCTTCATAAGATTTAAAATCTCGTCTTGCATATTTATCTAATATCATTTCCTTGCTCCTTAAAAAACACTTTGTGTTTTTTTGATGTATGGATGTATAGAAGTATGGATGTATGGAAACGAGTAACTACGAGATCCCGCATCAAGTGCGGGATGACAAAATATCTTTTTCTATCCTTCTATCCTTCTATACCTCAAAAAATTGCTCTGCAAATTTTAAAAAACTATTGCTATAAATTTTGTTGTTTTACCGCCGACTGCCGTCATATAATGTTTGCAATTCGAATCAAAATATAAACAGTCCCCTTCTTCCAAAACTACGGATTTTCCGTCCAAATATACTTTCAATGTCCCTTCCAATACATAATCAAATTCGTGTCCGTCGTGTGAATAAGGTTTCAATTCTTTTTCGTTTGTTCTGTCTTTTGCCGTTACCAAAAATATTTGAGCTTTTTTGTTGGTAAATCCGTAAGCTATATCTTGATAATCGTATTCTTTTCTTCTTTCTACAGCCACTCCTTTACCTTTTCTCACGACACTATATCTGTTTAAATGAGGTTCTTGTCCCGTAATAAGGGTTATGAACTCAACTTTAAATTTTTCTGCAATTTTTTTAATTATTCCTATAGGAATATCCGTTTGACCCGACTCGTATTGTTCATAAGTTTCAACATCAATATTAAGCGCTTTTGCTAAACTTTCCTGAGAAATGTTAGCAATATCTCTTAAATCTCTTATTCTCATTGCAATATCTTTTATATCGTCATTCATAAATACCCCCCAGTTAATAATAATTATATCTTCATAATATATAATATATAGAGATAAAAAGCAAAAAACGATATATTCTCATATCTTTTTTATTATTATGTTTCTTACTTTTTAATTATATTATGAAGAGTACTGTGTTTAATTAAAAAAATTTTTATTTTTTGAATAGCAAAATTAATCATTAGAGGAACAGTAACACCGATCAAGACGTAGAAAACATACCATAAATTGTTATTATTTACTCCGTTTAAAATTGCAAGTTGTTCAAATTTAATAACGCCAAAATATAATTGAAACAACATTACTACTTTAAAACTAAAAAGATGAAAAGCTATTATGGGAAGAGTATTTCTTCCGATATATACTAAAACATTTGTTAATACAGGACATTTATTATAAATTATTTTTGAAATATGTAAGACAAAATATATACCGCATAATGATGATAATATTAACGAAATCGGATTCGGAAAGATATTTTTATTCATTGATACCCAGCCACATTGGTACAATACTAATAATCCTATTAAAGAACCGATTGCCAGGTATTTTTTATCAAATTGAAATTTATCTTTAAAATTATGTGTTAAATTACCTAAATGATAAAATAAAATCAGTGTTAATGCAGGAGAAAATCTTGGGATATTATAGACTATATCATATCTCATAATACATCCTAAACAAAAACAAAGCAAAACAGCTAAATGAATTAAATTTTTATTATTTAATTTATTTGAAATATAAACAATAATTGAATAACCTGTTGCTACAAATATTAAAGCTATAAGGAACCAAAAAGCTCCGCAAAAAGGTTCTCTTCCCATTAAAAATATTATTTTACAAACAGTTAAACTAAATTCTGAAAAAGAAGTAATAGGATGGACAATCTTATTTCCATACATTACGGATGATGAATAAAATCCTATTTTAAAAAAAATGTTTGTTAAAATATAAAAAAGGATTTCATAAGTTAAATAATATTTATAAATCGGCCAAACTCGTTTTATTAAAAAATTTTTTAAGTCATTAAAGTTTTCAATTATTCTGTTTTTAAAAAAATAACCGCTTATAAATATAAACAAAGGCATAAAAAATAAACCGGCAAATTTTTGTATTGAAAAAGATATAAAATTATCGCAATGACCGCAAACAACCAAGATTATTGCAATAGCTTTTGCAATATCAATCCATAAAATTCGTTGATTTGTATGATTCGTTTCTATTTGTTCTTTTGTCATAGATAAACAATAAAAAAGCAAAGGAATCAAAGCCAAATACCATCTTTGATTCCTTTTATAATTTAAAACATTATTATAAACTACTCTTTACCCGAAAGTTCCATTTGTTTAAAGAAATCTTTGTTGGATTTAGATGCTTTCATTCTTTTAATAAGTTCTTCCATTACTTCTATAGGATTCATGTTACTGAAAAGACTTCTCATTATCCACATCTTATTTTTTTCATCTTCACTGAGTAACATTTCTTCTTTTCTTGTTCCTGACCTTAAAAGATCTATCGCAGGATATATTCTTCTGTCGGCAAGTTTTCTATCCAAATAAACTTCACAGTTACCGGTTCCTTTAAATTCTTCAAATATAACATCATCCATTCTGCTGCCTGTTTCAATTAATGCCGTTGCTATAATAGTTAAGCTTCCGCCCTCTTCAATATTTCTTGCGGCACCGAAAAATCTTTTCGGTCTTTGCAAAGCATTTGAATCAAGACCTCCGGAAAGGACTCTTCCGCTTGACGGTATAACAGCATTATAAGCTCTTGCAAGTCTTGTAATGGAATCAAGCAAAATAACGACATCTTTACCATGTTCCACCATTCTTTTGGCTTTTTCGAGTACCATTTCGGCAACTTGAATATGTCTGTCCGCAGGTTCATCAAAAGTTGAAGATATAACTTCCCCTTTTACGGATCTTTGCATATCGGTAACTTCTTCCGGTCTTTCATCTATAAGCAACACCATTAGAACTATCTCGGGATTGTTTGTTGTTATGGCATTTGCTATTTTTTGTAACAATACCGTTTTACCTGTTCTCGGAGGTGCATTTAACAAAACTCTTTGTCCTTTACCGATAGGTATAAACATATCTATTATTCTTGTAGATATTTCGTTCGTTTTTGTTTCCAAAACAAGTTTTTCGTTAGGATATAAAGGAGTTAAGTTATCAAACAACGGTCTTTCTCTTATGTTATCCAAATTCGTTTCACCATTAATTTGAGTAACTTTTAACAATGCAAAATATTTTTCGTGATTTTGAGGAGGTCTTACATATCCGCCGACGGTATCACCTTTTCTTAAAGCAAATTTTTTAATTTGAGGAGGAGCAATATAAATATCGTCCGGACCTGACAAATAATTATAATCGGTTGATCTCAAAAAGCCAAAACCGTCATGCTTTATTTCCAAAACACCTTCATCGTAAGCTTGTCCCTGCTCTTTCATTTGAGCTTCAAGAATTTTTGCAATAAGTTCCTGCTTTCTCAAACCGGTAATGGTTTCAAGTTTCATTTCTTTTGCGATTTTTGTAAGCTCTACCATCGTCTTTTTAGACAACACAGTCAAATCTTTATCAGACATTAAGTCCCCCTGACTACACTAATACTATTTTATTAATTTTGTTTGATTTTTTTGTTTTGGTTTGCATAAAAAAAGATTTTTTGTTTCGATACTAAAATTAAAACTTATTCTATATTTTCGTTTTTGGATTTTTATTTACTAAGATTTATTTTTTATAATTATATACTTTTTAAATAAAAATTGCAAGGCAATTTTTAGTTTATAGCTGATAGCTTATAAAAAAAATCCTCCGGATTTTTTTTCTTATAGCTTTAACAACAAACTATCAACTACAAACACAAGAAATATCGTTAGGATAACGATATTTCTTGTTGTTGTTGGGTTTTCATATCTTTTACAATGATTTTGCCGTTATCGAATTCGGTTTTACCGAATAAAACTGTTTTTGATGCGCCTAATTTATCGGCCAATTTGAATTGAGATTTTAAACTCTTATTCAAAAAAGGACCTTCTACAACAATGTTATTTTGGAAATTGAATTTTTGTCTGATGTTATCTTTATTTAATATTAAATTGTTTGCGAACTTGAACGCTTCGCTAAATAATTCGTTATCTGCAAGTGCTATAAATACCAACTCGTTTTTCGGTAACTTATCAAAGAAGCCGGTATTTTGTGCAGCCATCAATACTCTTTCGGAACCTAACGCAAAACCAACACTCGGTATTTGCTGACCGCCCAACTCTTTTACCAAATTATCGTATCTGCCGCCGGCACAAATCGCATCCTGCGAACCTACGGCATTAGATCTTACTTCAAATACCGTTCTTGTATAATAATCAAGACCTCTTACAAGTTTATCATCGACAACATATTTGCAATCCACAGATTTTAATAATGCTTGAACTTGTTCAAAATGATTTTTACAATCGTCACACAAACATTCCTGCATTGTAGGAACATTTTGGAACTTTTGAGAATCTATTTTACAATCCAACAATCTTAACGGATTTTTTTCCAATCTTCTTTTACAATCTTCGCACAAATTCTGTATAGAAGAAAAATAGTCTACAAGTTTTTGTCTGAATATCGGTCTGCAATTTGCACAGCCCAACGAATTTATGTGTATTACAACATCAGTTATGTTTAATGTAGATAAAATTTCTTTTGCAAGAAGTATTATTTCAACATCGGCATTAGGGTTGGGGTTACCCAAATATTCCGCACCCATCTGCAAAAATTCTCTGTATCTGCCTGCCTGCGGTCTTTCATATCTGAACATATCACCGCAATAAAAGAATTTGCCTATAGGTTCTTCCATATCAAGTCTGTGCTCAATATATGCTCTTACCAACGATGCCGTTCCTTCCGGTCTTAAAGCAAGTTTTCTTCCCTTTCTGTCTTCAAAAACATACATTTCTTTTTCTACAATATCGGTTGCTTCCCCTATAGATCTTGTAAATAAAGAAACATCTTCAAACATAGGTGTTTTTATTTCTTTAAAATTATGTTTTCTGAAAACATTTCTCGATATTTTGTCCAATTCTTCCAAAGCAAGTGCCATTTGACCGTATATATCGTGCGTACCTCTGGGTGCTTTATACTGAGCCATTTTTTTCTCCTAACTGTTTCTGATTGCCCTGAACTATTCCGGCGGAAATAATATACTGTATAGCCTGTTCTACGGTATACTCACATTCTATAACATCTTCTTCTTTTACCAATATTAAAAAACCCGTTGTAGGGTTTGGGGTGGAAGGCATAAAAGTTGAAATATATTTTTGACCGTTAATTATTTTTTCACCTGTAGAAAAAGCTACACAATAAGAATCTTTTGTGGGAAACGGAACGAAAATAACTTTCTGAAAATTCTTTGTTTTATCATCATTGCCGGCAAAAAACGAAAATAATTTTTTTAAAGCGGAATATATTGTTCCTATTAATGGTATCTTTGTAAAAATATTCTCAAAAAACTCATACAATTTTTTGCCGAACCACAAATTAGTTAAAAAGCCAACAAAGAAAATTATTATTAAAGTTAAAAAGAAACTTGCTATTTTCGCAAGTATCTCCACCCATTGAGAATCGGACGTAAACAGTTTTAAAAACGGTGAAAGTATCGGTAAAGAAAGACTGCTAATCCATTTAAAAACGAACAATATTATAAATATCGTAAGCCATACCGGCAACAATACCAACAAACCCGATATGAAAGATTTTTTTACAACACTTTTTTGTTCTTTTTTTTGATTATTAACATCCTTTCTCTTCATTTCTTATTATTTACCTTTTATAAATTTTTCACCCGCAGATACCAACTTCTTTAATTTTGCCGCAGTTGTACTTTCGGCATACAATCTTACTATGGGTTCGGTCCCCGACAATCTGAATCCTATCCAAGTATCTTCATCCAATATAAATTTGTAACCGTCTAATGTAACAACTTTTTGTATTTTCATTCCCGCAATCTTTTCGGGAGCTTTTTTCTGTAAAGTTTGTCTGAACTTTTCCATATCTTCTTTTGGCAATCTGAAATTTTCTCTTGCCGTTACTACAGGTCCCGTAAGTTTTGTAATATCTTTTAATATTGCACTTAAAGATTTTTTGTTCATGGCAACGGCTTCCGCCATAAGCAAACATGCAATAATACCGTCTTTTTCGGGAACATGTCCTCTTATCGTAAGTCCGCCCGACTCTTCACCGCCGATAATAAAATCTTTAGGTCTTTGTGTTAAAATATCTCCGATATATTTGAATCCTACCGGAGTTTCAGCAACTTCTATACCTAACTTTGCCGCAAGTTTGTCTATCATGTGGCTTGTCATAACACTTCTTACAACAACACCTTTCCAACCTCTTGTTTTGTTCAAATGATACAACAATATGGGAATTACCTGGTTAGGTGTAATAAATGTTCCGTCGGAATCCACAATACCGAATCTGTCTGCATCTCCGTCAACGGAAAGACCGATTTTGTATGATTCTTTTTTTATTATGGATTTTAATTCCTTTAAGTTTGCTTCACACGGTTCCGGTGAATGACCGTCGAACAAAGGATCTCTTTTTTTGTTCAACACTTTCAGTCTCATACCTGCCGCTTCGAGCAATGTATCTAAATAGTCATCGCCTGTTCCGTGCAAGATATCGGCAACAACTTTCAAATTGGATTTTTTTAACAACTTAAAATTAACCAATTGTTTTATTCTCTTTAAATATGCAGGTCTCGGATCGTAATATTTTATTATTCCGGATTTTAAACCGTCTTGTAAACTTAAACTTTTCACATCACCGATTTTTATTTGTGCACAATATTTTTCTATTTTTTGTGTAGTTTCGGGCAATGCGGGTCCGCCCCAAGAAGGTGAAAATTTTATACCGTTATATTCCGGAGGATTGTGACTTGCCGTAAAATTTATACCGCCTGCAAGTTTGTTGTTAACAATATCGTAAGCTATAACGGGCGTAGGTGTATTTCTTTTACATAACAAAACTTTTATTTTGTTTCCCGCCAAAACTTCCGCGGAAATGTCTGCATATTTATCGGATAAAAATCTCGTATCGTAACCGATTATAACAGCTTTATCTTTTTTGTATTCTTTGTCGTCATTTATAAGATAATTTGCTATTGCCTGTGTAACGATTTTTACATTATCAAAAGTAAAATCGTCCGCTATAATTCCTCTCCAACCCGATGTTCCGAATTTAATCATTTTATTACTCCTTTAATAAGACAATTTATAATTTACAATTTATAATTAACAACCAACTGCGAGATCCCGCATCAAGTGCGGGATGACAAACTTAACGACAATGTATAACTTACAATTTACAATGTACAATTAACTACAAACAACCAACTGCGAGATCCCGCATCAAGTGCGGGATGACAAACTTAACGACAATGTATAACTTACAATTTACAATGTACAATTAACTACAAACGACAAACTGCGAGATCCCGCATCAAGTGCGGGATGACAAACTTAACGACAATTTATAATTTATAATTTACAATTTATAATTAACTACAAACAACCAACTGCGAGATCCCGCATCAAGTGCGGGATGACAGAACGGCGAAAAACTACTTTTGCCACTCCATTAATTTATCGGTATAAATATCTATAAAACCTTTTGCCGTTGTTTTATCTCTTGCTTCCGCCCAAATATGAAAATAAGCTTCATCGGGATCCGGAAGAAGTAATACCCAACCGTTATCCAAAAATATTTTTACACCGTCTATAAGTTCCGTTTTTTTACCTTTTGCATACTCTATCGCATTTCTCATTGTTTGACCTTTCTTATCCCACGCACAAGGTATAGTTTTATGAAAAACTTCAAATGAAGGAATTTCTCTTCTTATCATACTGATTGTATATTCCGTTTGAGATAACATTTTTATTAAATTACCTACGGCATACATTGCATCAAATGCATTTTGGAATTCCGGAAATATAAAACCTCCGTTACAATCCGCTACAAAAATCACATCTTTTTCTTTTGATGCTTTCATTATGTTTCTCGGGCTTGTTCCCGTTCTTATAATTTTAAAATCAAATTGTTTTGCAAGTTCGTCTATAACAGATGAAACCGTAACCGGAACAGCTATTGTTCCTTTTTTGTATGTAGACATAACAAGGTATGCCATAACAAGCATTGCGGTATCGTTATCTATAATTTTTCCTCTTTCATCTACAAGAAAAACTTTTTCCGCGCCGTTATCCAACAAGAAACCGACATCGGCTTTTAATGTTGTTACTATATCCGATAACTGATTTAAAGAATGATCGAATTCTTCTTTGTTTTTTGTTATTTTTTTAGCATCTATATAAGCATTTAATGCAACAACTTCCACTCCTAATTCCCCCAAAATCGTAGGAAATACGAGTGAAGCAGTCGAATGTGCATAATCAACAACTATTTTCATTCCTTTTTTCGTTGCGGCTTCTTTTTTTTGAATTGTGTTCAAATATCCTGTCTTATAAAATTCGTTTGCTCTCGGAGGAACGGTAATCATACCGACTTCATCCATATCCGCTCTTTTAAAATCTTCTCTGAAGAAAAGTTGCTCTATCGATTTTTCCTGATTTATGGATATATCGCTGCCGAACTTATCGAAAAATTTTATGTCGATAAGTTTTGCATCGTAAGGAGATTGTCTTATATGTATACCGCCGATCTCTCCGTCGTTACCGATTTCGTATCTTGCAACAGGTATAGGCGCATTTAACATATCACCCACATTTACACCGGCAGAAAGAATACCTGAAATTATTCCTCTTTTTATCATTCTGGTCGTTCTGTGATCGTCTCTTGAAATTACAACATAAGCTCCGCCGCCTACATAAGCACCGTAAGCCGAACCGATTTTTGCGGCAAATTCCGGAGTAATTTCAATGTTTCCTAACCCGGAAATACTGCCGTAAGCATTAAACAATGCCTTGTTCCATTTTGCACCCCAAACCAAACTTGATGAAAGGATTGCACCTTTTTCAACAATTTTGTGCGGCCATATTCTTAAGTTTGCTCTTATTGTTGCTTTTTCACCGATAAGGCACTCGTCTGCAATAATTGAGCCAACCTGCACTGATGCTCCTTTTTCTATTTTTGTGGAGTTGCCTATAACAACTTCTTTTAAACTTGCTTTTGGACCAATATTTACATCATCCCAAATAACGGAACCTAAAATTAAAGCGTTTTCTTCAACCGTAACATTTGAACCGATAACGGATTTCCCTATTTTCGCACCTTTTTTTACGATTGTATTGTCTCCGACAATAACATTATCATCAACAATAACACCGTCTTCAATTACCGAATTTTTACCGAGAATAACCGTTTTACCGTTAATTTTTTTCTTTGTTCCCAACACATTTATCTTTACTTTTTCATCCAATATATCGTAATGTGCAAATCTGTATTCATCGTGGTTACCGATATCTTTCCAATAACCGTCTGCAATATATCCGTATAAAGGTTTACCTTCTTTCAACAATTGAGGAAATAAGTTTTTGGAAAAATCTACATCCTTGTTTTCCGGAATATAATTAAAAACTTCCGGTTCAAGAATATAGATTCCGGTATTTATTGTGTCTGAAAAAACTTCACCCCAAGAAGGTTTTTCCAAAAATCTTTCAACTTTACCGTCTTTATCTGTAATAACAACACCGAACTGCAACGGATTTTCAACTCTTGTTAAAACCATTGTTGCTATTGCTTTTTTCTTTTTATGATATTCAATGGCTTTCGATATATCGAAATCGGTGAGAACATCCCCGGAAATAACCAAGAAAGTGTCTTTTATATTTTCTCTCGCAAAACCGACACTTCCTGCCGTACCGAGATCTGCTTCCGGCCTTAAATATTTTATTGATACACCCAAATCTTTACCGTCTTTAAAATAATTTTTTATAATTTCGGGTTGATAATACAACATCATAGTTAAATCGTTAAAATTGTGTTGCTTCAACAATTCGATAATGTGACTCAACATAGGTCTGTTCGCTACTAAAGCCATAGGCTTAGGAACACTACAAGTAATAGGTCTTAATCTTGTACCAAAACCGCCTGCCATAATTACAGCTTGCATTTTGCACCTCTCAATTTTATATTTTTATTTAAAATTCAATAAAGATTTAGATTTTATAATTCTATCAGTTTTTTGATGTTTTATCAAGAATATTTATATTGAAAAATGTAAAGAGTTTTAATATAATCTGTAAAGTTATGTATAGTTTATATCAATTTTTCATATATTTATCGGCAGCCGTATTGTTTTTCTTAACAATATTCGTTTTTTATAAGAATAAAGCCACAAAAAGCTCTTATATCTTTGCCGCATTATCATCTTCGTTTTTATTATGGTTTATTTCTTATGCTTTAATGTATACGACAACGGATGACAAAGCAGCTTATTTTTTGGGACATTTGGGATTTATAGGAATTATTCTTATACCGTTTTTCGCAACATATTTTTTGTTTAATTTCATAAACTTAAAAATCAAAAAATTCACCGAAATTTTAATTTTGGCAACAACAACCCTGTTTATTCTTCTATCTGTTTTTTCGAATCTCATAATATCTACGGTGGAAAGAAATCAATGGGGATTTTATCCCGTTGCCGGCAAATTTCATTTTATCTTTATTATATTTGCCGTAATCATTTTTGTTTATTCGATAAATGCGGCATACAAATATATACAAAGCGATGAAATAACATCTATTCAAAAGCAAAGAATAATTTATTTGATTTTGGTATACAGCGTTTATCTTATTCTTTTCGTTTTCGACAATTTGTTTTTCTACAATATTTTCAGTTTTGAACCGATTTTCTATCTCACAACGATGTTTTTTATGATTGCAACAACGATAATAATTTCAAGTTTCAATTTTACAAACATAAAAATAGCTTCAATAAAAATACTTATATTTTTGTTTATGTTATTTTTGGTACTTATATTATCCAATTACATTTTAATTTATTCGACAAACATATATGTATCGAATTTCATAACTTTCATGCTCACAATAGGATTTTTCCTGGTATATAAAAAAGTAATATCGAAAACGGAAAAAATACTTTTTGCACAAAACAAACATTATCAAACATTACTGATACATGCGGCAAGCGGTATGGCAAAAGAACATAATATAGACAGGCTCTTAAAATTAATATCTTTGGTTCTTTTAAAAACAGTAAAAGTGTCTTTTGTCGCAATATTTTTGGAAAACAAAAACAAAGAAAATTTCGAAGTAAAAATATTAAGATCTTTCAAACAAAAAAGCGACGAACTGATGTTTTCTTACGATTATGATCACCCTTTTATAAATTTTATAAAACATAAAGAAGATCCTTTTTTGTTTGACGAAATGCCTCAATTTATTGCCCGTTCGGTAATTTTACCGTTCAGACCGGCTTTAATAATTCCGTCTTTTTACGACGGTGTTAAAGGTTTTATGGTTATAGGCGAAAAAAACAACAACGATATTTTTACGAAAGAAGATATGACAATATTCAAAATGCTCGCAAGGCAAACTTCCCTTGCAATGGAAAATTGTTTGTTTTTTGACGAATACAAGCAAGCTCAGGAAAAAATATTTGCAGCCGAAAAACTTGCATCCATAGGAGGTCTTGCCGAAGGTGTTGCTCATCAAATAAGAAACAGATTAAACCAGTTCTCTTTAATTTCCGGAGAATTAAAATTCGAGATAAAAGATTTTGAAGAAAACAACGAAGACTTTTTTAATGCAAGCAAACAACTTCAAGACACTTTTAAGTATATAGACGAACTTGCCGAATCGTTAAAAAGCAATATCATTAAAACCGATGAAGTAATAAAAGGTATTTTGGATTTTGCAAAAATGAAAGCAAAACACAGAATGTTTGAAACTTTTGCTTTTAAAGAAATTGTTGATTTGGCTTATGAAATGTTGAAAGTAAAACACCATATTCCCGATAAGTTGGTAATTATTAAAAATTTCAGAGACACGGATATGATTCTCGGTGTAAAATCGCAGATGACGGAAGTTATCTACAATCTTATAGATAATGCTTTCGAAGCGATAGAAGAAAAACATAAACTCTTGAAAAAAGAGGAGCAAATAAATTTCTCTCCTCACATAGATATATCTTTAACACAAAAAAACAATAAAACAATTATAAAAATTTCCGATAACGGTGTCGGTATAAAAGAAGAACTTACCGGAAAGATTTTTATTCCGTTTTTTACAACAAAAGCATCTTTTAAATCCGGCACGGGTATAGGGATGTATATAGTTAAAAGGATGATAGAAGAAAACCATAAAGGCAAAATATGGTTCGAGTCTAAATATATGGTTGGAACGGATATTATCGTTGAGTTGCCAAATTTATAAGCATTTGTTATACTTATATGATAAATAAGAGGTGTCAGTCTTGAATAAAAAAGTTTTGATTGTTGATGATGAAGAAGAAATAGTTGCTTTCATGGGAAGATTTCTGAAAAGGTTGAATATCGACAGTGTTTTAGCCGTTTCCGGTGAAGAAGCTTTGGAAAAATACAATCAGGAAAAATTCGATTGTGTTTTCCTTGATGTGCATTTGGGCGGAATCAGCGGAATAGAAGTATTGAAAAAAATAAAAGAAATTAACCCTGATGCAAAAGTTGTAATAATTACAGGAAGCATTAGTTCCGATAATCAAACCAAAGTTCTTGAAAACGGTGCCACCGATTACATACAAAAACCGATAGATCTTGCGGATTTCAAGAAAAAAGTTTTAACCTATATATAAAAATGGAACAAAAAAAAGACTACAAAAGTTATCTATCGAAAACAGCCAAGCAAATGATTTTGATTCATGATCCGAACCTTTTGTCGAGGCTGGTTGTAAGAACTCTTACCAGAAATCTCGGTATAAAGCATGCCGGATTGTTTCTCTACAACAAAGCAAAAAAAGAATATATTATAAATGTATCCAGCGGCAAAAAAGGTCTGAAAATTCCGGTAGGCTTTACAAAAATAACAAATAACAATCCTATTATCCGATTTTTTTTAAATAAAGATATTGAAAAAGAACACAAAGAATATCTTTTGGTTTCTCAAATTAAAGATTTAAAAAATAAATATAAAAACGACGAAAAAATTTTCGCTTTACTTACGGAACTCGAAGAAGAAACATCCTTATATAAAGCACAATTGATTGTTCCGGGCTTTTTCAGGAAAGAGTTAATGGTTGTTTTTTTCATAGGCAACAAAATAGATAACTCTTCTTTTAATACCGAAGATATGGATTTTCTGATGGTATTGGCTTCGGATATTGTGATGGCAATACAAAATGCAAAACTCTTTGATGACATAAAAAAACAGTTGGATGTAAACAAACAATTACTGTTAAACACCGTCGAAACACTCGCAACAGCCATTGATATAAAAAATTCTTATACTCACGGGCATACCGAAAGAGTAATGAAATATTCAATGACACTGTTCAAATATATACCTCAAGAATTAACAAAAGATCATAAATCGTTTGAAAATTCATTAAGAATTTCCGCTTTATTACATGATATAGGAAAAATCGGTATTCCGGAAAGCATTTTAAATAAGTCCGATAAGTTATTACCGGAAGAAATAAAACTTATTGAAAAACATCCTATATTGGGTGCCGAAATTCTTGAACCGATAAAAGAATTTAAAAATATATCTTTGGGAGTAAAATACCATCATGAAAGATACGATGGAAAAGGCTATCCCTGCGGATTAACGGGAGAAAACATTCCTCTTATCGCAACGATTATTTCCGTTGCCGATGCTTATGATGCAATGACATCGGACAGACCTTACAGGAAAGGATTGGAAAAAGACGAAGCAATAAAAGAAATAGTAGCAAACAAAAACAAACAATTTAATCCCGTAGTTGTAGATGCTTTTCTTGAAGCGATTTACAGGAACGAATTATAATAAGAGAATTTATGAATTTAAGATGTATTTACGATATACCAAGAGATTGCAGCACAAATATCGCACTCGATGAAGTTTTTTTTTCAAAAGAAAACTTTGAAGAAATTTTTCGTTTTTACAGATGGACTTATCCCGCATATACCATAGGTTATTTTCAAAAATTTCCGGAAACAAAAAACGATAATTTTTCCGTTATCAGAAGAATAACGGGAGGTTTATCCGTATTACATAATACTGATCTTTCTTTTTCTTTAATAGTTTCGGATAAATTATGGCCTTATATTTACGATCAAGAAAAAACTTACAAAACAATTCATGAAAACATAAGGTGCTCTTTAGAAAAAATAAATATTTTTTGTGATAAAACATTTGTCGAAAACAGCAGTTCTAAAAATTACAGTTGTGTTCAAACATTATACAAAGACGATTTATTGTTAAACGGAAAAAAGATTGTCGGTTCATGTCAAAGACGAAGAGGCAAAAAAATTCTTGTTGAAGGCTCTATTCATTTAAAAATGAACGCCGAAGAATCTAAAATATTTGCATACGAATTTTTTAAAAATTTATCAAACTTTTTAAAATGTAATACAATAAATAACAATTTGACAAATGACGAAACGGATTCGGCAATAAAACTTTGTAAAGAAAAATATAATACCGATAAGTGGAATAAACTTTTTTAAAACATGAACAATGAAATTTTATATTTAATCACTTTTATTACGGCTTTTTTTACGGCACTTATTTTAACACCGTTTTTTAGACATATTGCAAGAATGTTCAACATTTACGACAGACCTTTAACGGCGGTAAAAACTCATAAAGTAAGCACTCCGTATTTGGGCGGACTTGCAATATGGAGCGGATGGGTTATAAGTTTATTATTAATAAGATTAATAACAAATTTCCCCACCGGAACATTAAACAATTTAAGATCCGTAATAATCGGTTCTTCGATGTTGTTGCTGTTAGGTTTATGCGATGACATAAAAAAAGGCGGACTCGGATTTAAATTTAAATTTTTGGTACAAATAATTGCCTGTCTTATTGTTGTTTATTTTTTTGATATAAGAATAAACTTCATCGAAAACAAAACATTGTCCGTAATAATAAGTATTTTTTGGATAATAGGATTATCAAATGCTTTCAACCTTATAGATATTATGGACGGACTATCCTGCGGAACGGCGGCAATTGCATCTTTTTTCTTTTTTATAATAGCTTTGCCGAGTGAAATGATTTATGTTAACTTTTGTGCCGTTGCGCTTTTGGCTGCATGTTTGGGCTTTTTGCCTTTTAATTTATCCAAAAGCAAAAAAATATTTATGGGTGATACGGGAAGTTTATCAATAGGTTTTATTCTTGCAACCGTAGCAATGGGAACTTCCTATACAAAAATAAATCCTATAGGAATTTTTGCACCGTTAATAATACTTGCGGTTCCTATATATGAAACAATTTTCGTAAGTATTATGAGAATATTAAAAGGTAAAAATCCTTTTTTGGGCAGTAAAGATCATTTTCCTTTAAGGCTTGAAAAAATGGGATATTCGAGAAAACAAATTTTATTATTCGTTTACATTTTATCTTTCATATTCGGAATATTTTCTTATACAATAGTAAAAATTGATGACAATATTTCTTATTTGATTTTTTCTTTTATTATATTGTTATTAGTTGTTTTTTCCGTAAGATTATCAAAGGTTAAAGTAGATTAATTATGACAAACAATATTGTTATAGGTGCAGGAATTTCCGGACTTTCTTTCGGGTATTTTTCAAAAAAGCCGTTTATTATTTTTGAAAAAGAAAAATGTGTCGGCGGATTATGCAGGTCGATAAAAGATAACGGTTTTACTTTCGATTATTCCGGCCATTTTATTCACATAAAGAATAAAAAAATAAAAAATTTAATAGAAAAACTTATCGGAAAAAAACTTTTGACCGTTAAAAGAAATTCGGTAATTTTATTTAATAAAAAAATTATTCCGTTTCCTTTTCAGGCAAATTTATATTATCTTACCGAACAGCAAAAACAAAAATGCATTGACGGGATAAAAAAAAGAAAAAACTTGAAAATATATGACGATATGCCTTTTATCGATTGGGCAAAAGCTATGTTCGGTGACGGTATAACAGAATATTTTATGCAGCCGTATAACCGAAAATTGTGGAATTATAATTTAAAAAAATTAACGGCTGCATGGACGGCTCCTTTTGTTCCGAAGCCATCGAAAGAAAGTATAATAAGCTCCGCATATAATCAAAACAAACAAAAATACGGATATAACAGTGTATTTTATTATCCCGCAAATGACGGCTGTCAGGCAATGATTAACGGATTTTATAAAAAATTAAAAAGCAACATTATAACAAACTCAAAAGTTGAAACCATAGATTTAAAAAACAAAAAAGTCTATGCTGACGGAAAATATTATTTTTATGATAATATTATATCCACGCAACCGTTAAAAGAACTTTTATTGAGTATAAAAGATTTACCGAAAAACATTTCAAAACTTGCAAATAAATTGGAATGTACTTCAACAAGATGCATAAACTTGGGAATAAGATATAAAAAAGAAATTCCGGAAATGATAAAAAATGTTCATTGGATATATGTTCCCGAAAAAAAATATCCTTTTTACAGGGTTGGAATATATTCCAATGCATCAAAAAAAGCCGCTCCAAAAAACTGTTATGCTTTATATATAGAAATGTCAGATACAAAAAAGTGCGACGATATAATTCCGATATTAAAAAACATAGGATTTATGAACTGTGATGACGAAATAATAAGTTTAAATGTAATTGATATGAAATATGCTTATGTTATATTCAATAAAGACAGAAAAAAAACATTAGACACTATATTCAGTTTCTTAAAAGATAATAATATTTATTGTATAGGAAGATACGGCAGTTGGGAATATTCTTTTATAGAAAAAAATATTATTGACGCAAAAAACTTGGCACAACAATTAAATAAAATAAAATGAACAAAATAAAAGTAGCCGTTATCATTACAAAACTTGAACTTGGCGGTGCACAGAAAGTCGCTATATCCGTTTGCGAAAAAATAGACAAAACTAAATTCGAACCTTTTTTAATATGCGGTTGCGGCGGAATACTTGATGAAGAAACAAAAAACAAAATAAGAGTTATATTCGTAAAAGACTTAGTCAGAGAAATTAATCCCGTAAAAGATTTAAAATCTTTGTTTTCAATATATAAAATATTAAAGCAAGAAAAACCCGGTATTGTTCATACACATTCTTCAAAAGCGGGAATTATAGGCAGATTTGCTGCAAGAATGTGCGGCATAAAAAATATAATTCACACTATTCACGGTTTTAGTTTTAACGATACACAAAGTTTTTTAAAAAAGAATCTGTTTATTTTTTTAGAAAAAATCGGAGCAAAAATTTCAAAATATCTTATTCCGGTAAGTGTTGAAAATACAACTAAAGGATTAAAAAACAATATCGGTAAAAAAGAACAATATCATTATATAAGGCTTGGCATAGACATAGAAAATTTTAAAAATTTTAAAGATAAACCTTCTTTAAAGAAAGAACTTAATATTGATGAAAAAGATTTTTTGGTTACAACCATCGGACCGTTTAAACCTCAAAAAAATTTACCCGATTTTATTAAAATAGCAAAAGATATATCCGAAAATCATAAAAACTTTAAATTTGTTATTGTCGGTGACGGAACATTAAGAAAAAGTTTCGAACAATTGATAAAAGAATATAACATTTCCGACAAAATTTTTCTCTTAGGCTGGAGAAGAGATATTTCAAACATTTTAAATTCCAGTGATTTTTTCGTAATGACATCCTTATGGGAAGGATTGCCTATATCAACAATAGAGGCTATGTGTTGCGGACTTTCCCCCGTCGTTAACGATGTTGACGGACAAAGAGAAATTATTAAAAACGATTTTAACGGTTTTTTGGTTAAACCTTATGATATAAAAACAACGGAAGAAAAAATTTTACTGTTGGCACATAACAAACAATTGAAAAACACATTATCAATCAATGCAAAAAACAGTATTGACTACACTTTTTCCATTGATTATATGATAAAAAAACACGAAGAGTTGTATTCTTCGTTATAAGCTTTCAATTTTTCCTGTCAAAAGCCAAAAATATTTTAAAGACAAACGGTGTTAAAAATAAATTTATAAGGATGTTAAATATAATCAGGTAAGACAATTCGAAATTTTGAACAAAAACTGTTTCAGACGCAGGCATTATAACATATGTAATATTTAAAATCAGATGAGTTACAATCAACCCTATTGCCATAACTATAATTTGTGTGAGCGGTTGATTTTTGTTTAACTTTTTATTAAAACTTCCGGCCAAATAGCCGGCAATCGTAAAACCTAATGTTCTCACTCCGAAAATATCGGTAGATAAAACATCCCAAGTTAGACCGTAAACAAAGCCTGTTATTTGTCCTCTCATTATCCCTTTATTCAAAGCAGTGTATACAACAAACATCAAAATAAAATTAGGATATAATGTCCAAATATTTAAAGGCATATATTTTGGAATTACAAACTGTATAATTATAAGTATAAAAAAAATAAGTATTGAAATAATATAATTCATTTTTTATTTCTTTATAAGAACGGCTACCTCATAAACAGAATGTTTTTGCGTATATGGTTCAACCGTTACTTCCTGATAATCCCCATAATTTGTTTTTACAATATCTACAATTGTTCCGACATCTATTCCGTTTTCAAAAACATTACTTAAATAACTTGTAACTATTTGGTCGCCTATATTTAAGTTTGCCGATTTAGGAATAAAAGATAACTGTAAATATTGAGAATCGTAACCGTCGCAAACGCAATCAACTTTTAAATTTTTTATCTGAACGGGAATAGAAAACAGAGGATTGGTTACCAATGCTACTTTTGACGTTGATGAATATACTTCGGTTGTTCTGCCGAAAACGCAAGTTCTTCCGTCGAATAATATTGCCACTACCGGATTATCTATTTCTATTCCGTCTTTGAAACCTTTATCTATTATCACAAATTTATACCATTGTGTAGGCTCTCTTACGATAACATTGGCAAAAATCGGTTTTAAATTTTTGGTTTCTTTTATATTCAATAAATTTTTTAATCTTATATTTTCTTCCAAAACAAGTTGAGAATCGGTCAAACCTTGTTTCAATCTGAAATTTTCATTTTTAAGTTCGGAATTTTCCTGATAAACTTTTATTATATTAGATAAATTCAACAAAAGAGAACCGGTTTTACTAAATAAATTCGATGAAATTTTTATGTCCGGAACCAATACGGAATAAACCAACTGTTTTAATCCCTGAACCGCAGGCGTAAGCCTTAATGCAATTAAAACAATTGAAACTGCCAACAATAAACAAAAAACTTTATTGGTATTTTTATTTGTATTCATGACGATATGAAATGGTTTTTATACCATATATCTTTTTTGTGCAAGTTTTATATTATCCAACTCTTCCAAATAAACACCTGTTCCTCTAACGACACAAGTTAACGGGTCATCGGCTATATTTATAGGAAGTTCGGTTTCCTGCTTCAATAATTCGGGTAAGCCTCTTAACAATGCACCGCCGCCGGCAAGAACGATACCTCTATCCACCAAATCGGCAGAAAGTTCCGCAGGAGTTTCTTCAAGAGTATCTTTTATAACTTCAACTATGGACTTAATAGGCTCGGATAATGCCGAACGAATTTCTTCGGATGTTACGGTTATTGTTTTGGGAAGACCGGTAACCTGATCTCTTCCTTTTACTTCCATACTGAGTTCTTGTTGCATAGGGAACACGGAGCCGATTTGAATTTTTACGATTTCCGCGGTATTTTCTCCGATTAACAAGTTATATTTTCTTCTGAAATATTGAACGATAGCTTCATCCATTTTATCACCGGCAACATCTATTGCTTTAGAAACAACCATTCCGCCCAAAGAAATTATTGCAACATCGGTAGTTCCGCCTCCGATATCAACTATCATGTTTCCTTCTGGTTCCTGTATCGGAATACCGGCTCCGATTGCCGCTGCCATAGGTTCTTCTATTATATGAACTTCTCTTGCTCCGGCTTGTTCGGCAGCTTCTCTGACGGATCTTCTTTCAACATCCGTTATTCCCGAAGGAACACCTATTACGATTCTCGGATGTAACAATCTTCTTGATTTATTCGCTTTATAAATAAAATACCTTATCATTTTTTGTGTTGCTTCGAAATCCGCTATAACTCCGTCTCTTAAAGGTCTTACGGCAACTATATTTGCCGGAGTTTTTCCCAACATTTTTTTTGCTTCTTTACCTATGGATAAAACATTTTTTGTTTCTTTATCCATAGCAACAACGGAAGGTTCGGTTAAAACGATACCCTGACCTTTAACATACACCAAAACAACCGCCGTGCCCAAATCTATACCTAAATCGTTTGAAAATAATTTAAAAAGATAATTAAACATTTTATTTCTCTCTTACTGCAAATATTAAAACTTCATAACTTTTTATTATACAAAATATAAAATAAAAAAACACTATAAATTAATTTAAATTATTAATACCTTCAACTGCTATTTTCGTATTCTCAAAACCTCTTTGTTTGTATAAGGTTAAAGCTTTATTCAATATATCTTTTTCTCCGTGAATCAGATAAATTTTTGTATCGGAATCCTGATTGGATAACCATTTCATCAATTCTTCTATATCCGGGTGATCGGAAAAAATATCAAAAACATTGACTTTGGCCGCAACTTTTACGGAATTTTTACCGACTCTTATATATTTAGCGCCTTTTTTTAATTTACCCGCCGGAGTTTTCGGGCTTGCATAGCTTACCAAAAACACTTCAACATTTTCCGACGGTAAAAGTTTGTTTATTAAACCGTAAGATACTCCCTGATCCATCATACCGCTTGCGGAAATTATTATTGACGGTATAGAAAATTCTTTCGGTTTTTTGGTTATATAATTTTCGGGCAAAAAAGAGCCGATTTGATAAACTTCGTTTTTAAACCATCTCTCTCTTGACGGAAAACTCACCTCTTTTTCATATCTGTCTGTAATTCCGTTGGATGACGGAGACAAACTGTATACGGGAATATCGTAAGGTATCAAACCGTTAACTTGTGCTTGTTTTATTTCAAACAAAACCTTTTGTGTTCTGTGTAACGACAAAGACGGAATCCAAACAATTTTATTGTTTTTTACGGCATCGGAAATTGTTTCCTGAAATTTTCGGTAGTCCGCATTACCGATATCTTTTTTTACACCGCCGTAAGTTGTTTCAACAAAAACATAATCGACTTTCGGAATAATATCTTTGTCGGGAGTTATTTTGGAATATCCGCTCCCCAAATCTCCGGAAAAGGCAACGGTTTTGATTTTGTTTTCATCATAAACATAAAAAATTACGCTTGCGGAACCTGAAATGTGACCGGCGTTGTAAAGACTGAAATTTATTTTATCGGTTATATCCATATTTTCTTTATATTCCACCGACACAAATCTATCCCGTAACTTTTCCAAATCTTTACTTAAACAATTTTTACAAACTTTAAAATTTATGCCATATTTGTTTTTTAATTGAACCAAAGAAATTTCGTTTTTACTTTCTTCTTTATTTTTAACGGCATTTTTGCATGCACTATACCAATGCACCGTTACGGTATCCCTGCTTTCACGAAGTTGTATTTTTTCTCTTTTAGATTTTGACCAAAAATATTTTTTCTTTACATAATCATAATTCCAGCCGTCGTCATACATTTCAAAAAGAATTTTTTTAGTTGAATCGGTGCAATAAATATTTCCGTTAAAACCTTCACTTATAAGTTGCAACACTCTTCCGGAATGATCGTTATGCGCATGTGTTAAAACCATTGCATCGGCATTTACTAATTTTTTATTTATTACCGAATTATCCGATGGTAAATTGCCTTCATCGTAAAAGCTGCCGCAATCTACAATTACGGAACTGTCCCCTGTTTTAAGTAAAAAACAAGAACCTGATACTCTTCCGGCACCGCCGAAACATTCTACGGATATTTGTGCATATATTAAATTAGCTATTACCAAAAACAATAAAATCAACAATATTTTATAAACCGTGTTTTTTATCATATTGCCACCATGTAAATATTAAAAACTTCAAAAACAAAATAAATATCAAAGCTTTTGTTATTCCCCATACCGGTATAACAAAAGCTCCGCCGATATAACAAGCAAATGCTCCGCCGAGAGCATCCGCAAAGAAAAGTCTGACATTATTTTTTCCTTCTTTAATTATACCAAAGATTTTAATCAGTTGAGCAAATTCCAAACCGGTTATTGCTCCGACTCCCAAAGACAAAAAGCATAAATAATATGAATTTAACAAATTACATTCTATAACGACAATAAATGTCAATATCCATAAAAGATACAAAATTTCACTGCTGAAAAAAGTTTTATTCAGTGCCGTATTCTTTTGATAATATTTAGAATACAGAGAACCGAAAACAAGTCCTAACATAAATAGTGCCGTAAGCATACCGAACCATCTGTAAACCTGTCCGACATATATTTGAAATCCCCAAAAACAAACAAACTGCAACCACATAGCACTTGCTCCGGAAACAAAAGCCGTAACGGAATATTTTATTTTTATTAAGAAGAACGGTATTATTGCGACAAGGACAATTAAATAAGAGTATTCTATAATAAGATTTAAAAAATTCATTAAAAAAGGTGAAAATTTTGATTGCCAATACATAATTGAAAACAGCATTGTTTTTTGATTTGAATCTTTATTCAATATTTTTCGGTCGCTATATTTCTTTATTTGAAAATTAATCCATTTCGTTTTTTGTGTATCCATTCTTTCATCTACATAATACTTCGACAAAACAACGGTTTCATCTTCAACTCTTTTTAATCTTTTCTTTATATGCAACCTGAAAGGCATTTTTGATTTTGATGCAACAAAAATATTTGTTTTTCCGGGTATTACCTGGACATTAGAAAAAGTTTCTTTCAAACATCCGTACACGGAAGCGTTCAATTCAAACATCAATGTCGGAGAATATACCATGGAACCCGGCAAATTCAACGCCAAAAAGCCGTCTTCATTTATTTTTTCTTTTACAAGTTTAAAAAATTCATAAGTATAAAATTTGTTTATTGTCGTATTTAACGGTATATCCAAACCTATAAGAATAACATCGTATTTTTCGTCGTTCGTTTGTAAAAACAATCTTGCGTCTTCGGGATATACTTTTATTCTTTTATCTTCAAAAATAGAATTCAGTTTATTTATATTTTTACTCAGTATTTGTATCATATTCAAATCTTGTTCTATAAAATCTATTTTTTTCAAATCATACTTTACAATTGACGGTAAATATTTTATTCCGCCTATAAGTAACAAGTTTTTTGGATTTGTGTGATGAAGAATGGGTAAATGTGCAAAATCTTCCTCATCAAATATTTCAGGACTCGGCAAAGCAAATTCACAATTACCGTTTTTATAAAAAAAGTATTCTCCGTTTTTTTCCATCAATATATTTTGTATATTTTCATAGAATGAAAAATTTATAATATTTACTCTTGAATTATTATCGAATGTAACATTTTTTTCAATATCAAAAGCATAATATTTAATTAAAAAGAAAGAAAAACATAACAGCACAAAATAAAAAATTTTTACTATTGTGCTTTCACTCAGATATATGAGATTACAAAAGATAAGCATTATTATTATTAACAACAAAACCGTTGTGGTTACAGAAGACATAAACAATGAAAAAACAGTTCCGCCTATAACAAATCCGACAGCTTCGCATACATATCTTTTAACTTTTTTTTGATAAAGGATGGTGGAAAAACTTTGTTTTAAAAAATTTAAAATTAAATTCAATGTAAAACTTACGGAAAAAGTTACAAACAACGAATAAAAAAATAAACTTTTTAAAGATATACCCACAGCCAAATCCGTGGAAGAAACAGCATTTATATTTCTTACAAACAAAAACGAAAGTATTATAAATATTATCAATACTATAAATAAATTAACGGATTTGCCGAAAAAATCTCTGACTTTTTTGAAATATTGAAATAAGAAATTCGCAACTGCCGCAGATAACAACCAGTGTCCCAAAACTATACCTAATACAAACTCACTGCCGTGAAACAAAGGCACAAATTCTCTGATAAGGAAAATTTGTAAAAAAACAGAAACTATTCCGCATATTATAAAAACAATATATGACATAAACGATGATTCCCGTTTTTATTTTTTTTATTTATCAAAAAGACTAACTCTAACGCAGTATTTTTTCCATAAATCGCCTATACCGTTTATATTCAGAGCTTCCTTGCAATACCTGAAAAAGCCGAGATTAAAACCATGCAGTCCCCTTTCCAAACGGAATATTCGATACATGGACATATGTAACACAAACCCTTTATAAATTCTCGACGGTGTTAAAGGACCTTCCCTTGAATATTTTTTTTCGTATTCCATAAATTTAATTTGATTTTTCATACCTAAATCGAGCCATAACATATACTCTTGCGATACGGGAAACATTCTTTCGGCTTCTTTTTTATCAATAAGTTCGGGAAAACATTCAAGAAACACGGATAACATAAATTTAATGTTGTATACAACATTAAATTCCCGTACCCTGTTTTGTAAACTTTTTTTATCTGCCTCATCCATAAAATTCCAAATATGTCGGCAATCAAATAACCAATTAAGCTTTCTTTTTAAGAATACACCTTTAAAAAAATCTCTTGAACGATTGTCCAATTGATGAATAAACATATCTTGCGGACAAGGAACACAAACTTTTGTTCCGTAAAAATCAATATTAACGGCTCTTTCCCAAATATCCGTTCCTTTTTCCCCGTTATTTTTAAATATCCATCTGTGAATTTCAACTATTCTTCCGTTGCTTTTTATTTCGTCATGATACGAACTTGTAAATTTTTCGTATAAACTATCTTTATCTCTTAAAAGTTTTACAGCTTCATCATATTTGTTTTCGGGAACGGCAATATCAAAATCAGCCATATTTCTCGGAAAACCCTTAACATAATAATATTTTAAAGCAAGTCCTTTTAAAAACATAACGGGAATTCCTGCTTTATTCAACAATTTTATTTTGTTTATAAACCATGTAATCATGAATAAATTGTTCTTATGATAAGTGTCAAAAATTATTTTTAATCGGGAAGATATTTCTTCGGGAAAGATTTTCCGATTATTTTGGAAATCCAAATACGATAACAACAAAAGATAATTTATATTTTCTTTTTTTGTATCTGTTGTATCAACAAGCACATCAATATCTTTTTTGTTGATTTTCTTATCAAACAAAAGTGTAACAAGAAGTCTTTCTTTTTGTGTTAAATCGTAAAATTTGGAATTATACATATTAAAGACTCTTATATTTTATTGTATATTTTGAGCAAAGAAACAATAATTAAAACTGCATATAGTGAAGAATATCGTGGGCAAGTTCTAACGCATCTCTTCCCTGTTCACCCGATACCAAAGGTTTCTTACCTTCAATTACACAATTTAAGAAATGTGTCAATTCATAAGCTAACGGTTCGCCCGTTTGAACTTTCGGTTTTATTACATCTATATCAAGTAAACTTTTTACAACGGATACATTAGGTTTCTTTTGATATATTTTTAAACTTTTTCCGGCATAATCAACGGAAATATAACTGTCTTTTTGAAATATTCTTATTTTTCTGTATTTGTCTATCGTTACTCTGCTTGTTGAAACATCCGCAATACAACCGTTAGCAAATTTTATTCTTACCTTTGCAATATCTTCGTGTTCGGAAAGAATTTTTGCACCTACGGCCTCAAAACTTACAACCTTACTTTTTACAAAATTTAAAAGCATATCCAAATCGTGTATCATTAAATCCAAAACCACACCGATATGGCTCGTTCTCGGATCGTAAGGTCCGAGTCTGTTAACTTCTATAAATTTAGGTTCTTTTACATAAGGTGTTGCGGCAATAATTGCAGGATTAAACCTTTCAACATGGCCTACCTGCAAAATAAGATTTTTGTCTCTTGCTATTCTTATAAGTTCTGTAGACTGTTCAACGGTTTCGGTAAAAGGTTTTTCCACCAAACAATGTATACCTGCCTGCAACAACTGTTTTGCTATATCGTAATGATACGGAGTAGGAACGGAAATTACGGCCGCCTGAATTTTATCCATAACTTCTTTAACATCGGTAAAACTTGCAGTATTGCATTTTTTTGCAATAGTTTCTCCTCTTTTAACATCGGCATCAACAACGCCTACAAGTTCGGCATTTTCATGTGTTGATAAAATTCTTGCATGATGTTGCCCTAACGAACCTACACCTATAACCGCTATTTTTATTTTGTTCATTTTTTAAAACCTTTTATTACTTTTATAATTGTATTTATATCTTTTGAAGACAACGACGGATGAACCGGCAAAGAAATAACTTCTTTTACCGCTTGTTCGGCAACGGGACAAATACCTTTTTTGTAACCTAACTTTTGATATAACGGTTGTTTATTTATAACTTCCGGATAATGTATTCCGCAACCTATACCGTTATCTTTTAAATATTGCATAAATTTGTCTCTCAAACCGTCTTTAATTCTAACCGTATATTGATGATAAACATGAGTATAACCTTTAGGAACAAAAGGTGTTTCCAAGAAACTTAAACCTTTTAAGCCGTCGGACAATTTTTTTGCATTTGCTATTCTTTGTTTTGTCCATTTTTCAATTTGGTCACATTGTGCTATACCCATAGCGGCACAAATATTTGTTAATCTGAAATTATAACCTAACATATCATGACCGTAATGAGCCATTCTTCCATGATTAATTATTTTTTTTGAAAGTTTGTCTGTTTGTAAATTATCAGTTAAAACGGCACCGCCTTCACCGGTAGTCATATTCTTTGTTGCATAAAAAGAAAAACAACCCGCATCACCTATGGAACCCACCGTTTTATTCTTATATTTTGCCAAATGTGCCTGACATGCATCTTCAATTAAAACAAACTTATATTTCTTTTTAAGTTTTAAAAGTTCACCCATATCGCAAGGTAATCCGTATAAATGAACACATATAACCGCTTTAACTTTCTTTTCTTTTTTTAATATTTTTTCCACGGATTTCGGATCTATGTTAAAAGTTTTTTCGTCGATATCGGCAAACACAGGTTTTGCTCCGCAATAAAGAATGGAGTTTGCCGTTGCAATAAAAGTAAAAGGAGTTGTAATAACTTTATCTCCGGGCTTTATTCCGCATGCAAGAAGAGCGGTATGTAATGCCGTTGTTCCGCTTGAACAAACCGTACCGTATTTTGCTTTGGAAAGTTTTGTAAACTTTTTTTCAAACTCTTCAACATATTTTCCGCTTGCTATAATACCGGAATCTATAACTTCGTTAATTAACTGTTTTTCTTTTTTACCGAATATAGGTTTTACTAAAGGAATCATTTTTTCCCTCTTTTATTATAAAAATTTATAACTTATATCAAATCTTCCTAAATTAACTTCATATTTGTATGTTATACCGTTATGAGTTACCGGATTTGTAAAAGAATGTGTAAACGATAATCCCGCTTTTAAAGATTCGGTAAATTTATATTCCGCACCTATGGTTGTATATTTCATATTATACATATCGAGATTTGTTAAACCATATGTGGTATCTTTATATTCGTCTTTTATTAAGTTGGGATCCGAAAAGAATCCGAGGTGTAATGCCAATTTTTCCGTTGCTCTGTATTCCGTTCCGACTCTGTATTGGAAAATATCATGATATTTTTCGGATGTCCATGAAGTTTTGTTTTGAGAAACCGAAGCCGCAAAAGTAAAATCTTCAAATAAATCATAAGCAAAACCTACTTCCCAAGTTAACGGATAACAAACTTTTTCGGCAAATGAAGGATTTGAAGAAGCCGGTTCATTGGGAACATCAACATAAGAACCGCTTCTTAAAACGAATGCCGTTGAAAGTTTTTCTATGGGTTTATACATTAAACCGATATTTCCCTGAAAACCGAAGGCACTTCTGTTATAATCAATATTTATTCCCATTAAATCGGATTTTGCAACCAATTTATCTTGGAATTGAATTGCATCAAAGCCTAAACCGATAGAGAATTTATCGGTAATTTGTTTTGCCAAAGATATGTTGTAAACCATATAACTTTGTTGTCCTTCGACTTTTTGTATAAAAGGAGGTAAGTTTTCCAACTTTCCTCCGCCTCCGCCGAGAACATAAACACCTGCGGCAATAACGGAATCATAAAAAAACTTTGTAGAAAAGCCTACAAAAGGAACCGCAGCATTTGTGGAATATTTATCACTCATATAATTTGCCGGACTTTTATCACTTGCCGTTGCAGGATAATCAATATAGAAAAGTGATGCCATAACTTGAGTATCCTTTTGATAGGCAAGACCTGCGGGGTTATAATAAATTGCGGTCAAATCATCCGCTACAGCCGAAAAAGCCGTTCCGAAACCGCCCGCTCTTGCACCGGGAGTAATAAAGTGACTTTTTGCATAAGACACAGTTGCAATACCTGCAACCAACATTACCGCCAACAACATTTTTAATTTCATTCTTTTCTCCTGAATATTTTAATTTATTAATCTTCATTTACACCGATATTTTTCAATTCTTCGTCTGTTTCCCGCGCATCAAAATTATTTGTCTCATTACCGCTATCGCTCGTATCTTCACTTTGCGATTTCAGTATTATAATATTTACTCTTCTGTTTTGGGCTCTTCCTTTTGCGGTTTTATTCGATGAAACAGGATTATCTTGTCCGTATCCGACAACACTCAATCTTTCCGCAGGAACTTCGTTTTGAACGAAATACAGATATACGGCTTGAGCTCTATCGTAAGACAATTTAAGATTTTTTTCTTTGTCCCCGGTAGAATCCGTATATCCTTCTATTAAAACTTTGTTTGCAGGATAAGCATTTAAAAGTTTAACAGTTTCATCGAGAGAAGATTTTGCTTCTTTCTTTAAAATACTGTTACCGGACGAAAATAAAATATTACTTGATAAATTAACAACCAAACCTCTCGGTTCTTCTTTTACTACAATTTCGGAAACTTTTCCGACAACCTGTTCAAAAGTTGTTATATTTACGTTTATGGATGTTTTGTTGTTTATAATATCGCTTACGGTTAAAACAACCTTATATTCGCCGGCAGGAACAAGCAAACCGTAAATATCATCTTTACCGTCCCAAGAAACAGTTTGAGGAATTTCGGAAAAGGTTGAAAAATCCCATTCTTTTACAACCTTATTTTTAAAACTATATACTTGCAACTTCGTTTTTGTTTTATCTATTTCGCTCTCATCGCCTATATCAAAATTAAAAACGACATCTTTAACAAACTTGTTGTTTTCTTTATCCAACAAAACAGTGTCTGCCGACGAAGATAAAGATATATAAGGTTCCGTAATATCGGAAACAATTTCATCCGCTTGTTCTATTTTTATATTTTTTTTATTTATTAGCGCCGTAAATATATATTTAAAATTACCTTCGACAAAGTTACCGTTTTGGTCTTTTCCGTCCCATATCAATGTTTTTGGAATTTCTTCTTGACCGGAAAAAGAATATACAATTTTATCGGTCTGTATATTTAAAATATCAAACCGCCAATTTTTTATTTTCATTTTTTCCTGTAAAAGAGAAATTTCAAAAGTTACCGTATCCGAAAAGCTATCATTATTCGGAGAAAATAATTTTTTATCCGAAGAAACGGAAACAAAATCCTTTCCGTCAATAAAAGAAGGTTCTTGTTTTTTTGAAGCATACAAATATGAGTTTACCGATAAACAGATAAACAATAATAATAAAAATAAAACTTTCGTTGTTTTTTTCATCTTTTAAACAATCGGGTTGGTAGTGTTTGCCACCAACCCGATTTTATTCAATTATAAAATTGTATCGATATTATTTCTTTTTCGATACTTTTTCTTTTGCAACTGCTTGTGCTGCCGCAAGTCTTGCTATAGGTACTCTGAAAGGTGAGCAGGAAACGTATGTCATTCCGATAGCATTGCAGAACTCTATGGATTTAGGTTCTCCGCCGTGTTCTCCGCAAATACCGATTTTCATACCTTTTCTTACACTTCTTCCTTTCTCAAGACCCATCTTAATCAATTGACCAACACCTTCCTGGTCTATTGTTTGGAAAGGATCTGCAGGAATGATTTTCTTTTCTTGATAGTCGCCTAAGAAAGCACCAACATCATCTCTTGAGAATCCGAAACTCATTTGTGTTAAATCGTTTGTACCGAATGAGAAGAATTCCGCAACATTTGCTAACTTATCTGCTGTTAATGCAGCTCTCGGGATTTCTATCATTGTACCGAAAGAGTAATCCAATTTTTTAATTTTTGCTTTTTTCAAAACTTCAGCATGAACTTTTTCAACTATAGCTTTTTGAAGTTTCAATTCGTTTTCCGTACATACAACAGGAACCATTATTTCAGGATGAACTTTTTTGCCTTTCTTCAAAAGTTCAACTGCAACTTCAAATATAGCTCTAACTTGATATTCCGTTATTTCAGGATATGTAATACCAAGTCTTACTCCTCTGTGACCCATCATAGGGTTAGATTCATGAAGAGCATCTGCTCTTGCCTTGAATTCATCCAAAGAAATATTCAAGCTCTTAGCAATTATTTCCTGTTGAGCTTTTTCTCTCGGAATAAATTCGTGTAACGGTGGATCCAACAATCTTACTGTTACTGCATATCCGTCCATAGCTTCCATTGTTCCTTTAATACTGGATTTCATATACGGGAACATTTCGTCCAAAGCTTTCTTTCTTTCTTCAGTTGTTGCAGAAGCAATCATTTTTCTTAATGCAAACAAAGGTTTTTCCGAATTTTCACCATAGAACATATGTTCCGTTCTGAAAAGACCGATACCTTCCGCACCGAATTCTCTTGCTTTCTTTGCATCTGCAGGGTTATCTGCATTTGTTCTGATTTTTAATCTTCTTATGGAATCACAAACTTTTAAGAAATCGTTCAAGATTTTGTTCTTGGTGCCGTCAACCATTGCTAATGCACCGTCATAAACAAAACCCTTTGTTCCGTTAAGAGTTATATAGTCGCCTTCTTTAAATTTCTTGGAACCGATTGTCATTGTTTTCTTTGCTAAATCAACACTGATATCAGCACAACCTACTATACAGCATTTCCCCCATCCTCTTGCAACAAGTGCAGCGTGTGAGGTCATACCGCCTCTTGCAGTAAGAACAGCTTGAGCAGCTCTCATACCTTCAACATCTTCAGGGTTTGTTTCTTCTCTAACGAGAATAACTTTTTTACCTTTTTTGTTCCATGCTACTGCATCTTCAGCCGAGAATACGATTTGGCCGTTTGCTCCTCCGGGACCTGCAGGAAGACCTTTTGCCAAAATCTTTGCACCTTTTTCAGCTTTAGGATCTATAATAGGATGTAATAATTCATCTAATTGTGCAGGAGAAACTCTCAATACTGCTTCTTCTTTTGTAATGAGTTTTTCTTTTACCATGTCCATTGCCATTTTAACTGCAGCAGGACCGTTTCTCTTTCCAACTCTGCATTGTAACATCCACAATTTACCTTCTTGAATTGTGAATTCTATATCAAGCATATCTCTGTAATGTTTTTCGAGTTTTTTCTGTATTCCGTCAAGTTCTTTATAAACTTTAGGCATAAACTTTTCAAGAGATACTTCGCCTTTATTTTGTTCTGTTTTTGTTGCTTCGTTAATTGAAGCAGGTGTTCTTATACCTGCAACAACGTCTTCACCTTGTGCATTTATAAGATATTCACCATAGAAATGTGCATCTCCGTTTCCGGGGTTTCTTGTGAAAGCAACACCTGTTGCGGAAGTGTCACCCATGTTACCGAATACCATGGTTTGAACATTTACTGCTGTTCCCCAATCTTCAGGAATTCCTTCGATTTTTCTGTAAGCAATAGCTCTTTTTCCGTTCCATGATGCAAATACTGCTCCGATTCCACCCCAAAGTTGTTTCATCGGATCATCAGGGAATTCTTTACCTAAAACTTTCTTAACTACTTTTTTGAACTCTTCACAAAGTTTTTTCAAATCGTTTGCATCGAGTTCAGTATCTTTTGTTACACCTTTAGCTTGTTTAGCTTTGTCCATAACTCTTTCAAGTTGTTTTCTGATGCCCATATCGTCTGCCGGTTCAATACCTGCAGATTTTTCCATAACAACATCGGAGTACATCATGATAAGTCTTCTATATGCATCATAAGCGAATCTTTCGTTTTTAGTTTTTGCAATTAAACCGGGAAGGGTTTTTGAGGTAAGACCAACATTCAAAACCGTTTCCATCATACCGGGCATTGAAGCTCTTGCACCCGATCTTACGGATACTAAAAGAGGATCTTTCGGATCTCCGAATTTCTTACCCATAATTTTTTCAACTGCTTTCAAAGCTGTTGCAACTTGTTTTTCAAGTTCCTTAGGATAAGTTTTTTTGTGGTCATAGTAATATGTACAAACTTCCGTTGTAATTGTAAATCCCGGAGGGACAGGAAGTTTTACTTTTCCTGCCATTTCTGCAAGGTTAGCACCTTTTCCGCCCAGAAGATTTCTCATACTGCCATTACCATCTGCTTTTCCGCCACCGAACGAATACACAAATTTCGCCATACTTAATCTCCTTGTTTTATTTTATTGGATATAAAAAATATCACTAATAATCTTAAAGATTTTAACAATTACTAAAAATTGTGTCAACCTAAGAATTATTTTTTTAATACTTTTTTTATCTTCTTTAAGAAAAGTTCGTTTTCTTTTCTTGTTCCTATTGTTACTCTTACATAATCATACAACTCATATTCATCCATTGCTCTTATAATCACGCCTTCTTTCAACATATCTTGAAATACTTGTTTACCTTTAAACGGGGCAACCGACATTAAGAAAAAGTTTCCTACGGAATCTATATATTTAATTCCCATTTTATTAAGTGCAGCAAAAATGAACTTAAATTCTTTTCTTACGTGCGCAACACTTCTTTTAACTTGAGATTTGTCGTTTAAACTTGCTATTGCACCTGCCTGTGCAAATTTGTTTACATTAAAAGGAGGTCTTATTCTTTCAATATAATCCGATACGGTTTCACTTACCAAACCGTAACCTACTCTTGCACCTGCCATAGCATAAATTTTCGAAAAAGTTCTAAGAATTATCAAGTTAGGATTTTTTGCCAAATATTTTAATGTATCAGGAAAATCTTTCTTATATGAAGCAAATTCACAATATGCTTCATCGGAAATAACCAACGGTTTTACTCCGTATTTGTTTAAAGGAAGATCTTTTAAAAACTCTTCAAATTCTTTTTTTGTGTTGTATGTTCCGGTAGGATTGTTAGGATTTGTAATAAATACGGCTTTTGTATTTTTATTACAAGCTTTTGCCATAGCTTTTAAATCGTGAACAAAACCTTCTTTCATGGGAACTACTACAGACTTTGCATTCATTAATTTTACTGCCATTTGGTATCTTGTAAAGGAATATTTTGAGATAACAACTTCATCTTCGGGATTAAAATATGCTCTTGCGATAATTTCTATAAGTTCATCGGAACCGCAACCCACAATAATATTATTGATTTTTAATTTATAGTGTTTTGCAAGTGCCATCTTAAGTTCCGTTGAATTGAAATCAGGATAAAAATAAACTTTATCAGCCATATCTTTCATTGCTTTAACGGCTTTTTTGGAAGGTCCCAACGGATTTTCGTTTGAAGCTATTTTTATTATGTGTTTTAAGCCGAGTTCTCTTTTTAATGTTTCTATCGGTTTACCCGCAACATAAGGTTGAAATGTTTTACAAACTGATCTTGCCAATTTTCCTGCATCAAATTTTCCCATTTTCTTCTCCTAATTATAAATCGGATTTCGGGTATGAGCCCAAAACTTTTAAAAATATACAATGTTCTTTTATGTTTTCAAGTGTATCTGTAACTTTTTTGTCGCTTACATGCCCTTCAAAATCTATAAAGAAAATATATTGCCAAACTTTTTTCTTCGTAGGTCTTGATTCGATTTTTGTTAAGTTTATTTTACTCTTACTGAATTCCGACAAAATATTGTATAAAGTATTAACCTTATCTTTAATGGTAAAAATTATACTTGTTTTATCTTTACCGGTTTTACTCGATGTATCGTGTCCCAATACAAAAAATCTTGTCCAATTATCTTTACTGTCTTCAATAGATTTAACCAGAATATTTAAGTTATAAATTTGTGATGCGACTTCCGAAGATATCGCTGCGGCTTTAAAATTTTTTGAAGCAAGTTGTGCGGCTTGTGCGGTGGAATTTACCGGAAAAATTTCGGCATCGGGCAAATTCTTATGCAACCAATTACTGCATTGAGATATAGCCTGATGATGAGAATAAACAACTTTAATATTTTCAAGCTTTGTCTTGGATAAAAGGCAATGAGATATTCTCATATTTATTTCGTTTACAACTTTCAAATTTGTATCCACAAGCTCATCCAGAGTCGTATTTACGGAACCTTCGTTTGAATTTTCTATTGGAACAACGGCATAATCGGCTCTTTGTTTTTCAACTTCTTCTATAACATCCGCCAATCTTTTTACGGGAACAAAATCCGCTTTTGAACCGAACAATTTTAGGCTTGCCTGATAACTGAATGTTGCTTTAGGTCCCAAATATGCAACCTTCAATTCAGATTCCATCCCCCTGCAAACACTGATAATTTCTCTGTATATACCGGAAATATCCTGTTTACTTAAAGGACCTTTATTGTTTTTTATAAGATTGTTTATTACTTCCGTTTCCCTGCTCGGGACATAAACGGACGAAGAAGATTGTTTTATTTTGCCTATTTCAACAGCCGTTTTTGCTCTTTCATTAAGCAAATCTAAAATTTTCTTATCTATACCATCTATTTTTGTTCTATATTGTAAAAGTTTATTTTTCATATGTGTTTCCGTAAAAAATATGGCATTTATTATACTAATATAAAAACTTTTTTTCAAAATTTTATTTTTTCATTTGCAAAAGAGCACCGCTTTTTAGTAAAATCAGTTAGTTTTAAACATAAAAAAGTACAAAGCATAAAAAACAAGAGGTGGCAAAATGAGTTGTATGTGTTCAGAAGAAGTAAAAAAAATGTGCCCTGTAACAAAAGGTGCCAAACACGGTCCTGCACCGATACCTGAAGAAGGTAAATGGGTAAAAGCAAAAGAAATAACAGACATCAGCGGATTAACGCACGGAGTAGGTTGGTGTGCACCGCAACAAGGAGCTTGCAAACTTACACTTAACGTTAAAAACGGTATAATAGAAGAAGCTCTTGTTGAAACATTAGGTTGTTCCGGAATGACACATTCTGCAGCAATGGCAGCGGAAGTTTTATCTGGTAAAACATTGCTCGAAGCATTAAATTCCGATTTGGTTTGCGATGCAATCAATACCGCAATGAGAGAACTTTTCTTGCAAATAGTTTACGGAAGAACTCAAACGGCATTTTCGGAAAACGGACTTCCCGTAGGAGCAGGTCTTGAAGATTTAGGTAAAGGTTTAAGATCTCAAGTAGGAACAATGTACAGCACAAAAGAAAAAGGTGTAAGATATTTGGAAATGGCTGAAGGTTATGTATTGGAAATAGGTTTAGACAAAAATTCCGAAGTTATAGGTTATAAATATGTTCATATCGGTAAAATGATGGAAGCCATAAGAAAAGGTATGGACCCGAAAGAAGCTTTGGAAAAAAATACGGGAACATACGGAAGATTTAACGAAGCAGTAAAGAAAATCAACCCAAGACACGAATAGAAAAATCGCAAAGCGATTTTTTAGGGATGGATGTATGGAAGGATAGAAAAATAGAGACAGCAGGTGAAAGGGTGAATGGGTGAAAGGGTGAAAACTACAAAATACAGCAAATCCATAAGCCACAAACTATAAACTAAATTAACGGAGTGAAATATGGTTACATTTGAAGGATATGAAAGAAGAATAGATAAAATAAATGCTTGTATGAAAAAATACGGCATAAAAGATTTGGAAGATGCAAAAGCAATTTGCAATGCAAAAGGTATAGATGTTGAAGCTATAGTTAAAGGTGTTCAACAAATAGCATTTGAAAATGCAGTTTGGGCATACACTTTAGGTGCGGCAATAGCAATAAAAGAAGGTGCAAAAACGGCATCTAAAGCTGCGGAACTTATAGGTATCGGCCTTCAGGCATTTTGTATTCCGGGTTCCGTTGCAGACCAAAGAGCGGTAGGTTTAGGTCACGGAAACTTGGCAGCAATGTTACTTAGAGAAGAAACGAAATGCTTCTGTTTCTTGGCAGGTCACGAATCTTTTGCAGCAGCAGAAGGTGCAATCGGTATTGCAAGAACGGCAAATAAAGTAAGGAAAGAACCTTTAAGAGTTATTCTTAACGGTTTAGGTAAAGATGCCGCTTACATTATTTCAAGAATTAACGGTTTTACCGCTGTTGAAACGGAATATGATTATCATACCGGTAAATTGAATATAGTAAGCGAAAAAGCTTTCTCCGACGGAGATAAAGCAAAAGTAAAATGTTACGGAGCGGACGATGTTTCGGAAGGTGTTGCTATAATGATACATGAAGGCGTGGATGTTTCCATTACCGGAAATTCCACAAACCCTACAAGATTCCAGCACCCTGTTGCGGGAACATATAAGAAATGGGCAATTGAAAACGGTAAAAAATACTTTTCAGTAGCTTCAGGCGGCGGAACGGGAAGAACTTTACATCCCGATAATATGGCTGCAGGTCCTGCATCTTACGGTATGACAGATACTATGGGAAGAATGCACGGAGATGCACAGTTTGCAGGTTCATCTTCGGTTCCGGCACATGTTGAAATGATGGGGCTTATCGGTATGGGTAACAATCCTATGGTAGGTGCATCGGTTGCTGTAGCAGTTGCGGTTGAACAAGCAGCAAAATAAAGTAAATTTTTCGTATATAACATTACAATAAATACTTGACACTTTTATTCAAATAGTCTATAATGAGAGTGTCGCAAGTAGAAAAAAATGTTAAAAAAAATAAAAAAAAAGGAGAGGAAACAAATGAAAAGAGCAAAAGGTTTTACGCTTGTTGAGTTGGTTATCGTAATCGTTATCGTTGGTATCTTGTCTATCGTAGCTGTACCTATTTACAGAGGATATACAAGAAAAGCTATGGGAACTGAAGCAAAATCATTGTTAGGTTCTATCCAAACAGCACAAAAAGTTTATTATGCAGAGTATGCAACTTTCTTGAATCTTGGAACAGAAAGTTCTTTTAGTGAAGCATTGGATGTTGATGCAAGATCAAACAAATACTTTAAAACATTTAAAGTAACCACAATTGGAGATGCTACCAATCCTGGTTTCCAAGCTGAAACTACAGGTGATGATAATTCAGCTGCAAGCGGTATTTCTATGACATTGAAAGCATACAAATCAGGCGATCCTGTATGGACAGATGCCGGTTTGAATAGCTAATTAAAAAAAAGTTATAAACACAAAAGAAACGGTAATTTTAAAGTTACCGTTTCTTTTTTTATGTATAAATTTATTAAAAAAACAAGAAATTTTATTAAATCAAAATTTCTGTTAATTTTTTTATTTCGTCAGCTTTGTTTGTTTGTTCCCACTTAAAATCTTTTCTTCCGAAATGCCCGTAAGCTGCAGTTTTTGTAAATACGGGTTTTCTTAAATCCAAATATTTTATTATGCCGTCAGGTGTTAAAGGAAACAGTTTCCTTACTATAGGTTCAAGCAAATTTCCCGCAACCTTTCCCGAATGGTGCGTATCCACCATAACAGAAACAGGTTCCGCAACACCTATAGCATACGCAAGTTGAACGGTACATTTTTCTGCAATACCGGAAGCAACGATATTTTTTGCAATGTGTCTTGCCATATAACAGGCACTTCTGTCTACCTTTGTAGAATCTTTACCGGAAAATGCGCCTCCTCCGTGCGCAGCCATACCGCCGTAAGTATCAACTATTATTTTTCTTCCCGTAAGGCCGGTATCCGCCTGAGGACCGCCTACTATAAATTTGCCCGTAGGATTTATGTGTATTATTGTTTTTTTATCTATTAAGTTACCTAAAACCGGTTTTATAACTTTATCGAAAATTTCCTGTTTGGCTTTTTTTGTAATTCGGTTACCGGATCTATCCAAAATTTCGGCAGTATGCTGAGTAGAAAGAACTACGGTATCTACTCTGTAAGGTTTCCAGTCTCTATATTCTACCGTAACTTGAGTTTTGCCGTCCGGCCCTAAATATTTTAATATATTCTTTTTCCTTACTTCGGCAAGTCTTAAAGCAAGTTTATGTGCCAACATTATAGGTAACGGCATTAACTCTTTTGTTTCTTTACATGCAAAACCTATCATTAACCCTTGGTCACCCGCTCCGCCAGTATCAACACCTTGAGCAATATCGGGAGACTGTTCGTTTATGGTATCTATTATTGCACATGTTTTATAGTCAAAGCCGAACTTTGAATCGGTATAACCTATATTTTTTATTGCATTTTTTATTATTTCTCTTTTATTTATTTGAGCTTTTGTAGTTATTTCCCCGCCTACAACCAAAAGTCCGTTGGAAACAAAAGTTTCGCAAGCTACCCTTGCTTTATCATCCTGCTTTAAAATTGCATCTAAAATGCTGTCCGATACAATATCGCAAATTTTGTCGGGATGACCTTCCGTTACCGATTCGGAAGTAAAAAACCATCCCCTTTCTTCTTTTTCTTTCATCTATCTATCCTCTTATATTTTTCTTTCTTAAATTTCAATTATCAATTTTGTCTTTTATTGTAAATTATAAATTGCCGTTTTATTTTATATTAAACAACAATCCGTTATAAACAGACAATTTGCTCGGAACGGTTGTTCCTATTATACTTGAACATAATTTCGCTTTTTTACCTATTACCGTATTACTCCAAATGATGGAATCTTTTATTATCACATCATCCTGAATTTTAACGTTGTCTCCGATAACGGTTCCGTTATCGATAACCACATTTTTACCTATTTTACAGTTTTTTCCGATAACCGATTTACCTATAAACTTGACGGTTTTATCTATTTTGCAATCGGTATCTGCAACCGTTTCCGCATTTTTTAATTTTTTACCGTTTATTTTAACGGAAATCTTTCCGAACAAAGCATCTTTCATACCTTGCTTATACTCTTCAATATTTCCTATATCCGTCCAATATTCGTTCATTAAATAAGCGTATATCGGCTTTTTTAATCTTAACAATTTCGGCCACAAATCTTTACCGAAATCGTAAAAACCGTCCGATATATACTTAAAAATTTCCGGTTCAAAAATATAAATTCCCGTATTTACCGTATCCGAAAAAAA
>NZ_DGIC01000009.1:335317-409479 GCF_002392975.1 Candidatus Ruminimicrobiellum ovillum
GTCAGCGTTATTCCGTAAGGGAACTTTGTTTCTATTCTTTTTAATACCATCGTGGCAAGCGCTTTTTTCTTTTTATGAAAAGCTACCGCGGCCGTTAAATCTATGTTTGAAAGCCCGTCTCCGGACATAACAACAAATGTGGAATCGAAAAATTTTTTACATTTTTTTAAGCCGCCTGCCGTTCCCAGCAAAGTTTCTTCCATGGAATAATTTATATCCATACCGAACTTTTTACCGTCACCGAAATAATCGGTTATCATTTCCGGTAATGTATGTAAATTCATAACTACAGATTCTATGTTATGCTTTTTTAAGTTATTTATAGTGTGTTCCATTACAGGTTTATTCAGTAACGGTATCATAGGTTTCGGACATTCGAAAGTTAACGGTCTGAGCCTTGTTCCCGCACCGGCAGCCAAAATAAAAGCTTTCATAAAATACTCCGTATTTTTGAAGATTGGAAGATTTGATGATTGGATGATTGGAAGTTAAATTGTAAAATTTGCTTTGCAAATTTTGTTATTATTTAACTATCCTCTTTTCCTCCACTCTTCTAATCTTCTATTCTTCCATTCTTCCAAAATCGCAAAGCGATTTTTTTATTATACTACTTACAGATAAATAAGACAAGGTTTTCTATTGCCGATTTATCGTCGGTTTTTCCTGTTTTTAAAGCAATATCCGTTTTTAAAATTTCTTTTAAACATCTTTTTAAATGCAAGAGAGTATATTTTGCTAAATTAGAAGCATATTTATATTGAAAATAAGAATAAACCCTGACATAATTTAAAGCATCCTGCGAAGTGTAATTTTTTTCTTCCATCAAACTCTTTGCCGTAACCATTTTTCTTACGGCGCCGGAAATTGTAGAAAGTAAACCGATAGCGCTTTCACCTGTTTTAAGCATTTGTTCCACAATAAACAAAGAATAGTTAAGATTTTTTTCTTCTATCGCATTTGCTAACATAAAAACGTTTATTTCTTTTGTAAAACCGCTTATTTTAATAAAATCTTCCACAGTAACATTTTTTTTATCTTTACCTAAATACAAAGATATCTTTTCTATTTCGTTAGATACATTTTGTAAATCAAAACCCGTATCGTTTACTATCTGTTGAACGACTTCCGGTTCTATTGTTTTTCCCCTGCCGTTGAATTCGTCTTGTATAAAAGCTTTAACATCTTTTTCATACATTTTTTTACAATCGACACAATAACAGCTGTCGCTTTTCTCGCATAATGCTATTAAATCTTTTCTTTTTGATGTGGAATTTTTTACTTTTTCCGGAAACATTAATATAAAGCAAGTGGTATCTACGGGATTTTCTATTATTTTTGTAATTATTTTGAAATCATCGTTTTTCAGTTTGTTTGCCATCTTTAAAACGACTATTCTTTTATCCGTCAAAAAAGGCAATGTTTCGACCGAATTTAATATATCCGAACCGGAACTTTCCGTCGCCTGAAATACTTCTCTGTTTAAATCGTCGGTATTTACCGCTTTTTCTATTCTTTTAAGACTGTCTTCCAACAAAAAGGTCTCTTCGCCGGCCAAAAAATATACCGGAGCAAGTTTTTTTGCCGACAAATTTTTTCTGAACATTGATACGGTAGAAAATTTCATTTAAAGTCCTTTAACAAAATATGTAATGAAATACAATATAATTGCAGCATATATTCCTGCAAAAATATCGTCTAAAATAACACCTGCGGCATTTTTCATTTTTTTATCCGCATAACTTACCGGGAACGGTTTTGTAATATCAAATAATCTGAACAAAATAAATCCGACAATATAAGGGATAACACTTTTAGAATATTTAAGTTTATCTGCCATTAAAAAAAATGTTACGGCTTGTCCTATGAACTCGTCTACTACAACAAAAGACGGATCATGTTCCGTATAAGACAAAACTTTTTTTACGGCAAATATTGATATAAAAAAAACAATCACCGTAACTAAAAACAAACCCGTAAACCCGAAATTGTAGTTTATAACAAAAATTACAGGTAAACTTACCAAAGAACCGAATGTTCCCGGCGCTTTAGGAAAATATCCAGCATAACAAAGTGTAGATATAAAAAACGCTAACTTTTTCATATTTATAAAACTATATCAACAATTTTAGAAACTTTATTTGTTCTGTTAAAAGTTTCTATATATTTTTCTTTCATTTCCCGTGCTTTTTCTTTATTTCCTTTATATTTATATGCTAAGGCTAAATTGTAGTATGTGTTGGGATTATCTTTTGTATATTCTAAAGATTTAAGCAAAACTTCTTCCGCTTTATCCAAATCACCGATTTTAGCATAAACCACGGACAAATTACCGTAATGTATTGCATTTGTCGGTTTTATTGATATAGCTTTTAAAAAATATTTTTCGGATTCTTTGTAAAGACCGCGTTCAAAAAACAATTGCCCGACCATAGCATTTGCCAAATCGGATTCGGGTGACATAGTTAACGCGTTAACCCAAAAAAATTCTTTATTTTGAAATTTTTGTTCATAATACAAAGTAACCGAAGAAAACATTAAAAAGAAAAAAGCTAATAATGCTATAAATTTTTTTGAATATATTTCGTTATAATTTTTTATCATTTCCAAAATAACCAACATTATTCCGATTAGAGGAACATATATTCTATGGTCAAAAAAATAGTTGTTTGACATTAAGTATGTAGGAAAAAGGAAAAATAAAAACCAACAAATACCGATTAAAACTATTTTTAAATCATATCTTTTTAACTTTATAAACAATAAAACAAAAACAAGAACAGATGCCGTACACAACAAATAATTAACTTTTAACAGTGCCGGGAATACCGACAATTTTACCGGAAAAAATATGTTTGCGACATATTTCGATGTTGCCGGAACAAGTGCCGTATAAAAGTTAGTAACCATTTCTTTAAATGTTGCCGAATACAGACCGCTTAAAACATATTTTCTGTAAAAAAAATAAATCAATATAATAAGCGATAATATTGTAACATTTACGATAATTTGTTTAACATCCTTTTTTTTATATAACAAAAATAAAAAATAAAATAAAGGAAGAACTATTGCGGTTTCTTTTGTAAGCAAAGCTAAAACAAAACAAAATAAGTATCCGAATAAATAACCGCTTTTAGTATTTTCAGTATATTTAACAAAAAAACAGCACGATAAAATTATAAACAATGCCAACAGGGAATCATTTCTGCCCGGTATCCAAGCAACAGCCTGAACTATTGCCGGATGACAAGCAAAAAGCAAACACAATATAAAAGTTTTTTTCTTATCATATCTTAAAGTTAAAAATAAAAACAGCGAAAAAACGGAAAACAAATGTAACAACAAATTTGTAAGATGGTAACCGAACGGTTTTGTTCCGTACAAATATTTTTCAATAAGGAACGTTAAATTTAAAACAGGTCTGCAAAATTGATCTCTTCCTTCACCGAAAACCGTATTTGAAAAAATTTTTCCTATATTTGAAAAAGTCAAATAATCTTGTCTGTCCAAAATCAAAACATCATCATCATAGTAAGAAAAATTAAAAAATAGTGTTCTTCCGTATAAAGAAAAAATAACTACGGCAAACATTACAAACACAAAAATATTAAAATGGTTGGTAATAAAATTTTTAATTTTTGACATTTTTTATATTAATAACATACAAAAAGCAAAACGGTAAAACATTTAGTTATACAAGGCGACAGCACGGCGAAGTTTACATTAATGGTAAATGAGCCGTGCTGCAACACAGTATAAGTTCAAAAGATTAACCGTTTATAGTATTACGTTCTTAACTTTTGTAACACCTTCAACTTTCGCTATTTTTGATATAACATCGTTGGAAACTTCTCCGTCTATTTCCAAAACGGTTACAGCCTGTTTTCCCGATTCTTTTCTTCCCACCGTCATACCTGCAATATTTATTGAAGCGGAACCTATTATTGTTCCCAATGTTCCTATAACTCCCGGTTTATCGGTATTATTTATAAATATCTTGTGACCTTCCGGTTTTACATCTACGGTTAAACCGTCAATGGAAACGATTCTTTGTTGTTTATCAAAAAGAGTTCCGGCAATAGAAAATTCGCCTTTATCCGTTTTAATTTTTGCACAAATTAAATTTGTATAATCTTTAACATCTTTTACTATAACTTCTTTTATGTTTATACCCCTTTCTTTTGCAACAGACACTGCATTTACGGAATTTATTTTAAGATCCAATATTTGACCTAAAATTCCTTTAAGATATGCAACAGTTAAAGGATTTGTTTTGAATTCGGAAACGGCTCCGCAATAACTTAATTCTATTTCGGAAATTCCTCCTTCGATAATTTGACCTTGGAAAGAACCGATTTTATCTGCAAGTTCTATATAAGGCATCATTTGTTTTTGTGTATCCCAATCTACCGTTGCAACATTGACTGCGTTTCTTATTAAACCTTTTGTAAAGAAATCTATAACTACGCTTGCCATTTCTATAGCAATTTTAACTTGAGCTTCTTCCGTTGAAGCTGCCAAGTGAGGTGTTGTTATAATATTCGGTGTTGTTTGAATTGACCAATCTACGGGAGGTTCTTTTACAAACACATCAAGAGCCGCATTTGCAACTTTACCGGATTTAACCGCTTCAATTAAATCCGCATCATTGATTATCGCGCCTCTTGCACAATTGATAATTCTTACACCGTCTTTCATTTTTGCAATATTTGCTTTATTTATCATTCCTCTCGTATCATCGGTTAAAGGAGAATGAATGGACAAATAATCCGCTTGTTTGAAAACTTCGTCTAATGTTGTTAATTCTATACCGTTATTTTTTGCAACTTCGGCATTTGCAAAAGGATCGTAAGCTACAACTTTCATTCCGAAAGACAAAAGTCTTTTTGCAACTTCATTACCTATTCTTCCGAGACCGATTAAACCTAATGTTTTACCGAATATTTCGTTACCCATAAACTTTTTCTTTTCCCATTTTTGAGACTGCATTGAAGTAACTGCGGCAGGAATATTTCTTGCCATAGAAAGAATAAGACCTATTGTATGTTCGGCAACGGATATTGTGTTTCCGCCGGGAACATTGGATACAACTATACCTTTTTGTGTTGCTGCTTTTTTATCTACGTTATCTACACCGGTTCCCGCTCTGCCGATAAATTTTAATTTTTGTGCCGCTCCTATAATTTCTTCGGTAACTTTAACTTCCGAACGAATTATAAGACCGTCGTAATCCTTTATAAGTTCTTTAAATTCTTCAGGTGAAGGTTTTGCATGAACTTCAACCTTAAAATCAGGATGATTTAACAATTGGTCTAATCCTTCCTGGCTGTCATAAGTCATCAAAATCTTGTACATTTTTGCTACACTCCCTCTCTATTATTTTATTTTTTTATCAAAAGCATATTTTATAACTTCGTCCATATGTTTAACGGGAATCATTTTTATTTTTTTCTTAACGTTTTCCGGTATATCAACCAAATCTTTTTTGTTTGATTCCGGGAATAAAACCATATCTATTCCCTCTCTGTAAGCAGCCAAAACTTTTTCTTTTAACCCGCCTATAGCCAAAGCTCTTCCTCTTAATGTAATTTCGCCCGTCATGGCAAGTTTTTTTCTTACAGGTTTATTCATACACACGGAAGCTAAAGCCGTTGCCATTGCAAGACCGGCACTCGGACCGTCTTTAGGAACGGCACCTTCGGGAACATGAACATGAAAATCCGTATCTTTAAACATATTCTCTTTTATACCGAGCTTTTTTGCCGAAGATTTTACATAAGTAAATGCCGCCTGAACAGACTCTTTCATAACATTTCCCAACTGCCCTGTAAGATTTAACATACCCTTACCTTTCATTTTGTTTACTTCTATGGTAAGAGTTTCTCCCCCGACTTCCGTCCATGCAAGGCCCGTAACAACACCTATTCCGTTTTCAGAAATTTTTTCTCTTTCGTAGTGCGGAACACCTAAATATTTTTCAACATTTTTAGCCGATATTTTAATACTGTCTTTTTTCTCGAGAGCCAACTCTTTAGCGGCCTTTCTGCAAAGGTTCGCCATTTCTCTGTTTAAATTTCTTACACCGGCTTCTCTTGTATAACTTGCTATCACTTCTTTTATTGCGCTGTCGTCTATTGTAAGTTCTTCATCTTTTAAACCGTGATCTTTCATTTGTTTTTTTATAAGAAACTTTTTCGCAATTAAAAGTTTTTCTTCATCGGTATAACCGGAAAACCTTATAATTTCCAATCTGTCGAGCAATGTGTTGGGAATATTATTCAATGTGTTTGCCGTAGTTATAAACATAACATCCGACAAATCGTAATCCACATCCAAATAGTGATCTCCGAATGCATAATTTTGTTCGGGATCCAGAACTTCCAACAATGCCGCAGAAGGATCTCCTCTCCAATCGCTGCCCATTTTATCTATTTCGTCAAGAATAAATACAGGATTACTCGAACCTGCTTTTTTCATAGACTGAATAATTTTTCCCGGCATGGAACCGATATAAGTTCTTCTGTGGCCTCTGATTTCAGCTTCATCTCTTACTCCGCCCATGGAAATTCTTACAAAGTTTCTTCCTAAACTTCTTGCGACGGATTTTGCAATTGATGTTTTACCTACTCCGGGAGGTCCTATAAAGCAAAGGATAGGTCCTTTAATTTTTTTCACTCTCGATAATACTGCCAAATATTCTATAACTCTTTCTTTTACTTTATCCAACCCGTAATGGTCTTCATCCAATATTTCTTTGGCTCTTACCAAATCCAAATTATCTTTCGTTAACTTTTTCCAAGGTAAATCCAACAACCATTCTATATAAGTTCTTATAACGGAAGCTTCAGGAGATTGCGGCATCATTTTTTCCATTCTTGCCAACTCTTTTTCGGCAACTTCCCTTGCTTCGTCCGACATTGAACTTTCTTTTATCTTGGCTCTTAATTCTTCTATTTCTTTGGAATTATCATCTTTTTGTTTTAACTCTTTTTGTATAGCTTTCATCTGTTCGTTAAGATAATATTCCTTTTGATTCTTTTCTATTTGGTTTCTTACTCTGTTTTGTATTCTTCTTTCTATATTTAAAATTTCAATTTCGGTATTTAAAATTTGAATTATTTTATTTAATCTTTTTAACGGATTTACGGCTTCCAATATAGCCTGTTTTTCACTGCTCTTTATGGAAATATGAGAAGCTATTGTATCTGCAAGTTTTGAAGGATCCTGTATATTCGAAACGGATATCGATATTTCCATCGGCATTCTGGGATTAAGTTTTACATACTGTTCAAAAAGAGCAACTATCCTTCTCATAACGGCTTCAACTTCGGGAGTTCTTTCTATATTTTCGTCAAATATATTTAAGCCTACTTCAACATATCCTTTATCGGTAAGTTTGAATTCCGTCCATTCGGCTCTTGCAACACATTCTATTAAAATTTTTAATGTTCCGTCGGGCATTTTCAACATTTGCAAAACTTCACAAACCGAACCGATATGGTAAATGTCGTCCGGTGACGGATCTTCTATTTGTAAATTTTTTTGAGTTGCAACAAAGATATATCTTTCGGAAGTCATTGCTTCTTCAAGAGCTCTTATGGATTTTTCTCTGCCGACGGCAATAGGCAACACCATTGAAGGAAAAACAACCACATCTCTTACCGGTAACATCGGTAAAATCGTAGGTAAATCATTACTTTTTTTAAAATTTAAAGTTTTTTCCATTTCACTCATGCAATCTCCTTTGGACCTGCTTTTGTTTTTGTGTCATCAAGTAACTGCTGAGATTCTATTTTTTCAATATTGTCTGCCGCAAACATTTTCGGCATAGACTTCTTTTGTATTGTTTCCAAATCCACTACACATTTTTTTATTTTGTCTTCATGGAACATTTCAAACATTGTTTCCATTAAAATACCTTCTATCATTGATCTTAAACCTCTTGCACCCGCAGATCTTTTAAGAGCAATATTTGCAATTTCCTTTAAAGCTTCCTTTTCAAAAACCAAATCTATTTTTTCCATAGCAAACATTTTTGTATATTGTTTAACTAATGAATTTTTCGGTTCGGTTAAAATTCTTACCATATCATCCGCGGTAAGATGTTCCAATGTCGAAACTATGGGAAGCCTTCCCACAAGTTCAGGAATTAAACCGTACTTTATTAAATCGTGTGTTTCAACTTGTGAAAATAATTTATCTTTATCGGCAAGAATTTCTTCTTTTGATAATTTCTCTTTATTGTTTACGAAACCTATACCTTTTTTATTTAATCTTGTTTCTATTACTTTTTCTATACCGTCAAATGCACCGCCGCAAATAAACAATATATTTGTGGTATCGACTTTTATACATTCCTGTTGCGGATGTTTTCTTCCGCCCTGAGGAGGAACATTTGCAACGGTACCTTCTATTATTTTTAAAAGTGCCTGTTGAACACCTTCACCGGAAACATCCCTGGTGATAGATCTGTTTTCCGATTTTCTTGCTATTTTATCTATTTCATCAATATAAATTATACCGCATTCGGCTCTTTTGACATCGTAAGAACAATTCTGCAACAATCTAACCAAAATATTTTCTACGTCATCTCCCACATAACCGGCTTCGGTTAATGTTGTTGCATCGGCTATCGCAAAAGGAACATCCAACATTCTGGCAAGAGTTTGTGCAAGTAATGTTTTACCAGTACCCGTAGGACCTAATAACAAGATATTGGATTTTTGAAGTTCTACATCGGATCCGGTTTCTTCGGCATTTGCCTGTATTCTTTTATAGTGATTGTAAACAGCTACCGATAAAACTTTTTTTGCCTGTTCCTGCCCGATAACATAAGCATCCAAAAACTTCTTTATATCTTTCGGTTTGGGAACGGGTTTTATCGTTTTTTTGACTTCAGACTTTTCAAGCCTGTTCAATATATCGTTGGAAGCTTTTATGCAATCCGAACAGATAATAGCCCCGCCGCCGCCGATAAATCTTTTACCGCTGGATTTCGGTTTACCGCAAAACAAACATTTTTGTTCTTTGTTTCCGTTATTATTATCTGCCATTATTTTTTCCCGGGAATTATAATTTCATCTATCAAACCGTATTCTTTTGCTTCTTGTGCCGACATATAACAATTTCTTTCCGTATCGGCAATAATTTTTTCTCTTGTTTGTCCGGTATGTCTTGCCAAAATGTCCGCCAATTTATTTTTTGTTAAAAGCAACTCTTTTGTTTCAACATCTATATCGGTAACCTGCCCCGATAATCCGCCGCCGTATATTAACGGTTGATGTATCATTATTCTCGAATGTTCCAAAGCATATCTTTTACCTTTTGAACCTGCAGCAAGCAACACTGCACCGAAAGACATTGCCATTCCCATACAAATCGTAGTTATGGGACTTTTAATATATTGCATCGTATCATAAACCGCAAGACCTGCGGTAACTATTCCGCCCGGAGAGTTTATATATAGATTTATATCTTTTGTGTTATCTTCGGCATCCAAATACAAAAGCTGAGCTATCAAAGCGTTTGCGGAATCGGTTGTTACGGCACCTTCCGCACCGCCGACAAAAACTATTCTGTCTTTTAAAAGTCTTGAATATATATCGTAACCTACGGAAGTGTTTCCGCTTTTATCTATTACCGTTGGTATAAAATTAGGCATTTTACCTCCTAAAAATTTCTATGAAATTTTGAGGTATGGAAGAATTGATGCATGGAAACGACCTAACTGCGAGATTCCGCATCAAGTGCGGAACGACATATTTGTTGTTGTTTCTATACCTCTATACTTCTACCCCTCTTATGCCTCAATAAAAATTGCTCTGCAATTTTTATTTTACCGGCATATCTTTTTCGCTTTCACTGATTTTCGCATTATCAACTAAAAATTTAAATATTTTTTCTTCTTTCAAAGAAGCTGCTATATTTGCTTTGTTTTCTTTAAAGTAATTTTCAACATCTTCTTTTCTTGTAGGGTTGGAATCCAACATTTTCTGCTTTTCGTCATCCAATTCTTTATCACCGACTTCAATTTTTTCATCTACACATATACCGTTTAATATGTAAGATAATCTGACATTTTTTTCCGCTTCTTCACCGTACTTTTTGTCGGATGCTTCTACCTGTTTTGCAATAAATTCTTCGTTTGCACCTTGGCTTTTCATATAGTCTGACATTCTTTTAATTAAATATCTTTTCTGTTGCAAAACTATTGATTCGGGAACATCGAATTTATTTTTATCTAACAAATGTTCTATTATTTGTTTCTCAACTTCACCGTTTTGTCTTCTTGTTTCTTCGTTTTCCAAAGATTCTCTTATTTTTTTCTTTAAATCGTCAAGATTTTCAAGCCCCATATCTTTAGCGAAATCATCGTTAAGTTCAGGTAATTCTTTTTCTTTTATTTCTTCTATTGTCGTTTTAAATACAACTTTTTTACCTGCCAACTCTTTATTTAAATAATCCTTGGGATATTCTATTTCTATATCTTTCGTATCACCTTTTTTTGCACCTTTTAAACCGTCTTTAAAACCTTTCAATGTGTTTTCGGCACCCAAATCTATCATATGTTCTTTAGCTTTTATTTTTTCTATAGCTTTACCGTCACAAAAACCTTCATAACTTACAATAACAAAACTGTCTTTTTTTACTTCACCTGTTTTTGATACTATAAGTTTTGCGTTTCTGTCCAACAAAACATCAAGATTTTTGTTTATGTTTGCATCGGTTACTTTATACTTTTCTTTTTTTATTTTTATATCTTTATAATCTTTTACTTTTACTTCCGGCTGACATTCCGCTTTAAAAGAATACTTTAATGTTTGACCGAATTCATATTCGATATTTGTAATAACCGGCATATCTATCGGTGCAAAATTTTCTTTTTCCAATGCACTAAAAACAGTCTTTTTTACCATATTTTCAATCAACTGTTCTTTAGCAACATCCGGATAATTTCTTTTAATTATATCCATAGGAACTTTACCGGTTCTAAAGCCGGAAACTTTTGCCGTTTGTTGAATTGATTCATAAACGGATTTTAATTCTATATCGGTTTGAGAAGGTTCTATTTCAACTTCCATAGATATTAAACACGGTTTTTTTTCTACAACTTTTGATTTGAATTCATACTTGGTAGCACTACTCATGATAACCCCTTATATAATTTATAATTTACAATTTATAATTTATAATTAACGAACAAACGACAATTAGAAATTAAAAATTAGTATTCTATTAACAACATAGAATGCGGATAGAGGGACTTGAACCCCCACACCTTACGGTATATGGTCCTAAGCCATACGCGTCTGCCAATTCCGCCATATCCGCATTACAAAAACTACATACCCACTTAAGTTTAGATTATATCATTTTGGATAGTTTTTAGTCAATTTAAAAAGACAATTAAAAATTAGCAATTAGAAATTAGTAATTAATGTAAAAAACGGAAAGGTTTCTCTTCCCGTTTTTTATTTTATATATTATCTAAATAAATTATAAGCTGTAACCTATTTACTGGCTTTTGTTAAATCAAAAGTATAAGATTTACCGTTAGCCATTGTAAATGTTATTTTTGCTATTGCTATTATATCATTTTGAATACTGAAAACCGCGGATTTAAGGGCTTTATCTTTCATATTACTGAAATTCCTTTCAAATTCTTCAGCTTCTTTTATGGGAACAGCTAATTCTATCTTATTCCAAGACAGAAGTTTTTTACCGTTATCGGAATTTTTTTCTGTTTTAGTTTGTTTATTTCCTTCTTGTTTATATGTTGTGGTAACATTTGTTTTTGTAGCAGGGAAATTAACATATTCTTTAATTATAAACTTTTCGGCTTCAGCATCGTAACCGTCTAATTCTATTGTAATTTTATCTTTAAATTGATCGGTATATTCAATACCGGCTTTTTCCATCTTTTCCAAAACATACTGTTTTTGTTTTTCTTGATCGTTCATTCTTGCCTGATAATCGGCTTCCTTTTCGTATTTACCTTTTTCATTTACATAGTTTTTCACCTTATCAGTACACCATAAAGTAAAAGAAGTTAAAGGCAAAATATCATTTACCTGATTATAAAAAGTAGTTACATCATCATAAACAACAGGAACTATCACTTGTCCTTCAGAATTTACCGCGCCGAACTTATTATTTTTTGAAACGGCAAAAATATCACTTTTATTTGCGAAATTAGGTAATGAAGTTATTGTATCATATATCGCTAATTCCGAAGATAATTTTTTGCCGTAACAACCGAAAACAGAAACGGAATCCTGTTTCTTTGCCGTATAAACAACTTCTGCTTTCGTTTTATCTTTAAATTGGTCCATAAGATTAGGATAAACATCAATGGAATCGTATTCTGCAGGAACTTCTATTTCATAACCGTAATAACCGTATTTATAACTTTTATCTACATTAGAATCCGGAAAAAACAATATAACTCCAACTTTACCATTTTTATCTATCAGTAAAATATTTTTATAACCTGTTTGCAAAGTTTTAAGTTCTTTAAGTTCATCATTGTCATCTATGGAAAAAAACTTATGTTCTTTTACTATATTCCAATATTTTTCTTTTTCATCGTATTGTCTGCCGTAATACATCCAAACAAGTTTATCTTTATTTGCATCTTCAACTTTCTGATCGGTAGTAGAAGTTTCGGCAGGTTTATAACTAAGTATTCTCATATTACCGCTTTTTCTTATCCAATAATTATCATTTTTTTTAACTTTCCTAAATACTCCCCAATTTGTATTTGTGTTTCCTTTTTTATTAGGATTTAAAACCCATCTTTTAGTTCTTCTATTATAAATACCGTAAGCTCTTCCGCCACGAAATTTTAAATCTCCTTCCTTTACAATATAATCACCGCTATCCCAAAATTGTTCATCTCTTAAAAGGATTTTTTCTTCTTGAGATTTTGCAGCATTTTCAGCATTTATTGCTGCTTGTTCTGCCGCTTTTGCAGCTTCTTCTTTTGCAATTTGTTCCGGAGTCTTTGCAGGGGTAGAAAACAAACTTGCAAGTGCTGCACCAACCGCCATAGATGTTGCCTCTATCATTGCTTTTTCCGCAGTATAAGAAGAACCCGAAGACGATGATTTTGATGAACTGCTTGTTGATCCTCCTCTATAAGAAGGACACCAAGTTTCATGTCCGCTTGCTCTCTCACAATATCCGCAAACAGCATCACTTACCGGTGGAACATATACTGCGAAAAGATTTGATACTATTGAAAAAACAAACAGTAATGCAACCAACACTCTTATAACATTAAAACTTAACAATTTCATTTTATACCTCTTTTACAAATCAATTTACAACCTTCAAAATTGTTAAAGGAAATTTTATTATTCTTTTCCTTTAAATCTTCCTTCTTTGTTTGAAATTGATTTTCCAAAATGAAAATTATAACCTATATTAAGTCTAAGTCCGCCGTAAGTTGTACCGAAGAAAAGAGTATCATCTCCTTGTCTTTTTGACTTCGTATATGTATCAATGAAGCCTCCTGAAAAAGTATACATTAATTCAATAAAGAAACTTTTCTTTATTTTAGTTCCTATACCTATACCATAATAAAGACCCAGCATTCCGGGATCGATATCATCATTAACTTCACTTTTTACTTCTTTATATGGAACAGAAATACCTATATGTATAGGAAGATATATATCAATTGCATTGGCTATATTTGATTTAAGATTAGGGTTAATCATAAAATATATATTATATAGTCCGATTTTAACTGCACCATCGCTGTCTTTTACTTCAGTTGCAGGCATATATTCAACGGCAAAACCATAGCCGGAAGAATCGATATTATTAAAAAACAAATATCCTATACTAAACGAATACGAACTTTCAAGATCAAATCGTTCTACTACTTTATTAACTGCTGCAGCACCTGCTTGGTTAAATCCATATCCTACTTTTACAGGTATTGCATATCTGCCGATTTCAATCTCATCATCATCTAATTCTTTTGCAAAAGCAGATGACAACGGTGAAACAACAAATGCCACCAACAACAAAAATGCTAAAAATTTTTTCATACTTTTTATTCTCCTGTTTTTTAAATAAAAAAAAGAGTGGAAGATTATTTTAATAACCTAACCACAATTTATTGTATTTTTATATTTTTTGTTATAAAAAAATGTTCTATAAAAGAAAGAATATCTGTCTGTCTATAAAAAATATCTGCAAAATTTATCATATTATGTATACTATCAAAATGCTAACATATTTTCAATACATACTTTCTTTGTAAAATCAGTATCTTTTTTTATTGCTTGTTTTAACAACTCAATATTTTTAAATTTTTTTTCTTTTCTTATAAAATCGTAAATATAAATAACAGGATTTTTTTCTTTCCAAACACCCGAAAAATTTAATAAATGAATTTCTACCGACAATTTGTGTTCTTTTAAATCCACTGTCGGTCTTGTTCCTATATTCAGGACACCGCAATACATATTATTTTTTTTGTCGCTTACCATACATGCAAAAACACCTTTCGGTAACAGTTTTGTATCATCAACTTTAATATTTACGGTAGGAAATCCTAATGTCCTGCCTATTTTGTTACCTGATACATGTTTACCGGTAAAAGAAAAGGTTCTGTTAAGCATTTTATTTGTATCTTTTATATTGCTTTTTGTTATAAGGTCACGAATTTCGGATGATGAAACAATTTTGTTTTTTACTTTTACCGGCTTTATTACGGTAAGTTTTATACCGTATTTTTTTACATTTTTTTTAAGCCAAGCAACATTTCCGTTTCTATCTTTACCGAAAGTACAATCATAACCGACAACAATATGTTTTGCTTTCAGTTGCTTTACAAAAACCGTTTCAAAAAAATCTTCAGCGGTAGTAGATAATATTTCTTTTGTTACCGGAAGCAACAATATTTCATCAACACAAAAAGAGGCTAAAAGATTAACTTTTTCTTCCGTTGTAGTTATAAGTCCGTTTACTTTTTTTACGGGATTTTCAAAAGACAACACAATGCTTTTTAAATTGTCTTTTTTTGCAACATCAACAACTTTATTTAAAATGGCTTGGTGCCCTTTATGAACACCGTCAAATGTACCGATAGTAATAACCGAGTTTTTCATAATTTAAAAATTCTACGAATTTTACACATTAAACTTAAATTCTATAATGTCGCCGTCTTTTACAACGTAATCTTTACCTTCGCTTCTTAAAAGGCCTGCTTCTTTAACGGCTTTATCGTTACCTAATTTAAAAAGGTCATCGTAAGCCATAACTTCGGCTCTGATAAATCCTCTTTCAAAATCGGTATGAATAACACCTGCGGCCTGCGGTGCCAAAAAACCTTTTTTTATAGTCCATGCTCTTGATTCATCTTCACCGGCAGTTAAAAATGTTATAAGTCCCAACAAATCGTAACTTGCTTTAATAAGTCTGTTAAGACCGGGTTCAGTAAGTCCCAAATCTTTCAAAAATGCCAATTGGTCTTCATCGGAAAGTTCCGAAAGTTCCGCTTCTATTTTTGCACAAATAGGTATCGCTTGTGCATTTTCCTGTTTTGCCCTTTGTAAAACTTGTTCCGTATACTTATTTTTCATTTCCGGCAAATCCGCATCGGAAATATTGCAAGCATACAAAACGGGTTTTGCGGTTATAAGAAAAAAGTTTCTTAATATTTCTTTTTGTTCTTCTTCTATTTCAAGTGTTCTTACGGGTTTACCCGATTCCAAATGAGCTTTTATTTTGTCTGCCAACTCTTTTTCGGCAACAACTTTTTTATCTCTTGATTTTATATCTCTTTGCAACTTTTCCAACTTTTTGTTTATTGCTTCAAGGTCCGCAAGCATAAGTTCGGTTTCTATAATATCTATATCTCTTATAGGGTCAATTTCGCCCATAACATGAGTAATATCGGAATTTTCGTAACATCTTACAACATGAACTATTGCGGATGTTTCTCTGATATGTGCCAAAAATTGGTTACCTAAACCTTCACCTTTAGAAGCTCCTTTTACAAGCCCCGCAATATCTACAAATTCCACCATCGCGGGAACCTTCTTTTTGGAATTATAAAGTTTTTCCAAAAAGTCCAATCTTTTATCGGGAACGGCAACAACACCGACATTTGGATCTATGGTGCAAAAAGGATAATTCGCACATTCCGCACCGGCTTTTGTTATTGCGTTAAACAATGTAGATTTACCCACATTAGGAAGTCCTACTATACCTAATTTCATATTTACCATCCTATTATAAAAATTCTAAGAATTTTTGAGGAATGGATGTATGGAAGTATGGATGCATGGAAACGACTTAACTACGAGATTCCGCATCAAGTGCGGAATGACAAAACAGTTATTTTTTCTATGCCTCTATGCCTCTATTCTTCTATGCCTCAAAATTGCCTACGGCGATTTTTAATTATAAATTATAAATTGCAAATTGTAAATTGTTTGTACTAAGCACTTGCCAATATGTTTCTTATATTGTTCATTCCGTCCGTGAAGGTGCTGTCGGACAAAGCTTTTTCAAGTATATCTTCATCCAATATCGGTAACAATCCTATCTCACCGGACTTAAAGTTAAATACACCGTCATTTAATTTAGCCAACAATACCGGATCCATATTTATTCTATACATTAAAATTCTGCCGAGAAGTCCGTTCTTTAAAACAGACGCATATTTAGAATCAATAATAAATTCCGTAACTTGTTTATTCGATGATTTTTTATATACAGGCACAGCCTGAGTCGGTTCAAAAGGATTTGCGATATAACAAAAAACATCTTGTTTGTTTTTTATTTTTCCGACTTCCAAAGATATTTCGTGCTGTGTTTGCATAAACGGAATTTCCTGCATATCAACAACATCGGCACTTGCATCAACCGTTTTTTCTTTAGCATCTAAAGTTGTTATCGGTCTCATTTGAAGTATATAAATTTCTTCGCCCTTTACGGCAAACTCTACATCTATAGGATAACCTACCGAATTTTCCAAAATAGAAAATACTTCTGCCAATTTCTTTACCATTTTTGTGTTTAGCGCTCTTGTTTTTGCTTTCTGTCCTACTGGAACTTTCTTTATTCCGCCGTTAACATCCGTAAGCAATTGGAACTGTTTATTGGCAACGGAGTATTCTATTACTTCTCCGCTGGTCATATCAAACAAAACACTGTCCGGAGTAAACATTCCCGATACCAAACCTTCTCCTTGTCCGAACAAAGCATTAATTCTTCCGTTACCGTATTTATCTCTTGTAAAAGCAACCCCCGAAATTTCGGAATCAATCATTTCTTCAACCAAAACAGCCGGTCTTACAACTTGCCCGCTGGATATCATATAATCAACACATCTTTCGGCAAAGAACGATTTCCAACAATCTTTTATACTTTCATATATATTTTCATATTGAACATTTAAAGATGTTTCTCCCATACCGGCAAAAGCATTGTTTGCCGCATCTTCACCGACACCCGAAGATCTTACGGAATATTTTCCTTCCGGTGTTATAAATTTATCTAATTGTTTTTTTACTTCTTTTTCCATATCCGAACCTTTCGTTTCTTCGGAATCTATTAAATCACAAATAATCTTTGCAAGTCTCATTGCTTCTTCTTTATTACCTTGTTTTATGGCCGTTTCAAAATCTTTTAAAAGATTTTCCTGTCCCAAATCTTTAAACAAAAGAGGCATTACATTTACACTTATACCTATACCGCCCGGAACAGTAACACCTTCTTCGTTCTTCAACAAATTAAACATTTTTGCAAGCTGAGAAGTTTTTGAACCGAACAATTTTTCGTTTCCGGCATTTTCTTCAAACAAACTTATTTCTTTGTTTAAATCTATTATTTCGCTTTCAAAGGCGTAATTATTTAACTTATCTTTAATCATAGGAACCAAAACCCGAATGGTATCTCGTATAGAAAGCAAATCTTTTGATGTTTCGGTTTCATCTACAAAGAAATTATATATTTCAATATTTTTTAACATTGTAAGAATTTTTTGAACATCGACACCGCTGAGATTATCTTTAGCCAATAAATCAACCAAATCGTTAACGAATTGTTGCATATATTTATTTAATCTTGCTTTAATATCAACTTCCATTTGTTCGACTTGTTTTCTTAAATCTTCTATTTCCTGTCTTACTCCAACGGTTTTTATGAAGTTCAATTTTTTTATCAATTCCTGCAATATATTATATGCTATATTCACATTTTCGATAGTTTTAAGATTTTCTATAGCTTCGGAAATACTTTGAACTTTATCTTGTATATAACCGTCGTTTAATTTGTTTATTTTATTTTTTACAGTTTCGGGCATATCATCGGAAAACAACGAATCCAAAACTTGCAAAGTTTTAATATTACCTATTACCTGAAAATATACATACTCCACAAATCTGTTTATATTTTCGTCGTTTGAATGTTGCAACATAAAATCTATAACAGATTGTGCATTGTCGGAATCAATGTAACTTTGCAATTCATCCAATAAAGATATATCCATATCGTCAAAAAGTAAAACCGTTCCCGTTTCTCCGTTCATTAAAACTCTTGTTCCTTCTTTTAACATTTTTCTTGTTGTTTTCACCTTCTGTACTTTGAACTGTTCATCAATAAGTTCAACATCTCCGGAAGGTAAATAGTAAATAGTTTCTATTTCATCATCCACCCAAATTGCCTCTCCCAACACAACGGACGGTTTCTTCAATTCTCTTGTTGTAATGGCCGCATGGCTTAACACTCCGCCTCCGGTAGTTATTATACCCTTTGCCGTTTCTATATTTTTTATGTCGTTCGGAGTGGTATAAGGAACAACAAGTATGCTGTTTTCGTCAACATTATCTTTATTAAAAGTAATATTACCTACAACACTTACACCTGCTCCGTCGGATGTCGGAGTGCTTTGAATTTTCGGGCTTTCAATCGTTTGAATATCTCTCGATAATAAATTTATGGTTCTTCGTCTTTCTCTCGAATCTACCCATTCCTGTTTTGAAATTTTGTAACCTTCCTTACCCAATATTTCTATTAACTGTTCGCTTGTAAGTTTTTGTCTTGTTTTCGTAGTTACAAGTTCGGCTATTGCATATTTTGTTCTTCTTGTATTGGGATCCATTATTGCTCTTATAAATAATTTATCCCCCGTTTTTAATTCCATAACGGAACTTACAACAACAAAACTGCCGATATCGGCCAAAATTCTTGTATCGTACTCATAATTATTTACCAAATTAACGATTCTTGCCTGCTGCGATGTCTCGGTAAAGTTCGTATTTATCTCATCTATCATTGAATGAACAATATCGTAACCTTCGTTTCTTACCAAAACACCTTCTTCGTTCAAAATCAGTCTGCCTTCGACAAAAGCTCTTTCTATAGGTTCGTTAAAATATTTATTAACAAAGTTCGGATCTTCCAACATTCTCGCAAGAGGTTTTTCCGTATCGGCAGGCAATAAATCACACCCTAAATAAGATAAAATAGTATTTAAAGCTTCGGGATTTAATTCTCTTTTTTCCGGCAATTTAGCCAAATTCTGCCCTCTCGGGCCATATCCGTATGCTCTCCAACCCCAATTATTTATATCAACGCCATACCATAACTCTCTTCTTTTTGCTTTTGTCAACCAGCTTTCGAAAATATGTTTATATTGAGCCTCTATGGTTCTGTGACAATTCTTTAAATCGTAATCAACATTTGTAGAAAACTTGAATATTTCAACAACATGTGTTGCGATGTCAATTAAGTCCGTAGAATCGCTTAATCCGTAATCCTTGTTAATTGCGGCTTTTAAGCCATACGACTCGTTACCATCGGAATACTGAATATCCGTTTCAACATGAAATCCCAAATATTCAAGAATCTCTTTAAAATATCTTATTCTTTCTTTTTTACCTATATCTTCACCCGGCATCGGTCTTTCTCTGTAATATATATTGATTCCTCTGTCAACATCACCGAAGTTAAAGAAAATATCCACACTGTGAGCATTTAATCTTGTTGTCCACACAACAAGATCATCTTTACAAACGAAATCATCTATTTTATCATTAGGCAATTTTCTTGTAGCCAATTTTGATAAAAATTTTACGATATTCGAATTTATGTTTTCCGATAAATTGTAACCGCTTACAGTAGATTGTTGACTTGCGGTTATGGTTTGTATCATATTTTTCCCGTCTACAGTCATAGTTCTAACATCGCCCACTTCCTGTTTAAAGTCAATTATCGATGTTTGGTGAATAGCATTTATCAATGTATGAATTTCTTTTATATCTTTTATTGTATCTTCGTTCCATTCGGACAACAACAAATTTCTTCTCACTTTTGTTTTTCTGTCTATTGAAGGATCTTTTAAAGATTTTTTGATATTATCCAAAGCAATCTGTGCGGCTGTTCCGTGTTCAATATTAATTTTTTTCAATTCATCTATCATGGCTTGCAACTCATTTAAAAGCTCCGCCATGTTTTTTTCATAATTTTTCGAATCCGTTATTTTATCCATTAAAGAAAGAACGGAAGTGTTATATTGCAATATTTTTTGTAAAACTTCAAAACGGAATAATACTTGTAAAACTTCAAAATTTTCGCCGTCGGTTTCACCGTCTATGCTTGTCATTACGGGTTTTCTGTAAGTTAACAGAGATCTGTTATCGGTTCTGTTATCCCAAACACCAAACCCTTCGGAAGATAATTGTGCCCTTTCAAACAAATCCTGCGGCAACAGTTTTATTAACGGCGTAAAATCGTACTCATAATAAAGATTTATATTTTTTATACCGACATTGCCCATATGCAAATATATCGGCATCTTCATTTCGGGAAGATCAAAACGGTTAGCCAACATTCTTACATTTTCAAAATCTATCGGGACATCTTTTATTACATCGCTGTATATACCTTTGGCTATAATGTTTAAAAGAACTACTACCGCTCTTCTCCTTTTAATTAAATCGACATTTTCATCGTTTGCCAACGAAACTAATTGTCTCATAATGTTATACGAAAGTTGTTTTTCTTTTTCATTTTCTGTTTTGTTTTTTGAACCCCATTTCTTAACCGTCTCGCTGGTTTCTTCCGAAAAAGCATGTGCAATCATCATAACTGGATTTATGTTTTCTATCGAAGCAACTATCATATCGGATAACGTATCAATATCTTCGGATATAAATTGTTCGTCAGGTAAGAATATATTATTAACCAATCCGCTCCGTTTCGCTGCTTCTATGAAAATTTTCAAAGTTTCCGGAGTAAAACCTATGCCGACTTTTTTGCTTCTGTTGTATGTATCATTTTTTATATTAAATAAACAATCGTATACACCTATATCATGAACTCTTTTTAAAGCTAATTTCCCAAAAATATCCAAACATTGATTTTTTATTTTTTGATAATCTTGAGAAGTTTCAACTTCTATTTGGTTTGAAGCTATCGGTTCATATATATGTAAAGCAACCTTTGTAAGCATTATGCACAATTGTTTATTGAAAGAATCGCCGCCGGTGTTGTCATTATCTGCAGGTTGAACAATTGAAATCAGTTGAGCCATAATATCGTTAAATCTGTCCGAACCGGAATCATATTCGTCAATCAAAAAAGTTTCCAATTTGTCTAAATTGAACTTTCTTGAATTTATATCTTTGTTTTCTTTAATCATTTGTTCGCAAACGGATAATATAACGCCCGTTATTTCCAAGAAAGTATCTTTGTCGGAATCTTTTAATTTCAAAGCTTCATTAAATAAAAGATCAAGTTGAAATTCCAATAAAATAATATTTTTATCGTTAATTTTTCCGGAAATTTCATCAATATTGAACAGAATATCGGTTAAAGTTTTTGCAATGTCTCCTTTCGGCATAGAAGAAATGATACCGCTTAACTTTCTTCCGTTTTCGGTTAAATTTTTCGATAAATTTTCGTTAATTTGTTCTTTTGAAAAAATAGCAAAATAGTATTGTTTTAATTCGTTGTATCCTTTTAGTTCGTTTTTAATTGCATAAGGTATTTCTTCATCCGCGGATATAAGTCCTTTACTCATAAGTTTATCTACAATATACTGAACAAAGTTAGGATTTAACGAATACGCATAAGACATTAACATACCCATTTCGGACAATACAGAAAACTCGTCTCTGTCTTTTTCTCCGTCCGTAAACAAAGAATCTATTATGGAATAAAATAACATTATCCCCGAATTATTAACATCCGTCATTGTAAGGAAAGGAACCAATATGTATATTAAAACTTTACTTAAGTGAACATTCGAATCGTATTCCTTAACAAGATTGTTTTCCAAACAAAATTTTCTAAGTTTACCGGAAATGGTATCTTCTTTATAATATTGTCCGTAGTTGTCTTCAAACGATAATTGAATATTATAATTTTGTTTGTGGTTTTTCTTTAAGAATTTAACAAGTTCATATACCTGTTCGACAACAACATTATATTTTGCAGCTGCGTCATCAGGCAAATTCGACAATTTTTCCATTACGGTTTCCATTTCACCGTAAAACAGCAACCCGGAAAGAGCCTGTATTACACTGTCGATTGCGGATTGATCTATTATAAACTCATTATCTTGTTCGGTTTGTTGTTCGGAATAATCGAGTTCTTCAAAAGAAGGCAACGTCGTTATCGCTCTTCTTTGCAACACAAAAACTTTGCCCGTTTCATCTATCGCAAATTCAATATCTACGGGGTATCCGGCATCTTCTTCCAAGATATAAGCTATTTCTTTTAACGAGTTTATTGTTTCTTCATCCAATATTCTTTCTATTTTTTCTTCTCTCGAAAGTTTCGATACCGCCGTTCCGCCCTGTTGTCTTTCAACAATTTTTATCATATTGCTTAAAGCTCTTCTGTAGTCTATTCTTCCGTCGGAAGCTCTTACCGTTATATGGTCCGGCGTTATTCTTCCTGATACCAAACCGTCACCCAACCCCAAAACGGATTCTATTGTTAAGTTTCCGCTGTTATCTCTTGTGAACATCACACCTGCTTTTTTCACATCCGCAACCATTTCCTGAACCAACAATGCGGGTTGAACTACAATTCCTTCTTTTACCATATCTTCTATACATGTATATGAAAAGAACGATTTCCAACATTCTTTCACATTCTTATATACTTCATCGTTAGATACATTTAACTTTGTTTCAGCCATTCCCGCAAAAGCGTGAGTTCCGCCGTCCTCACCCACTCCGGAAGAACGAACGGCATACATTTTTCCGACTTTCAATTTAGTTTCCAAATAATTTTTCAATTGCTCATCTTCAACGGAATCAATAAGTTTTGATATCTGTTTACCGATTTCAACGGCTTTGGATTTATTTTGTATTTTTATTGCCTGTTCAAAATCCGATATAAGTTGTAAATACTGTTCGGATAATCCGCTTTGTTCGAAAAATATTTTTAAAACATCTTTACTTATGCCTATTCCGTAGGGAACGGTTGCCTTTTCCGCATGTTTTTTGCCAAAAAGTTTCGACATCTTGGCCAGCTCGGTAGTTTTTGTCCCGTATCTTAAAGAATCCTGTGCCGTTATATCTTCGAACCCTCTTATTTCGGTATCATAACTTACGGGCTGCTCATAAGAGAGCTTCTCATTTGCTTTTGAAAGTAAATCTTTTAATTCGGAACTTCCATAAAAATTCCATACAGTTGCAGTTTCACTTGTTTTTGTTAAATAATCTTTATCTTGTTCGGATATATCCGTTTTAGCCAATATTTCTTTTACTTGCTTAATTATATCTTTAACTTCTTCCGTTCTTTGCGAAAGAGCCAAAGCTCTGTCTCTGTTAACAATACCGGTTAACTGTTGCATTTCATCTACAACGGTATCATTCGTTAAAGAATATTTCAATACATCCAACTCTTGTTCTATAAACTTTATTACCGCAAGTCTTATATTCGCATCTTTTATTTTTTTCTCGTTTTCGATGTATATCTTTAATGCCTTTATTTTTTCACCGGTATACACTTTTACCAATTCGGAAATTTTTACACCTATTTCCGTATCTTTATCCCAAGCCAATAAGAATTGTGCTATTTTTAATTTTTCTTTATCGGTAATCACCTGCAGAAATATATATTCGACAACCTGATTTATATTTGTGTCCTGATAATGGTCTTGTATATATTTCATTATAAAATCAACATCATTTTCATCTATAGCTTTTTGTATTTCGGCAATCGTTTCTTTGGAAATATCGTTATAAACCAAAACTCTTCCGTTTATTCCGTTAGCCAAAACTACGGAACCTTCTTCCAATACTAATTTATGTTCCGATATTTTTTGTATTTCGTAACCGCCTTTTTGTTCGATATCGGATTCTATGGAATAATACGGAATTTCCAATTTGCCGTCTACCCATTGCCCGTTTGATAATATTGCAATTTTACCGTTTTCTCTTGCGGTAATGTTTGCATGGCTCAACATTCCGCCCGTTGTAGTCATAATAGCTTTTGCTTTTATTATTGTCCCCACATCTTCGGGTGAGGTAAAAGATACCACCCACATACTGTTTTCGTCAACATCTTTTTTATTATAAGTAATTCTTGTCGGAACATATCCGTCAAACTGTCCGGAAACACTCATACCTCTCGTATATATTCCGTCTTTCGGATACAATATTCTTTCTTTTAAAACTATTAACGATTCTTTCTTTTCCGAAGCGCTTCTCGGTTTTTGTTCTTTTACCGCATAACCGAAATCTTTTAATATACCTATTAACTCTTTGTAAGTTAAATTTTTTCTGTTACCTTCAAAATCAACAAACTCAACATAAGCGAATTTAGATCTTTTTCTTTCTTTATCTACGGCTGTTTTTACGGATAACCAACCTTTACCGTCAAGTCTTAATACACCGCTTAATGCAACCATACCGCCGATATAACCTTCTGTTTCAAAGTTAATTTCCGAAGAATCCAAAAGATTTATTACCTGTGCCTGCCTTAAACTATCATCCGTATTTTTTTCTATCGCATTTAACAATACGGATATTCCGTCATAATTTTCGTTTCGTTCCAAGACACCGTCTTCACCGATTATTAATTTGCCTTTAATATATTCGCTGACAATTTCCCACGGAGAAGCTTTATCGGTATCCATTTTTAAATAATCGTAAAGTGACGAGAATACGGTTTTTTCTTCTTGTTTGCTCTTTTCGAAAAGACTTCTTAATTGTTTAACTTTTTCAACTCTTGCCGTCCAATAGCTTACCAATCCGCCGGTTTTACCTTTCTTAAATTCTTCCGGCATATTAAAAGAATTTTTCATTTTTCTGTAATCTTCAATTGTCAACTTCGGAATATAGTAAGCCCCGTGATAATGCGGATTTTCATTTTCGTTGTCATCTTCCAATGCATAATCCACATCTTTTGTATTTGAAAGAATTTCCAAGGCCTGCGAAAACAAAAATGCATATTTTTCCGGAGCGGAAGAATCGTTTTGCAAATTGTATACCGCCGTAAATTTGCATGGTCCGCCTATATTACTGCTTTCGGTAACCAAAGTATCCACATAAGTTATATCAAAACCCGCCTGAGCAAATAATGTCGCAAGTAATACGGTTCTCAACGCATTACCGTCTCCTCTGCCGGACTCATTGAAAGTAACTCTTATACCATCTTCCATATCAACTAAAATATTAACACCGTGAAAACCCAATTGTTTGGAATACAATAATTTATTATCTTTTATTACCCACTGTCCTTCCGGACTTGTATTAAGTTCCGATAAAGTTACAAGAAACTCTTTCATTTCATCTTTTAAAGAACCTTCGGAACAGTCGTAAAAAGTTATTTTGTCGCTGCCGTCTTGTCTGAGAACAACTTTTCTGCCGCCGATATTTGATGAAACCCCTACCATTGACATTAACTTTGAAGTTGATGTTTGATGAACAGCATTAATAAGAGTATGTAATTCTTTTATTTTATCAAGCGTGTCTTCCGTCCAAGGATTTAACCTTGATAATGTTTTAAGTTTTACATTGCCTTCTTTAATATCTCTCTTTATTCTTAAAAGAGAAAGTTTAGCTTTCTGTGCAAGTTGCGGAGATATTATTTCAAAAGCATCCAACATTTCTTCTATAAAATAAATTGTGTCATTAGTGGAATCTTCATTCATTCTTGTTAATGATGACAGTGCCAATTCGTTGTTTTCCAAAACTTTTTCAAAGGCTTCGAATTTATCGGAAATATTTTTTGTTTCGGAAATAGCTTTTTCGTTTATATCGGATATAAGAGTATATATTCCCTTGTCTTTAACCCACCAAGCTGTTTCGGTTATCAAAACATCTTTAATATTGCCTTCTTTTATTTTTTCTTTAATATAATCCAAAGTATCTTCAAAACTCTGTATGGCCTTCGTATCCGAGGATATTAATTTCAAATCTTTTAACATTTCTTCTACAATATTAACCGTTATTTTTAAATCATCAGCGGAATTACTTATACTTGCCAAAGCCAAATTTCCGTTTTTCAATACTCTGTCAAAAGCAGCTTCTTTTTCTTTACCGATATCTAAATTCTTTATTTTATCGGATTTTAAAGTTCTGAAATACTTTGTTATATTTTTAAATTTTAAAACAAAATTCGGAACAAAAGAAAATAAAGGTTGATATTCCGGTACATACATATCTCTGTCAAAAAGTTCGGACGGTTCATCAATAATATCAAAAGAAATACCTATAGCATTATAAAACAATTCCAAATCGTTATATTCGAATATTACTTTTTGCAATTCTTTAGGAACGGCTTGTCTTGCTTCTTCAATTGTTTTCGGAGAGAAAGTTTCCCAATTTCTTCCATATAATTGAACATATAAAGGATTATGCGAATGTGCCGTGGTTTCAAACTTTTTCCCGATTAACATTAAAGCTTTTTCTTTGTCAAACGAATATATATATGCCATTTCCCGAAATCCGAAATCTACGGTTGAACTTTCAGTTCCCCGTTCAATAAGATTATTACAAAGTTCTTCCAAAAATGTTGTCGTCCCGTCTTTAACCGTTAAACCCAATACGGGGGCTAAAAGTTCAAAAACGGCAGCGTCTGTTTTTTTGTTTTCAAACAGATATGTATATAAATTATTTATTTGTTCTTGAACAACCTGCAATTGTGCCTGTTTCGGCAAAGATAAAGCAGCGGTCAAATTATCAATAATTTGAGAATATTGTTCACTTTTTAAATTTTCGATTGAAGGATTGGAATATCTTAAAAATCGAAGTCTTGATATAATATCACTCAAATATAAATTACTTATTTCCAAAGTTCCGAATTTATCCGTAAAATATTTAACTTCCTGTTCGTTCAACAAAGGTTCGCTTTGTTCTATTACAAATATTCCTCCTCCGTCGCCGCAAGTTTCATAAAAAGTTTTAGCCAATTCATACTTATTCGCATCTCTGATATAAGGCGGAACAGTTTGTTTACCGCTCTTATATAAAGCTCTTAAAAAAGCCTTGGCATACTCGTCGATATTTTCTAAAGAAGGCATAAATATTCCAAGCATGGATTCATACCAATTAGGAAATATATCTTTATCTTGTGACATTATTTGAGTTATTTCCATTTCCCATTGTTCAACCGTATCAAAAGAAAAAGGTGAAGGAAGCGGCAAAGCAAACCTTCCGTAATCGACAACGGATTTAACGTCTTTTTTATTTTTATACAAAGAGTCTATTATTTTATGAACGAATATAAATTCTCCGTTTTTATAAAAATATTTTGCGGATTCAACAAGTATATCATGATATCTTGTCGATACATTTTTCTTATCACTTGCCTGATTTAATACAAAATCCGAAATTGTATTAAAAAGAAGATTACCGTCGTTATCTCTTATTTTGGAAGATATATTAAGTAACGGAACAAGCAGATAGTTTACGTCAAAATATTCTTGCTTTTTTTGTTTTTCGACAACAAAGTCAAACAATTCAATTATTTTTTCCGAAAGAACTTCTTTTTCTACGGTATCATAATTTTCCCGAATATTTTTAAAATCCGAAAGAAATTTATTTAATTCCGGAGCGGAAGAAATACTTTTGCTTTTCGTAAGATTAGATAAGACTTCGGTTATTTGGCTTAATTCCGTTTTTAAATTATTTCCTTTTTGAGATTGTATTACGGTTAATAATCTTTCGTTTTTATTGTTTTTAGAAACATTTAAAACATTGATTATAAAGTTATATACGGAATGAAGAACCGTGGTTACCGCAAGAGCGACAAACGCCGATTGCGGTGCTATAAACGAGGCAACAATATAAATTGAAGTTAAAATTATTGACGGAACAAGAAAATTTCTTATATCTCTTACCACGGCTTTCGTATCAAAAAGTTCGGAAAGGAAACTGTTTTTTATATCACCGTTTTCAATCTTTGTATAAAAATAATTATTTATCTTATCCGTCATAGGATGAGCAAAAGAAAAGCCCAATATTCCCACAATACCGGTAACTATTACAGGAACTATCGATGCGGGATTTGCAACAATTAAACCCGTTACAAAAAAAGGAACAAATCTGAAAACAGTTTCTTCTATAATCGGAGCAACAATAATTTCATAAACGGTATCCAATTTCGTTTTGGAGTTTGCAAAAATGTTTTTTAATATCGTTAAACTTTCTCTCTTGGGCAACAATCTTTTAAAAACAAAATCTTTATCACCGGTAGAAGACACATAACCGGCTTTTAAAGTAAATGTTGTTTTTACTTTTGCCAAAGCATTCTTTTTATTTATTTCATATATTGTTTCATTTATTTTTTCCAATAATTGCGCCAATTCTTGTTTTGATTGTTCGGAACCGTCCAAAAGTTTCATATCCGTTATTCTTCCTATGGACATATGAACGATACTCGGAGTACCGAATTTTGAATCTATACCTTTCAATGTTGTTCTAAATCTCAACATATTTTCAATTAAATCTTTATCGGTAATTTCGTATATTATTACACCGTCCGGCATTAATTTTAAAGTTCCCGCCATAGATGTTTTGAAGTTAACGAAATCTTCTCCGAGTAAATCAACGGCGGAAAAAATATCACCGTCGGTATCTTCTTGTTGCACCAAAGAATCTATTTGTTGTTGTGTTGGAGAAGAATCATATCCGATTGTCATATGCAGCTGTCCGAACGGCATTAATGTTACGGCGGTTCCGGCAACTTTTTTTAAAGGTTCAAGAACATGTTTTGCAATTTTCTTCCTTGCGGAATTTGACGGTTCCAATTCTATTGACGGCAGAGCATATTTGTTTGATGTTACTCTTTCCAGCATTTGTTTTGTTCTTGCAGAGTCTATGGAAGAATACGGTATAATTTGATTATCCGTAAAACGATATTTTATATTACTTATCGTTCCCTTATTCGTATTATCTTTATATTCGACATAAAACTCGGCTCTGCCTTCGGAATCGATTGATGTTATATCCCATTTTAAAATTTCAACATTACCGTAAAAACCTGACTGTTTGGATATTATATATTCTTGAACAAATTCTTTTATACCCTGATTTATTTGATCTTTTGAATATTCTTTAAATATTGTATTTTTTTGAACTTCGGAAAAAATAAGATTTAATATTTTCGGAAAACTTACATTTAAAGGTTCCTGTGTTAAAGGTTCCAAGTTTATTGTATTTTTCAATATATTTGAATAATACATTACATTGTCGATATAAATCTGTTTTGCTTGTTCTACCGGCTGAGTTATTTTCGGAGTAATAATTATATATGAAATTCTCTGTTGTTCGAAAATTCTCTCCAAGCCTCTTGTGTGGAAACCGCCGGTAACAACTACTTTTATTTTTTTCTTACCGAGATTAGACTTTATCTGTTTAACCGCTGCGGTTGTATCGTTAACGGATGTTTTATTGCTTATGTTTTTTTGAGATATCAAACAATCGGCAAAAATTTGATCTCTTGTAATATTGTTTCTATGATATTTAGCCAACAATTTTTGATATTGATCCAAATTTTTCAGTATACTTTCGGAAAAATACGACGGCCATATTGTTTTAAACATTTCGTAATTATTATCGAATTTATAGTATTCGTCCGCGGAAATATCGGCCGTGAAATATTGTTTTATCGTAGGTATAAAATCTGCCAAAAATGCCACTTCTTTTTCATATTTTGTTCTTCCCAATTTAACATATAATTCGTTTATAAAAGATTCTTCTTCCTGAACCAATTTTATGGGGTTTATATTTTGATTGAATTCCAAATATGTTAAAAAGTTTTCAAAGGCTACCAAATTTAATTTTTTTGTTATACCGTATTTTTTATTAAAGTTTATCAAGTCCGAAGAAATATCATCGAAATTGCTAAAATTGTTACTTCTTTTTAACAAGTCCGAATATTGCTGGTATGTCGACACATTTTTCAGTTCGGAAACAAATTTTGTAAATTCATAAATAACTTTTTTATCGTTTACATATTGCGCTTTATCTAAAAGAGAAATGTATATTTTAACATTAGGATATTTATTAACGGATATATTTACGGAATCCGCCAATATCTTCAATTGAGAATAAAAATGTTTAGCATCTATTTCTTTTTCTTTAAAAGATTTTATAAGTCTTTGTAATTTTCTTGTCTGTCTTCCGGAATAATCTCTTTTTACTTTGCCTATTTCTTTTTCAAGTTGAGAACAAATCGCCTCTATTTCCGGTTGCAAAGATAATATCGAGCCTAACAATTTAATATTTTCTTTATACAGTTCTTCTTTTTCTATACCAAGCACAAAATTTTTCTTATTGTTAATAATGGAATAATATTCCGTTCCGCTGAGTTTGCCCGAATCTATCAGTCCTTCCAAAACCTTCGTACCGTTTTGATTATTATTGAAAGCCGAAAGCCATGATGTATCCACGGTTTTAAATGCACCTTCCAAATAGACATTGTTTATATTATATTCGTTATCTATGTATCCTATTATTGAAGCTATTTTTCTTTGTGTTTCCGCATGGCAATGTAAATCTTGTATATCGATAATAATATCTTCACTGTCAAAATATTTTGCCGATGTTATTTTACCTAACGACATAGGTATTATGGGATTATCGAATTTTATGTTATCTATTGCGGGCATACTCGTCCCGATGGAAGCAAAAGCGGAATTACCGAATACGCCGGTAAACATAAAAGTTATTGAAGTAAAAACGGCAATAAACTTTTTGAACGGAAGCTTATTAAGAAGTTTTTTCATATTTTTCTCCAAAAGAAAAATCCTGCTTTTATATATGCATAAAAGCAGGATTTATTCTATTTATATTTAAATTTAAAATATTATCATATAATTTTTTTATCGAGGCATAGAACAATAATATAATACCCGGAATATAAAAGATTTCATCATAAAAAGTACAAAGATGTGTCGCCGGTTTTCCGTAATCGTATAACAAATCTCTGCAGTCAACAAAACCTCCGCCGTTACCATACTGCAATTTCATTGCTTCGTTTTGTATTTGTGAACTTGTAATAATAAAATCGTTATTTTTGCACGGTAAACTTTTATTTTCTTCTTTTTTGGAACCGGATGTTTTTGTATCACCCGCAATTATTTTAGCGGTTAACGAAAAGTTTATTTTTTCTATTGTATTGGAAACAAAAAATACTGCGGAAAAAACATCTTTTTGAACATCGGAAAATGCAGATATATCGTTTGTGGTAATATTTGTCAACATAGGAGAAAAAACACAATTAAAAATTATCAAAAAAGATACAAACAATCCGATAATTTTTATTGCCGGTTCAGACAAAATAAAAGTGAAGATGTTTTCTATTTTGTTTAGCATAATAACACCTAAAGAAAGTATAGATTATTTTAATATTTTGTCAACAATTTTATATATATAATATATTATATATATAAAAATTGCTAAAGGCAATTTTCAGTTTATGGTTTATGGTTTAACGACAACAGCGAGATTCCGCATCAAGAGCGGAATAACAAAAGAAAGTATTCGCCAACAAAGTGTAAGGACAGAAAAAAAACAGAAATAGTTGTAACTAAAATATTTCTGTTTTTTTGTACTAATGAAGCTTAATTAAAAAATTATTTTGTAAAGTCAAATTCAAAAGTTCCGATACGAACGGTGTCACCGACCTTGCACCCTTTTTCTTCCAATGCAAGTTCCACACCCATTTTTTTCAATATATTTTGAAATCTTCTTAAAGCATCTTCTTCATTGAATTTTGTCATTTCGGCCAACACTTCGATTTTTTTGCCGGAAATAACATATACTCCGTCTTCATCTATATCTATTTTAAAGTCCGGCTCGTATATATATTTTTTTACGGGAATGGATTTTATATCTTCTTCTTTTACGGGTAATTCCACCAACTTTGATATTGTTTCCAAAAGTTTATCTATACCTTCTTTTGTCATATTGGATACAGCAAAAATCTTCTTATTTTTAATGTTTTTTTTGAATTTCTTTATGGTTTGTTCACAATCTCCGGCATCTATTTTGTTTAATGCTATAACCATATGTTTTTTAGATAAATATTTTGAATATTTCTTTAGTTCGTTGTTTAATATTTTGTACACTTCATAAGGATCTCTGCCGTCAAATCCGCTGACATCTATCATGTATAAAAGGACTTTTGTTCTTTTTATGTGTCTTAAAAATTCAAGCCCCAACCCTTTACCGGAACTTGCACCTTCGATTATTCCGGGAATATCGGCAATAACTATCTGTTTATCATGCAATGAAACCACACCTAAATTAGGTTCCAAAGTTGTGAAAGGATAATCCGCAATTTTTGGTCTTGCAGAACTTACTACGGACAAAAATGTAGATTTTCCCGCGTTAGGAAAGCCTACCAACCCGACATCCGCAATAAGTCTGAGTTCAAGTTCAATTTCTGCGGTTTCGCCCGGTTCACCTTTTTCGGCAATTCTGGGAACGGTATGCCTTTGAGTTTTAAAAGAAGAGTTTCCTCTACCGCCCCTGCCGCCTTTAGCAACTAAAACTCTTTGACCTTCTTCTTTTAAATCCGCAAACAATTCTTTATTTTTATATACAAGTGTTCCTAACGGAACTTTTATTACCAAATCTTGCCCGTATTTGCCGAACTTGTTCGAACTTTCGCCGCGACTGCCGTTTTCGGCAAAAAACTTTGGTCTGTAAGAAAGGTCTAACAGTGTAGACTTTTTTATATCCGTTTCGATATAAATATCTCCGCCTTTGCCGCCGTTACCGCCGTCAGGTCCGCCAAGCGGGACAAATTTTTCTCTTCTAAAAGAAATACAGCCGTCGCCACCGCGACCGGCTGTAATAAATATTTTTGCTTTATCTATAAACATTTTATCCTTAGTTTGCAGAAGGTTCTACATTAACAAAACATCTGTCTCCTGCTCTTCTAATAAATTTTACTGTTCCGGCAACTTTTGCAAACAAAGTGTTATCTTTTCCCATACCGACATTTGTTCCGGGATGATATTTTGTTCCTCTTTGTCTAACAATTATTGCACCTGCTTGTGCAAATTGATCGCCATATATTTTTACGCCTAATCTTTTACCTTGTGAATCTCTACCGTTACTGGTAGAACCTTGTCCTTTTACATGTGCCATTTTCTTCTTCTCCTAAAACTCTTATGCCTTAATATCAACTACTTCTATTTCCGTAACATATTGTCTGTGACCTTGCATTTTTGTGTAACCTGTTTTTGCTTTTTTCTTAAATACAAGAACCTTAGGCAATCTTTTTTGTGCAACAACTTTTGCCGTTACTTTTGCACCTTCAACTGTAGGTTTACCTACTGTTGCTTTGTCACCGTCTGCTATCATTAAAACTTGATCCAAAACAACTTCTTTACCGACTTCCGCTTCGTCAAGTTTTTCAATAACAACATTCATTCCTTTTTCTACTTTATACTGCTTTCCACCTGTCATTACTATTGCGTACATTTTAAATTACTCCCATTGACTTACATCTTTATAATCTGTATAATTTACAAAAATAAAATAAATATGTCAAGATATTTTTAATCTTAACACTTTTGACTTATTATTTTAGCAAATTAAGATACTTTTTTAAAGCACCTTAATATTTATATATGTATGCGAGGAATACCATGTACATTTCAAAAAGACTTCAATCAATAAAGCCGTCACCTACATTAGCTATCGATGCAAAAGCAAAAGCATTAAAAGCAAAAGGCGTGGATATAATAAGTTTCGGGACAGGTGAACCTGATTTCGATACTCCTCAAAATATAAAGGATGCCGCAATAAAAGCAATTAACAGCGGATTTACAAAATATTGTCCGGTTCCGGGAACACCCGATTTAAAAGATGCAATAATAAAAAAATTCAAAGAAGATAACAACCTTGAATATACAAGGGAAGAAGTTATGGCTTCCTGCGGTGGCAAACATTCATTGTTCAACTTATTTCAAACAATATTTGATGAAGGTGACGAAGTTATAATTCCGTCTCCTTATTGGGTATCTTATCCGGATATGGCGGTTTTGGCGGGAGCAGTTCCGGTATTTATTAATACAAGCGACAAAAACCATTTTAAAGTTAAACCTACCGAAATTGAAAAAGTTATAACAAAAAAAACTAAAGCTTTTATATTAAATTCTCCTTCTAACCCTACGGGAAACACATACACAAAAGGAGAGCTCGAAGAAATAGCAAATATTTGCATAAAACATAATTTGTTAATAATTTCGGACGAAATATACGAAAAACTTACATACGATAACTTTAAATTCTTTTCAATAGCACAAGTATCAAAAGAAGTTAAAGAACATACCGTTGTCGTAAACGGTGTTTCAAAAGCATTTGCAATGACCGGTTGGAGAATAGGTTATGCCGCAGGTCCGAAAGAAATAATTTCGGCAATGACAAAAATGCAAAGTCAGTCAACATCTTGCCCATCATCCATATCGTTAAAAGCGGCAACGGAAGCTTTGAACGGAGATAAATCTTGTTTGGAAACAATGAGAGTTGAATTTGAAAAAAGAAGAAATTATATTGTAGACAGGTTAAACAATATAGAAGGTATCACTTGTTTAAAACCCGAAGGTGCATTTTATGTTTTTCCTAACATTTCAGCTTTATTGGAAAAGAAATATAACGGAAAACTTATAAATACGGATATTGAACTTGCAGACTATTTGCTTGACGAAGCAAAAATCGCCGTTGTTCCGGGTTCGGCTTTCGGGGCAAAAGGGTTTATAAGATTTTCTTATGCCACTTCCATGGAAAACATTGTTGAAGGTCTTAACAGACTTGAAGCCGCATTAAAGAAATAGTAATGACAAATCTTAACGATTTATCCGAACAAGAAATAAAGCAAAATCTTTTGGAACAATACAAAAATTTTGATATACGAATTTTTGATATATTATCTTCAACAAATGATTTTGCAAAAGATTTAATAAATTCAAACAAATTTACCGACGGAACAACAATAATAGCAAATACTCAAACCGGCGGCAGAGGCAGGTTTGCAAGAACATTTTTTTCCCCCGCAAATACGGGAATATATTTTTCCGCAATATTAGAAAAATCGTTACCCGTAAAAGATGTTTCTTTAATAACATTAATTTCGGCAACAGCGGTATGCAGAGCAATAACAAAACTTACAAATCTTAATCCGCAAATAAAATGGATTAACGATATTTATCTTAACAATAAAAAAATTTGCGGGATACTTGTAGAAAACATTTGCGATTTTAACAACATGAAAAGCAAAGCAATCGTTTCCGGTATAGGTATAAATATAAGCACAAAAGATTTTCCTAAAGATATACAAGATAAAGCCGGTTCGATTATGTGCGATAAGTTATCAAGGAATAAACTCATCGCAGAAATAATAAATAATCTTTTTGATTTATCGAAAGATGTTTACAGTAAAAAAATTATTGAAGAATATAAATCATTATCTTTGGTATTAAACAAAGAAATAACTTACACAAAAGACAATAAAATTTATACCGCAACAGCTATTGATATAAACGATACCGGAAACCTTATTGTGATGGACGATAATAATAATATATCGGTGCTTGAGAGTGAAGAAATATCAATAAATTTTGCAGAACAGAATTTATAGTTGTATAGTTGAAAAGGTGAACAGTTTTTAAACTTTTCACCCTTTCAGCTCTTCAACCATTCAACAAAAAATGCTTTGCATTTTTTTGTAATTTTTATGCGGCGGACAACATACTTCTAACTGCCTTCATAGACATATCGAAGTTTGCCGTTGTTTCTTTGATAATCTTCAAGTTGTCTAACAATACTACATAATTCTTAAAGTCTTCTATTGTTTTTGCGGTATCTTTTGATTTTTCTATCTTAAATTCATTCTGTTTCAATATATCCTCAATATTTATGTTAACCTTTTCAAGAACAGAATCCAAATACTCTTTGACTGTCATATCGGAATTGATAAAATCTGTTTCCAACAATTCGGTTATATCAATATCGTCCATCATTAATTGAACGGCAACGGTAAGGAATGCTTTTTGATATTTACCGCCGGCTTCTTTAGCAAATTTATCCATATCCAAATTAATTTCTTTATTTTTAAGACCTTTTATTATTTGAGCTCTTGCGGAATTCATGGCAATACCTCTTATAAAGCCTAACATTTCTTCATATCTGCCTTTACTCTTCAAATAGTTCAAATATGTTAAAGAATCCGCACTTAAATTCAATGTTTCCAAATCAATATTTTGCAGTATTTCCAACTGTTCTTCACTATTAATATCTATGGATAAAATATCTTTTAACTTTGTTACATCAGAACAAACATAATCAAATTTGCTGTTTAACGAAGCATTATATCCTTTATTGTATTTATGTTCTTTTGTATTTGTTTCTTTCAATCTGTTTTTCCTGTCCGAAAAAATTCTTGCATCATCTATAACTAACCCGATAATATTGTTTTGTCTCATCAATCTGTCAATACTGTCTTCCGTTATTTTTTCAACGGCACATTTACCGATAATCGAATTTACCATATATGAATTTACTACTATTGGAACTATTCCGTAAGTATCGAATATATTTATTCCCTCATTATTAAACTGTTGATACGTATCATTAGCAAATTTAACAGACACTTGTTTACCTACACCTTGTTTCAAAATATTTTTCTTTACGGATACCATAACATTTATTGCCTGACTTATATCCGTATATTCAGCAGAGGAAGCATCTATTATTAACCCGTCGTAATTTGTTATATCGGTTATTTCGTCAACTTTACATGAGATTATAAATTTAAAATCCTGTTCTTGTAACGATTTTATGTCATCGGCAAAATTTCTTAACTGATCGGATGTAATGATAAATGTTTTTATCCCCGTAGAAACAAATTCCTGTTTACACATTGTTGCAAGATCTTTTATTGTTCTTGAAGACAAATCGAAATTTGTATCTTTGTTAGGCATTGACACGGAATCAGTATAAGCAGTTTTTAATCTGTCCGTTATATCTTGCAATGAGCTATCGTTTATACCCGCAAAAGCTATAACATCATCAAAACTATCTTCATATCTTTCCGAAAAATACTGTTGCATTATCAGTTCTTGTATTTCTTCCGTGTTTGCGGTTATACCTTTTTTTGAATAAACGGTTATTGTGTTGTTACTTTTTTCATATTTAGCTTTTATTCCTTTTGCGACATCCAAATAAATACCGTCTCTAATATCCGTTACCGGAGAAGCAACAACTTCCATGGTAACAACGGTTGTATCTTCAATATTATTATCACTCAATATTTTATTTAACATATCCGTTTGTTCGGTTGAAGAAGTTACCAATAATCTTCTGTTACTTAAAACAGAACTTAAATCTTTTTTCCCGAATATTTGGTTTATTAACGGTTCGACAAATAAAACTTGTCCCAAACTTTTTGCAATATATGCAAAAATATTATCCGTTACACTCATTCCTTTATTTTCGGTAATAACAAAATTATTTTTTACAAAAGGAGACATTTTCATATAATCCTGAACAGTATAGTTCCTTTGTTGTAAATCGAAATTCTTTTCCGCGGCAGCATTGTTTACGGCATCTATAATTCCGCTTATTACACCGTCAAAATTGTTTTCAAGTTGTTCATATTCAACATCTTTTAATATATCGATAATAAACATAAGCACTAAATCATTTTTCGAAAGTTGGAATTTTGTTCCGTAAGCCTTTAAAATCTTTTCAAAAATTTCTTTTTCTTTTAGTTTGTTTGTCTTTGACAAAATGTTATCTTTAGAAATACCGTCTCTGCTCAAAAAGTAATTAACTTCCGGAGCACCTTTTTCTATAATTTCCATTATTTCTCTAATCAATAATGTCCACAGTTGCATTTTTTCCATTTCTTTCTTTACGGTTTCGGTTTCTTCTGTTGTTAATAAACCTTTATTTGTTGAAATTTTCAAATATGAATTCAATACTGTTTTGAACATTGAATGCTGTCTCAAAGTAGAATCATCAATTTCTTCTATTGCTTCCAATAACACATCCCAATCAACGGATTTGCCTATTAATTCATGTGTTTTAAATAAATAATCCAAAAATGCAATGGGAGCAGAATGCACTTCCTGCTCAATATTTTGTTCGCTGACTTTTTCATCAAACAAACTGTATAAAGAATGGAATTTTCTTCCCATTTTCACATAATCTATAACACCGTTTGTTTCGCTAATTACATATCTTTTTTGTCTTGCGGAATATGCATTAAACGACAGATTGGCTATTTTTCTTAAAAATATATTCGGTGTAATATAAGAAACCATTTCATCTAACGCATCGGCAGCGGCAGTATTAAAAAGTTTAGGTTTACGGAGCATAACATGTGTCAACTCGTGAACAACTATAAACAAATCCACTTCGGCAAAAAGGCCATCGTCTCTTCCCATAGTTTTTTCATCTCCGTTAATTATAATTGCTCTGTCGATAAGTCTTCTCGGAACTTGTGCTCTGTATGAATAATTTTCAAGAAGTAAATATACACCCATCATATAAGCTCTTAAATCCAGGTTGTTTTGAACCGTAAATTCATTGTTTTCTATTTGTTTCTTTAATTTTTTTGTTATTGCCGCTTTATATCTGTCGATATCAGCTCTTTCTTCCGAAGTCAAATCATAACTTAATCTATCCAAATATAATAATGCAAACAATCTGAATTTTAAATCTATTTTCGGCTGCGAAACGATATTCAACAAAATATACTTGTTTCTCTTATTTTGTAATAAATATAAATATTTCGTATTTCCTCTGAAAATAAATTGATTCTTTTGTGAAGCTATATCTTCCAATTGCTCATTAAAAGATTGTATTGCTCTTTGTCTTCCTTCTTCAAGTTCCATACTTTCTCTGGGATTTTTACCTTCACTAAAATCAGGTAATCCTTCCATATGTTCAAACTGGTTATAATCATCGGTAAGATTTATAAATTCTTCCGGAACTTGTTGTTGCGGAGCTTCACCTTCAAAACTGTATTCAACAACACTTCTTACAAGTTCCGGTAAGTCTTGCCTTAAAATTTGATTTTCGAACGGATCGGGAAATTCCGACATTGAAAAGACTTTGTTATCTTCTAATTGTTGCCCTAAAACTTCATTTTTTTGTTTAAATTCTTTTTTAAAGTCATCACTGTAAAAATCCGACATTAAAAATATCCATGAAGAATCGTAACCGAGTTTTATCAATTGTGCTCTATGTTGTTCTCCGGCTACTATAAATACAGGTTGACTGTTTTTCGGAAGATTTAAATATTCAACATATCTCGACCTGAAACCGGTCTTTAGGTTTTCATTAATATCTTTATATCTGTCGTCGGATTTCAAAGTTTCGATATAATCTTCCACTAACGGTTTTGTTCCGTTTGTATTATTTTCATTCATAAATCTTTGAGAAATATCATAAAATACACCCGCCGAGAAAACTTTTGTATTTCTCTTATTGTGTTTATCCAAGAAATCTTTAAACATTATATGCCATATCGCACTTCTGTTTTCGTTTGCCGAACAAATCATAACAGCGGAAAAGAGTTTATCATCACCTTTTACGCCGTCTATAAACTGTTGCATATTAATTTTTCTTTTTTCTTGTTCCGTCTTACTTTTTTCTATTAAGTCATTCTTTTCTATAATATCAACTAAATAATCCGCGATATCGTTTAAAATATTTTCGTTACCGTTTACCGTTCTTGTCAAAAGATTATCTTCACCTTTTTTCTGTTTACTTACTTCGATATAATGTATCAGCATACCTAATATGTGTTGTTTTAAATCTTCACCGTGTTTCGGTAAAAGATTAGAATTAAAAAGTCCGTTCTGCAATGCATATAATATATTTACAAACTCTATGGAAGATGTATTTCTCACGGAATTAACATATTTAATCGAATCAAATATTGTTGAGGCTAACAAATCGATAATTTCCAATTCTTCAGGTGTAAAAGTTTCCGACAAAAACTTTTCGGCTTTTCTTTGAGCTGCATCTCTGTTATTTTGAATACTGTCATTTATACGCTCTATCTCTTCTTTTTTATCAAATACCCGTTCAATTAAAGAATTAAACTTGATTTCATTTCCGCTTGTTTTGACTGCCGTTATTACAAAATACTCTTTTTCCCCTGCTTTAACATTTCTTTTTTCTTCAGGTGTTACTCTTATAAGTCCTTCTTTTTCATAATCTTGTATTATTTGTAAACCTCTGTGTGCTCCCGTTAATGTTGCCGCAGCAGACAAATTCAATCTGTTTGTCTTGATTTTATCATCGCTTATTGTATGTTTGGCATTAATTACGGAGAAACCGTTTTCAATAAATTTAATATATATCGGTTCGGATGTATTTGATAAATTACCATGAACAAAAGCATTTTTCATAAATTCTTTAAGAACATACGACATAGCTCTTTGGTTATCTATTTTCGGTAAAATGTCTTCCAATGATTCCTGTAAATCAAAAAATTTCCCCTGAATATCAAAATACAATGCGTACAATTGCTCATCCGTTAACGAATCCAAATCATAAGTATTTGAAAACGGATATATAACAATTAAACTGTTATTTTTAACGGCACGTTCAATTTTTTCTAAAATTTTTTCGGGAGATTCGTCAAGATAAACGGTTTCCGTAACTTCGGCATTTGCAATATTTTCCGCATCTGACTTTTGTTGAGCATCAATTGCAGGTATTTGTATTCTTTGTAAAGAAGAAACTATTTGAGAAATATCTCTGTTTTTTACAAACCTTACATCCGCTTTGGAATCTGCACTTTTTGCGGATATTTTTCTTTCCGAAACTTCTATTTTTACTCCGGTAAGGTTTTCTATATCTTCCAATGTCGTATACCGAGTTGTTGCCTTGGAAAAAGCATTTTCTCCCGCGGAACTTAAATAAACAACCATTTTTCTATCGCTAATGCCTGTTCTTATATAATCCGTCTCATCACTTTTTATTCTTGTCAATGCCAATCTTACGGAATATTGCGTACCGTCATCTTTTTTTATCAATAAAACGGTCACATAATCATTTTCGTCAAAATTTATTTCCGCTTCGATATTTTTAGATGAAATAGCTTTATTCAAAAGATATTCAAATTCTCTTGCATCGTAATAGCCATACTTGGAAATATATTTCAACAACTCCGTAAAACTATCTTGTGAGTTCAAACTCAAAAGTTTTTTATATGTATCTTCATCTAAATTTGAAATTCTTTCTTTTCCTGTTGAAGAAATATTCTTTAAAGCTTCTAACATATCCGTGAAATTTTTGTCGTTCTCATCAATAGGAATATTCAAAGCTTTGCTTCTGAAAAGAATTAGTTCTAAACCGAATTCCGAACTTAACTTTATATCAAAGCTTCTATCGGCATAAGCAACAGATTTAATAGTACCGACAGAGTTATTTTTTATAGCTAAATCAAAAAACTCTCTAATCTGTTCATCATTTTCATTATTGGTAACAAAAACAGATAATATTGTTGAACCTTCTTTTTGTTGAAACACATTTCTATAATCCCTATATAAATAAAGAAATCTCTTTAAATTTTGTTTATTATCACTTAACGTTCTAAGTTCAAATTCAATATCTCTTAATTCCAATTCGGTAAACGACGATAGAATTTCTATAAGATCTACATCGTCTTCAAGAGATAATTTTGTATCTTTAACGATATGATATAACGAACTTAGTTTATAATCATCTTTTAACAATTCCTTTGCTATCGTTGACGGCAATACCTCAAATAACAATCTTGCTTTAATAAATTCCGAATCAGCGTCTAAGAAAAACGATAAACTTTGACTTTTGTTCAAATTAGCACCCTTTGCAAACATTAAAGCTCTTTCAAAATCTTTATTTCCGCTGAAGAAATTATCATTTTTATATACCAACTTTATGTTAAATTGTCCTGCTTTGGCAAATAATATTTCTATTTTTTCATCTTCGGTTATTTCCGATATGATTTTTTCAATAGTATTTTCATCTAATGTCAACAATTTTTCTATGTTTTTTTCGGAAAAAGTTGTTATCGCAAACATTTTAAACAGAAGATTCATCTTATTATTTTGTTCCGTTATTTTTTGTTCCTTATATAATCTATCCGCTAATAATCCGCATGCTTTAAGACGTTGTTGTGTTAAATTAAAAGTATTGTTTTTTATGTATTCCAAGACAAACGGATCTAATGACAACAATAAATCAATATCTTCGGGACTCATATCCGGATAATTAGATAAAAGTTTTTCCCTAAATATATCTTCTTGTGTAATTTCGCGACTTTCTTCTTGTTTTTGTTTTTTACCGAAATGTATTTTTTTAAATACCGAAACAATATCAGTTAAAATATTATCCAGTATTATCTTAAATTGTATACCTCTGTCAAAATTTAAATTATTTAATAATGATAATTGTTCTTGTTTATCTAAATTATCAAGATAACCTGATATTTTACTTATTGCCTGTATAAACATCATAAAATCACTGTCAATATTTTCCAATGAATTAAATACTTCAAACAAATCTACAAATTTGCTTTCCAAACTTGTTTTTCTATTTAATATTTCTTCTATTTTTTTAAGAGAATTATCCTGCTCCAAATCTTCATAAAGTTTGGGATTATAAGATTTTAATGCATTTATAAATTCACTATACTTACCGGAATACAAATACATAAATATATCTTTTAATGCTTTACTTTGTTGAGCGGAAACTTTTCCGACTCCGCCCAAATCTATAAAAGATATATTTCCACTCTCATCTACAAAAATATTCCCGGTATGCAAATCGGCATGATATAAAGCTTCCCCGTTTTCTATAGGATCAACGAAAATTTCGGTAAAAAATTCTTTCAAAACTTCAAAATATATTCTGCTTCTTTGTTTTTTTGAACCTTTTATTTTATCTAAAGTTGTTCCTTTTGCTGTTGTCTGCAAGAATAAGTTTTGAGTATATACTTTTATTCCGTTTATTGTTTCTATTAATTGAGGAACTCTTATTTTACTGTTTCTTTGTTTCAGCTGTTCATTAAAAGCTTTTAAATTTCCGGATTCTTTTTCGAATTCAAGTTCTTCGTCAAATAAAGATTTCAATTTATCCGATGCGGGAAGAGTTTTTTTGTATATAGAAGGAAGCAAACTGCTGTCACCTTTAAAATATTCCAATATCTTATCGGCAATTTGAAAATCTTCGGAATAATTTTTATTTATATTAGGTCTTTTTATTTTGGCAACAACAAGCTCAGACATATCTTTTAATTTCAACAAATAAGTTATTCCTATAGAAGCAGAGCCTAATCTTTTACCGACATATTCTATATCGGAAGAAAGTCCTAATTTTTCTAAATATTGAAACAAAACCGATTTAGATAACGGTTCATTTTCATCTTTAACTTTTGCAACTTCTTCATTTATTATTACTCCGTATTTATCGTCCAATGCTTCGAAAACTCTGTTATTGGATAATATTTGTAAAAGTTTAACTACGGCGACTCCGGAACTTGTCCCCAAAGCGACAATCAATCTGCCTAACTGACGAGCTTTTTGTTCGTCGGTATCATTTTCATCACTACTCTTTATTTCGGCAAGAGCGGAAATTAAGTTATTTACAAATAAAACTTTTCTCTCATTGCTTAAATTATTAAACACTATTGAAAAAACTTCTTTAAAAACTATTGATATTGAAGACGCCTTAATTTTTGAACTGCCTAAAGAAGATAAGAAGAAATCATCAAATAAAACATTTTTCAAACCTTGTTCGAATTCTTTAGAATTTCTTTCCGCATTCGCTTTGCCGTTTTCAAGAATACCGGACTTTCCTAAAAGAATTTTTCTTATAAAGTTTTCTCTTTCGGTTTTTGTCATTAATCTAAAACTTTGCTGTAATGAATCAAAATTAATTTCTCCCTCATACTTAAAATTACTTATTTTTACCTGTTTAAGCATTTGTGGTTTGTATGAATCATTACCGCTTAACAGCCAAAAGAAAAATTTTGTTTTTTCGGAATCCGACAATGTAGGTAAAATAGTATTTATCATTTCCATACTGCTGACATTCTTATTGTTATCTTCCGAATTTAAACCGAAGAAATATAATCTTGTTTTAGATATTATTTTCATGTATTCTTCAACGGTAACATCATAACTGTCCAACAATTCCGTTATATAATCATCTTTCACCACAGAAAAATCTTCAAATAATAAATCTAACAATTCCAAATTATTTTTTGCGGAAGAAAATACCGATAAATTCGGATTTCTTTTCAATAATAAATACACCATCTTCGCATAAACATCCACCGTTTCTTGCGGTAATTCTTTTTTTATAATTGAAAATGCATTTATCAGTTCTTGTGCCTGTTGTGATGTAGGTACAAAATTTGTATCGGTAAACAATTGTTCGTTTATTTCAAAATATGTATAAACAAAATTTTCTCCATCATAGCTAAACTCAACATTTCTTTCTTCTGGGGTTAAATTAAATATTCTATGGAGTTCGAAAAGCCAAGCTTTTTCTATTTCCATATTTCTTATTCGTTGCTCCGGAACATCCGGATTTCCGATATCTCCCGCACCTTCCGAATAATAAATTTCCGGTTCTTCTCCTTTTTCTTCCGCTTCCGTGAGTTCTTTCAAATAGTCATATGCATCAAATTGTTTTTTTATATCTTCAATCATTTGTTCGAATGAAACTGCGAAATAGTCCGGGTTAAATGTTCTAAATTCCAAGAGCGGGACATAAAAAGCAATAAAACTTGTTTCTGTTTCCGATTTGGGAACCTCTCTGCTTTGTTCATCCGTATCCTTATAAAAAATCTGCATATCTACAAGATTTTTTAAATGTTCATAAGGTATCGCCGACACATTTCCCGTTATAGAAATATTGTTCTTACCTTTCGGAAGCAATGTTAAAAGTTTTTTTATTTTGATTTTTTCCGTAGCTTTCAAATTTAAAATATTATCTGCCACGAAATTAGCCAACAAAGATACACTTTGGCAATAATAATGGTTGTCCATCATAAAATTTTGGAATTCGATAAGGTCATCCAATGTTATATTTTCCAACAATTTTCTGTCTATTTTTTCTACATCCATTCCCGGATATAAACATACGCCGTCGGAATATTTTTTATCATAAATATCATATGGTTTGGAAAAATAAAATTTAACTTCCGGATTTTTTAACTTTAGAAAATACCCTAAGAAAAAGATATCAAATTTTACGGTAAAATTCTTTATCGTAAAAGCAAAATTCTTTAATTCTTCGGCATCAAAATCATGTTCGGAAACATTATACCTGTCTATCAATTCGAAATAAGAATAAATATCGGTAAGATAATAGCTGTTTTCCAAAGCATTCAAAACTTCAAACAGATGTACCAATTTTTCAAAATCAGTCTTATCGGAATTTAAGTCATCAAACAAATTCAGTGATTGATAACACACTAACGGCTTATACTTTTCTATACATTTTGAAAGTTTTAAAAGATATTCAAATTTTTCTTGTTTTGTTAACACATCGCTGTTCAAAACAACATTAATAAAACCAATAGGATCTTTTCCCATAAAAGGCAAATCTTTATTTTCTTTCAAAATTTCCAATATTATTTTAAGACTTTCGTTTTTCTGTTCTTGGCTAAAACTTTCAAATATCGCAGAAAGGTTATAGTCATTCCAATCATCATTATCCAATCTAAAAAAATCGTCATTGTATGGAATCAATTTTTCCAACAAAGAGGATATTTCACTTCTGGTTAAGTACTTATAATTCGTCAAATAGAAATAGGCATTTTCTTCCGTGTAAAAAGATATTGTTATGCCATTATTTTTTCTAAAATCAAGAAAAGCCTTTAAAGTGGCTTGAGTAGGATTCATTGTCGCCACCATATCAAAAAGAATATCCGGATATTTTATTTTTTCAAACTCAAACACATTGATACAAAAATCAAATAAATTTGTTTTTTGTTTATCTTTCAAATTTTTAATAATATCGCTGTTCTTTAAAGAAACAAACAAAAGATGATAAATAAATTCTTTTTCTTCAATGCCGCAATTTCTTATAAAATCGTTTTCGCCTTTTGTAAAAAATTTGTAATTACCGTTTAAAATATTATTGAATATGAAATCTTTTGTAGAACTATTATAAAAATCTATATCTTTACTCATATCAAATATACTCATTTGTTCAAAGAAATCGGTTTCATCAAAAATTTTCTGCAATTGGTCTCCTTTAAGAGAATAACTGTAACTTGAGCCTTTATCAAAATTTGCATCCAAATATTTTTTAAAATCTTGCCCGTATTGTTGCATAGAAGAAATATTAAGAGGTTGTTGCGGCATTGTCATAGATAAAAACACCAAAGACGGATCTTCTAAAATTTCAGATATTTCTTTTAATCTGTCTTCGGTATTGGGATGTGCATCAAAAAATGCCGCTAATGCATTTGTTCGCGAAAGAGAAATAAGTGCATTCATCATTTCTTCAACAGCTCTCGGGTTATATCCTGCCTGTTCCAATATAAAAATAGATTCTCTGTCCGCATCATATTCTTTTCTTTTGTTATCACCTTGAACAGTTCTATAACCGGTATAAACTTTATTTTCCTGAGTTGTATGCTGTAATTCATGTGCAAGTATTGCTGCTATATGATCTTTTGTAAGTTCTTTACCTTCTCTATGCATTTGTTCCGATAATTCATATAACAACTCACTGAATATGAATACATCCTTACTGTTTATTACGGTATACGCATTTGCTACGGGAGAGTAATAATAGTGAATTCCGTATTGTTGCCTTTGTGTTTCGGTAATTTTTCCTTGTGCAACCATTGCATCAAGCAAATTGCCGAATATTTCTTCTATATTTTTCTTTAATTCCGGATTTGGTTGATATTGATATTGAATATCATTTTGCAAAATAGTCTTTTGCAAATGTTGTTCATATCCGGCTGTTTCTTCCTGTGACAAATCTCTTCCTTTTTCTTCTTTTGATTCTTGTTCGGGAATTGTTATTTCTTCGGGTTTTGAGGTTTGTAAAAGGAGATCTTTTCTCCCTATTGATATTACAAATCTGTTCCAAACGGAATGTAAAATTATATTGGAAAGTACCGCTATCGGGGCAGACCCCGTAGCAATTCCTATACCGATAGTTAATGCCCTAACTCCCCATACAACAGCTATCATTCCGGCTTTTACGGAAGGGTCAAAACCATGAGCATTTATAAAAGTCGGCATAAAAAACGGAATTACTTCTATAACCGCACCCAGTATTACACCTATTCTTGTAAATTTAAAATTTTCTCCCGCATTATTTTTATATATTCTTTTTACTATTCTGAGATTTCCGATAAAATCCAAAATTTGTTTTGTAACGGGAAGCATCATTTCCGCATAAGCACTATATTTACCTTTTGCTCTAACGGAAGACATATCTTCAACTTCAAGTTCTTCTCCTATTATACCGCGAATCGTTTGTTCCAATTCTCGATTTAAATTATCTATTTCCCGATTTGTTACAAGTATTGTATTATTAGACAAATATCTCGGTGCATCGGCAACATCTTTAAAAGATAAACGACCTTTCATTTGTTGTAATTCTTCGGAAGTTTTTGATTCCAAAAATTTAAACAATGAATAAAACAAGTTTGAAGTTTTAATTTGTTTTCCATCCGCATCGAATGTTTTTGTGTAAGCATAAACCGTTTCTTTTCCGGCATCGGTAATTATTTGAGGAAATTCGGTAATTCCGTGTTCCATCAATGTGTTAATAATATTATCGGAAAATTTATAAGAATGACAACTTGAAAACATTAATGTTAAGTTTTCTAAATTGACACCGTTCTTATGTGCATTTATTAATGCTTGCGATATTCGTTCAACCGAAACAGCTGCATTGTCCGAGTAAAAAAATCTATCGTCTAAACCGTGTCCGTCAAAAATAAACACACCTTTTTCCTGTCCGTAATCGTTGAAATGTTCTATAAACTTTAAGAAACGATTTGCCTCTACAAGCGGTTCCGTAGTTTTTAATCTGCCGATATATCTGTTAAGTGTTCTTTTGGACAGCATATTATTTTTTTGTTTCGATATATAATCTAACATATCTTTTTTTAATACTATACTGCCGTCAAGATTGTTAACAAAATTCAATAAAGTCTGTTTATTTATTTCATCTTGTTCTGTTGCATTTATAAAATCCGATATCTTGTCTAAAAAAGAAATTTCTATTGTTTCAAAAACTTCAGGTTTTATTTCCAATCTTTTAAAAAGTTCTTTTATTCCCGTAGATGTAAACCTGAAACCTTTATCCAAATTATTTCTTTCACTGTTATGCAAAGAAAATACCGCGGTTTTATCCGTGAATAAATCAAGAAGAGAAATTATTTTATTTATGTTTTCATAATAAGTTAAGGTTTCTTTTATTATATTATCCGTTTTAATGCTCGATAACGAAAAAATCTTTTCTCCCGTTATTGCATACATCCTTCTTGAAACACGAATAGCCAATTGATATTGTTTTACAATATCGGTAATATTGTTTTGTTTGCAATATTCTCTAAATGTATAATTGGATAATATCGACAGGGCCAAGCCCCTATTTTCCGTTTCCAAAGTGTCTATTTGGTATTCTTGTAAGTCGTTAAACAAATTTATTATATCTTGAAGTTGGGAAATAATAATTTTAATATGTTTTTTATCGATATCGCTGAAAAGCAAATCTACTATATACCTGTTATGTTCGTTTATATACTTAAATTGTTCAAGAACCAACAAATTAATTTCTTTTTCTTTTAATTTTCCGATATACTCTTTTCCCGTATTATCGTTACTTAAATCGACAGAGCAAATTAAATTCATTATATAATTAAATTGTTCATCGTTTAAATTATATTTATTTAAAGCGAACAGTATAAAATTTAAAGATAATTGATTAATATTAATATCCGGATTATTTTCCGAATTTTTATAAAAATTATATACTAATCTTCTTTTTTCAATACTTAAATTAAAGAAATCGTATAAATTTTCTCTGCCAAGTTCGGCAATAAATCTTGATTCCCCTATAATTTCAAACAGTAATTCAAAATCTCTGTCTTCATATCCTTTCTTATTAATAACATCCAACAATGCATCAAAGAAATCTTCTTTTATGAAATCATTATAATCAATATTAATAATTGAAAAAATTTCACAAATTTTTAATTGTACAAGTTTAGGCTTTTCAAAAAAAGCCATTATTTTTTCTTTTGTTTTTAAAGCTTTTTCTTCATCACTTTTATTCTTATCTTTGTCTATCAAAGCATAAAGAACACCGCAATATTCTTTTTTTATCTCACTGTTTTTTATAGATTTCAATTCCGCAAGAATCTTATTTAACAATTCGTAATCGGCCATATTATGTTTGCCCAAATACCATATAAAATCTTCAATATCTTTAGTATATTGGCCTTCCGTAATAATTTTTCTGCTTAATTCTATAATCTCATCATCGGAAAACCAAAGTTCCAATTCATCATAATAATCATATTCGTAGTACTCCTCATCTTCACTATATTTTTCAATGCCGTTATCTATATCAAAATCTTTTCTTTCCGACGGTGCTAACCTTTCTTTGTCAGCCAAAGACACAAAAACGCCAAAAAGTTGCCCGTAAAGTTCATCATATATTTCACTTACAACCATTACTGCTTGTTTTGCAGTACCTTCATTCAATAAATCTATTACTGTTTGCAATTTTTCTTTGTCTTTAAGTAATCTTTGTAAATTTTTTATTTTTGATACAAGTTCAGGTGTTACTTTTTCTTTATGATATTCATCTACCAGATTTTTAACGATTTCATTAAGTGTTTCTTTTAGGTTACCCAAATCGTCACTTTCCAACAATTTCGCAGCAGCCAAATCCGCAATTGTTTGTGCTCTTTCGGCTTCATCCATTTTCATTATTTGTTCTATCTTTTCAGTATTTTTACTTTCTATCTTACTTAATAAAACAGCTTGCAGTTGAGGCGACAATGAAGCTATAACCGGTGCTATTGTTTGAAAAGAAATTTTACTTTGTTCTTTTGCCAATTCGTAATACGTTTCTTCAGCCAACTTTATTCCGTCGGTAACATTCGGAGTTATAACAATATAACTTACATTTTGTTGTTCCAATAATTTCGTTACCGTTTGAGAATGAAAACCTCCGGTAACAACAACATCAACTTTTTTTACTTCATCCATATTACTTATTATTTTATTTATATCATCAACAGCTTGTTTAACATCTTCTATTTTTAAAAATTGTTCGTTGTTTTCAAACATATTTCTTGTGAAATAAAGGTTTCTATCCATATTTATTTCATAAAATTTGTCTATTTGAGAAATATACTCATCCAACAAACTCAATACTCTGTTATCTACATATTTGTTATATATTTTTCTGTATTGTTCTATATTTTCTTTATAGTACTTATAATCTTCCAACGTTATTTTGGTGGTTACATAATCTCTTAAATATCTGCCGAAATGAACCAAAAATACTACATCTTTTTGGGCAGGTGTTTGAGAAAATCTTGTATTTATTTCTTGTGATAAAAATTCATCTTCTTTTACTAATTCCACAGGATTAATTTTTTTGCTTAATTCTATGTATTTAAAATATTTATCCAACTCCGTAAATTTTAAAGAGATATCCAAGTTATAAACTTTATCCAACTGAATTATATAAGAATATAATTTTTCAACTTCTTGAAAGTTTGATGTATTTTCCAACAATGATTTATAAGCATTGTATGGTAATTGTTGTTTTAATACGGCAATTAAACTTTGTAATTCTTTTGTTATTTGCTTATAGTTCAAATCTTTTTGTGAATTTAACAGAGTTACATATATAAGAGTGTTTTCATATTTTGTTAAATCAATTCCCAACTTATCTATATGTTTCGATAACAATGTATAATATTTTTGAGAATTTATTTTGCCGTCTTTATATTCTTTAAACAAATGTTCTATTTTATACTGTCTTTTCGAATAATATTTTTTCTTTAATTCGTTTACGGATTCATCCAGCGCTTTTAATATTAAATCTATTTTTTCCTGATTATTTAAAATACTGCCTAATCTTACTATATTATCCAAATAAGGTTCTTTTTCTTCCAACCCTTTAATTATTTCCGTTTTTCCGCTCAATGCACTATAATATTCGGCTCCGGTCAATCTTCCGGTATCCATCATTTTTTCCAATAAGGATTTATCTTTACTTATTTTATCAACAATCCATTGTGTACTTACATCTCCGTAAGCACCTTCCAAATATATATTGTTTATTCCATACTTTTTATCGAAAGTTTCTATAATATTAGCTATATTTTTTTGAACTTTAGGATGGCAGTGCAAATCTTGTATATTGATTATTACTCTGTCTGTTCCGGCGAAATGTGATTTCGTTATTTTACCGTAACTATACGGCAAAATAAATTCTTTAAAAATTTGGTTATATTGTTTTGCGGTTTGTTCATTATTTATGGCACTTGCCGCAGTCGGTCCCACAACAAAAGAAATAAGCAAACTTGTTGCCGTTAAAACCGCTATTGATTTTTTAATTTTGTTAAAAATTTTTTCCATTTTTCCAATAAAAAAAGCTTGCATTGTTTTACTACACAATACAAGCCCTATCTATATTAATTTTATTATAATTTATCGATATAGATCTTTTTAACATAGTAAATATTACTTTTAATATTAATAACAGAAAGATAAAATCCAAGAACGGTATTTTTATCGGATATTCAACATCCGAAACAAAATTTTCCGTCGCATATATACTAATATTTGATGTTAACATACTACTTATACTTGACACGGCAGGAAGAGTTATTTCTACAGGTAACAAATATTCATAAAATAAATTTGTATCTTTTTGTTTTTTGTTTTCTTTATTTTGTTGTGATGTTTTATCCGTTTGCATCATCGATGACAAAATATCCGACGGTGTTTGAACGGCAAATAAAATTTGTTCCAATGACGAACCTTTTACAAAATTATCCGCTATACCTTTAGAAAAAGGAACAGCTAAACAATTTGCAAAAACAAATAAAAATATAAACAATGATATACATTGCTTCATAAAAGACACTTTCATACTTTATATTATAGTCTATACATATTGATTTTTCAATAATAACTTGTGAAAAAATTGTAAACAAATTTGCCTTGTAGAAGGATGGAGGTATGGATGTATGGAGGCAAAGAATAAACCAAAAAGTTCAAGGTGAAATAAAAAAAAACACAAGAGCGATGTGTACGAAATTAGTACATAAGCTCTTGTGTTTAAAAATTGTAACCCGAAATTTTCGGTTTAGATTACCATTTGTAATGGGCGAAAGCTTTATTAGCTTCTGCCATTTTATGTGTATCTTCTCTTTTTTTCATAACAGAACCTTCTTTTTTACTTGCATCCATAAATTCCTGTGCAAGTTTTTCACACATAGGTCTGCCTGTTTTATTTCTTGCTGCTTCCATTATCCAATCCATAGCAAGAGTGGTTGATCTTATCATAGGAACTTCCATAGGAACCTGATATGTTGCTCCGCCGACTCTTCTTGGTCTAACTTCCAATAACGGTCTTGCATTTTCAATAGCTCTGTTGAATACTTCCAACGGTTCTTCACCGGTTTTTTCTTTCATTATTTCAAATGCTTTATAAATTATTTTTTCAGCTAAACTCTTTTTTCCTCTGTGGTCTAACTTATTTATAAATCTTGCTAATAATACTGAATTATAAACGGAATCACCTTTCGGCATTCCTCTTTTTTCTCTTGGTTTTAATGCTTTTCTTGGCATATTTGATTATCCTCTTTTTACTTATATACTTTTATATTATTTCTTTGCTGCTTTTGCTCTTTTTGCACCATATTTGCTTCTTGATTGTTTTCTACCATCTACTCCGGTAGCATCTAATGCTCCTCTGATGATATGGTATCTAACACCAGGCAAATCTTTTACTCTTCCGCCTCTTATAAGAACAATTGAATGTTCCTGTAAGTTATGACCTACACCCGGTATATATGAAGTAACTTCATAACCTGATGTCAATTTTACTCTGGCTACCTTTCTCAAAGCTGAATTAGGTTTTTTAGGAGTTGTTGTATAAACTCTTGTACAAACTCCTCTTCTTTGTGGACAACTTTTCAATGCAGGAGATTTCGTTTTTTGTATAACTTGTTTTCTTCCGCCTGAAATTAACTGATTAACTGTTGGCATTCTTCCCTTCCCTCTAATTTAATTTATAATTTCTTTAAAATTATTTTTTATTTATCTTCTTGTGCTTTAAGTCCTGTACCAGCAGGTATTAAATGACCTATAGCAACATTTTCTTTTAATCCTCTAAGAACATCTATTTGTCCGGATACTGCAGCTTCCGTTAATACTCTTGTCGTTTCCTGGAAGCTTGCTGCCGATATAAACGAATCCGATGAAAGTGCGGCTTTTGTTATACCTAACAATACCGGTTGAGCCTTAGGTAATGTTTTTCCTTCTCCTTTTAATTTCTTTCTTTCATTTTCATATTTATATCTTGATATAATTTCACCTTTAAGGAACTTACTTGAACCTTCTTCGGTGATTCTTACATTGGACAACATTTGTCTTACAACAACTTCTATATGTTTATCGTTAATCGATACACCCTGCAATCTGTAAACCTGCTGTATTTCGTTTACAAGATATTCCTGAACAACTTTAGGACCTTTAACTTTAAGAATATCGTGCGGATTTACTGCACCGTCGGAAAGAGCTTCTCCGGCTTCTACTTTATCTCCTTCGTATACAACCAAATGTCTTCCTAACGGAATAACATATTCTTTTTCTATCTTTGTTTCAGGATCAACAACTTTAACTTTCAATGCGCCTTTCTTTGTTGCTTCACCGAACTTAACTATACCGTCAATTTCGGAAACAACTGCAACGTTCTTAGGTTTTCTTCCTTCGAACAATTCAGATACTCTCGGAAGACCTCCGGTAATATCTTTAACCTTTGTTGCTTCCTGAGGCATTTTGGCTAATATATCGCCGACCTTAATTTCGTCACCGCTTTTTACCATAAGAGTTGTATCTACAGGTAACGGATATTCAACTACTGTTTTACCGCCGTTTTCAATAACAAATTTAGGTCTGTGTTTTCTTGTTCTGTCTTCAATAATTACTCTTTCAATCTGACCGGTAATTTTTGATTTTTCTTTCTGTAATGTAACACCGTCTTTTATATCAACATATTTCAATTTACCTTCATATTCCGAAATAATTGATTTTGAATGAGGATCCCATTTTGCAAGTAAAATATGTTTCTTTGTTTTTGTTGCGGGATCTTCTTTTAATGTAACATCCTGACCGTCTTTAACATATATTACGGCACCGTAAGGAATCTTGTGAACTTGTCTTCTTCTAGGAGATGTTTCCGTAAATACAAGTTCCGTATTTCTGCTGACAACCAATGTTTCGCCGTCTCTGTTTTTAATACATTTCAAATTATAAAAATCCACAGTTCCGTCTTTTTCCGCATATATTTCGGATTTTTGTGTAACCGTACTTGCGGCACCACCGATGTGGAATGTTCTCAATGTAAGCTGCGTACCCGGCTCACCGATTGATTGTGCGGCAACAACACCTACCGCTTCACCGACTTCGGCAAGTTTGCCTGTTGCAGGGCTTAAACCGTAACATTTTGCACAAACTCCGTGTTCAGCTTCGCAAGTTAACACACTTCTGATACCGATTTTATCGATACCCGCTTCCATAAGCTTCTTTGCTTGTTCAAGAGTTATAAGTTCTCCTCTTTTTACAATAAGCTCTTCTTGTATATCATCACCGTGTTGAATAATACCAACAACATTGTCGAGTGCAACTCTACCTACAATTCTCTCATCTATCTTTTCGATTGTTTCTTCACCCGATTTCAAATCTCCAATAAACACTCCGTTAGGAGTTCCGCAATCGTGTTCCGTTACAACTACATCGTGAGATACATCAACAAGTTTTCTTGTCATGTATCCTGCTTCTGCGGTTTTCAATGCTGTATCGGAAAGACCTTTTCTACCACCGTGAGTAGAAATAAAGTATTCCAAAATTGAAAGACCTTCTCTGAAGTTTGCGATAATAGGTGTTTCGATAATTTCACCTACACCTCCGGAGAGTTTCTTTTGAGGTTTTGCCATAAGACCTCTCATACCTGCGAGCTGTCTTACCTGTTGTCTTGAACCTCTGGCGCCGGAATCCGCCATCATATAAACTGAATTAAATCTGTTTTTGTTAGGTTCGTAAGGCTCATTTTCTGTCTTTTTCATTTCATCAAACATGATATCCGCAACACCGTCTGTAACCTTTGTCCAAATATCAATGATTTTGTTGTATCTTTCACTTTCGGTTATCAAACCTAATTTTGCTTGTTTTTCAATTGCTTTAACTTGTTTTTTAGCTTCGGAAACCATCTTGTCTTTTTCAGGCGGAACATTCATTGCGTCTATAGAAATCGACACACCTGCCAAAGTTGCATATTTGTAACCTAAGCTCTTAATTTCATCCAACAATACAACCGTCTTATATTGACCGAGTTTCTTAAAGCATTCATCAATAATCGCTACCAAATCTTTCTTACCGAACGATTTGTTTTTATATCCCAATGCATAAGAACCGTCATCGTTTTTAGGTAAATGTTCATTAAATATAACTCTACCTACAGTTGTATAGTTAATTATTCCTTTCTTATCATCATTTTTCCATTTTGATAAATCTTTTTGTTCACTGTCTTTAAGGTTAGGATCTCTTAATGTTGTTATTCCCGCAACCTTTATTCTTGCCTGCAAATCTACTTCTTTTTGTTGGTATGCACTTATAACTTCATCTACGCTTGAGAATATACTTCCTTCACCCAATACACCTTTTTTCTCTTTTGTTATGAAGCAACTTCCCAAAACGATATCCTGTCCCGGAACGGTTATAGGTTTACCTGATGAAGGTGACAATATGTTCTTTGTTGTCATCATCAACATTTTTGCTTCAAGTTGTGCTTCTATAGATATAGGAACATGCACTGCCATCTGGTCTCCGTCGAAATCAGCGTTGAATGCCGTACATGTTAAAGGATGTAATTGTATTGATTTACCTTCAACCAATATAGGTTCAAAAGCTTGAATACCAAGTCTGTGAAGTGTAGGAGCTCTGTTTAACAATACCGGATGATTCTTTGTTACTTTTTCCAATATTCCCCAAACTCTTACATCTCCTCTTTCAAGAATTCTTCTTGCGGATTTTAATGTTGCACCTTCCTGGTTAATAAGTTCTCTTATAATAAAAGGTTTGAACAATTCCAATGCCATTTCTTTAGGAATACCGCATTGATTAAGTTTCAAAGAAGGTCCTACAACGATAACACTTCTTCCCGAATAATCAACTCTTTTTCCCAACAAGTTCTGTCTGAATCTTCCTTGTTTACCTTTTAATGTATCCGACAAAGATTTTAATACTCTGTTGCCGGCACCGGTAACAGGTCTTGCCATGGAATCGTTATCTATTAAAGCATCTACCGCTTCCTGTAACAATCTCTTTTCGTTGTTTATCATCACTGTAGGAGCTTTTAATTGTTCTATATGTCTTAATCTGTTATTTCTGTTAATAATTCTTCTGTATAAATCGTTTAAATCCGAAGCCGCAAATCTTCCGCCTTCCAAAGCTACCAAAGGTCTTAAATCAGGCGGAATAACAGGAAGAACAGTAAGTATCATCCACTCAGGTCTTGTGTTGGAATTTTTGAATCCTTCTACAACTCTGAGTTTTCTGATAAGTCTTGATCTTTCCATATCCGAAGAACAGCCGGCAATTTCTTTTTGAATTTGTTTTTGTTCTTCTTCAAGATTTATTTCTTCCAATAATTTTCTTATTGCCGAAGCTCCGATATCAACTTTTAAATCATCACCGAACCCGGTTTGAAATTTCTTAACATCGGTATCTTCCAACAATATAGGCGTTTCAGGTTTTGAAAATGTTTTGAGTATCGGCATTTCCATTCTGAAAATTTCAACTTTCAATTTACCTTCAAAAGGTTTTAAACCTTCTGCATTTTTTCTAAGTTCCAAAAATACTTTTTCTTTTTCGTTATCGAAAAACTCTATTCTTATTTTTTTATCCGGTTCGGATATTGAAACATCCGAATTTTTCTCGAAAGCTGAAGCAAGAATCTTTTTCAATTCGGATTTTTGTGAACCTTCAACATCATAAAAATATATTGAGTGAGGCTTAAAATAACATTTATAATATTTTGCACCGTTAGCAATATTTTCAGCTATTTTCTTTATAACATCGGCTTTCTTTTCTCCGCTGTAGTCTGCCATTGTTTTGATAAGTCTGTCGAGTTGTTTTTTCAAAACTTTTTCATCACTGTCAAGTTCGATTTCTTCGGCAACTATACCGTCAAAAACATTTTTCAACTCATCTCTAACAACAGCACTTTTCATTCCGTATTGGAACAAATTATATTCTTCTTCTTTCAATAAAGAACCTTTATGAAGAATGGGCACTATACCTGAAGCATCTTTCAATGTGTTTGTTACAACATACTTTGTATAATAAATAACCTTTTCCAAGTCGGATATTTTCATATTCAACAAAATACCTATTCTTGAAGGAGGTTTCTTTAAGAACCAAGGATGTGCAACGGGAACCGCTAAATCTATGTGACCGAATCTTTCTCTTCTTACTTTAGACTCGGTAACTTCAACTCCGCATCTGTCGCAGATAATACCTTTATGTTTTATGTATTTATATTTTCCGCAATGACATTCCCAATCTTTTGTAGGCCCGAATATACAATCGCAGAACAAACCGTCTCTTTCCGGTTTAAATGTTCTGTAATTTATGGTTTCCGGTTTTTTTACTTCACCGTAAGACCAAGATCTTATATCCTCAGGACTTGCAACTGTCAATTTTACTTCATCAAAATCCGTGAAGTTAAGATTTTGCGGCTTTTTCTTTGAATTTTTTAAATTTTTTATACTCATTTATAGTTGCCCTTCCGTATTTTATTTAGTCTTCTTTACTGTTGTTTTCTGCACCTTTTTTTAACAAATCAACATTTAATCCCAATGCTCTAAGTTCGTTTATAAGAACTTTGAAAGATTCCGGAATACCCGGTTCGGATATTGCCTCACCTTTGATTATAGAGTCATACATTTTAACTCTACCGTCAACATCATCGGATTTAACTGTTAAAAATTCCTGCAATACATAGGCTGCACCATAAGCCTGTATTGCCCAAACTTCCATTTCTCCGAATCTCTGACCTCCGAATTGTGCTTTACCGCCCAACGGCTGTCTTGTGATAAGAGAATAAGGACCGGTTGATCTTGCGTGCATTTTATCTTCAACCAAATGGTTAAGTTTTAACATATACATTACACCGATGGTAATCTTTTCCATGAAAGGTTCACCCGTTCTGCCGTCATACAATGTAATCTGGCAATCATCGGTAGGTAAATAATGAAGTTTATAATCTTCTATAGCATCTTCCAATTCTTTACCTTTAAAACCTCTTTGTTTAAACTCTTCGGTTTTTTGTGATACCAACAAATCTTTAGCTTTTCTTATTTGCTCTTTAACTTGCTCTTCGCTGGCACCGTCAAATACAGGAGTTACCATTTGTGTATTTAATACTTTACCTGCCCAACCCAACATCGATTCCAAAAGCTGTCCCACATTCATACGAGAAGGAATAGCAAGAGGAGAAAGAACACAATCTACAGGTGTTCCGTCGGGTAGTCTTGGCATATCTTCAACGGGAAGTATTCTTGAAACAATACCTTTGTTTCCGTGTCTTCCTGCAAGTTTATCTCCAACTTGAACTTTTAATTTTGCAGCTATATATACTTTAACAATCTTATTTACCGAAACAGGTAACTCGTCACCTTTTTTGAACATTTCTTTTTCTTTTTCATAATTTTGTTTAAGTATAGCTTCTTTAGCTTTATATAAATCTTCTATTTTAGCTTTTTCGGATTTCTTTGCATTAGCCAAAAGTTCTTTTTGTTCTTTATCCAATTTAGACTTTGCAGCCTTATATGTGGATGTTATTTCTTCCTGTCTTTTTTTGGCTTCTTTTTCGGAAAGCTTTTCCCTTCTTACAAAAGTTCTTACAGCCAAAACTTTACCGGAAATACCCGGATCAACTCTTAAAGAAACATCTTGAACATCTTCTGCTTTTTTACCGAACAAAACTCTTAAAAGTCTTTCTTCCGGAGTAGTTTGTTGTTCACCTTTAGGAGCTGTTTTACCAACAAGAATATCTCCTCTTTGAACAGTTGCACCTACTCTTATTACACCGTTTTCATCAAGGTTTAACAAATCTTCGGCACCAACATTAGGAATATCCTTTGTTATTTCTTCGGGTCTTCCTTTTGTTTCTCTTGCTTCGGTTTCCAATTCTCTTATATGAATAGATGTAAATCTGTCATCTTGAACCAATTTCTCGGATAACAAAATAGCATCTTCGAAATTGTATCCGTCCCAAGGCATAAAAGCTATTAAAAGGTTTTGTCCCAAAGACAATTGACCGTTCTTGGTTGCTTGTCCGTCGGCTATTATCTCACCTTTTTTAACCTTATCTCCTACTTTTACTATAGGAATATGGTTAATACATGTATCTTGGTTGGATCTTAAATATTTGTTTAATGTATGAACTTCAACACCGGATTTCTCGTTCCAAATTATAATTTCATCTGCCGAAACAGATACTACTTCACCGTCGATTTTTGAAACTACACATACACCGGAATCTTTTGCCACTTTATCTTCTACACCGGTACAAACCAAAGGTTGCTCCGTAACAAGTAAAGGAACCCCCTGTCTTTGCATGTTACAACCCATCAAAGCTCTGTTTGCATCATCGTGTTCCAAGAAAGGAATAAGACCTGCGGAAACAGATACAACCTGCATAGGTGAAATATCCATATAATCAACTTTTTCGGGAGTTTTAAACAAGAAGTCGTTCAAATGTCTTCCCTGAACGGAATCTATAAGGAAATTACCTTTATCATCGATAGGTGTATTTGCCTGTGCTACAAACAAATCATCTTCTTCATCTGCTGTCATGTATTCTATTTTATCGGTAGTTTTACCGTTTTCCACTTTTTTATACGGAGTTTCTATCAAACCGTATTTATTAACTCTCGCATAAGCAGACAAAGAAGTTATAAGACCGATGTTCGGACCTTCCGGAGTTTCGATAGGACATACACGACCGTAATGTGTATAGTGAACATCTCTAACTTCGAATCCTGCTCTTTTTCTGTTAAGACCTCCCGGACCTAATGCCGAAAGTCTTCTCTTATGTGTAAGTTCCGATAACGGATTGATTTGATCCATAAATTGAGAAAGTTGCGATGTACCGAAGAACTTTCTTATTTGTGCAACAAAAGGAGTTATGTTCATTAAAGATCTCGGTGTAATAGTAGCTTTATCCTGGCTGTTCATATACTCTTTTGTAAGTCTTGCCATTTGAACAAGACCTATTCTTACTTGGTTTTCAAGTAATTCACCTACGGATCTTACTCTTCTGTTACCTAAATGATCTATATCATCCAAACCTAACTTTATTTTCTTTCCGTTTTCAACAAATTCGGTTTCACCGTTATATATCATCAAAAGATACTTTATTGTTGCAACAATATCTTCTCTTGCAACAGTTCTTTTTCCTTCCGCCGGAATTCCCAATCTGATTTCTTTGGGATATCCTTCGGTTTTTCTCTTATAAAAATCGTATATAGGAGCTAATTTTTTAAGAATTTTATATCTTCCGATTGTTGTAAAATCGTATCTTCTAACGGACTTAAACAACAATTCATCCAAGAAACCTTGTGCTCTTTCTTGAACGATGAATTCTTGTGTTTTTAACACTTTATAAATATGATTTACAGCTTCTTTCTGTGTTTTAATGGAATCTTTTTTCAATGTTAAAAGAATTGTGGCATCTTTCAAAACGGTTACTGTTTTTAATCCTTTTGCTTTCATTTTTTCAATAACCGATTCGGTCAATTCTTTTCCGGCATCAAATAAAACTTCGCCGGTTGCCGTATCATAAATATCATCAGCTAAACATTCGTTTGCTAGTGCCGACGGAGCCAAATCCAAAGAAACTTCCTTTGTTTCTTTGAAAAGATTTAATATATCACTGTCACTTTCAAAGCCTATTGCTCTTAAAAGTGTAGTTGCCAAAATTTTTCTTTTTCTATCTATTCTGACATACAAAAGACCATTTTGATCGAATTCAAATTCAACCCATGCTCCTCTGTAAGGTATTATTCTTGCAAAATATAAAGGTTTACCGAATATGGTAACCTTCTTTTCTTCGTCTTCCTCGAATATTACTCCGGGAGAACGATGTATCTGACTTACAACAACTCTTTCCGCACCGTTTATAACAAATGTTGCGGTATCAGTCATTAAAGGAATATCTCCGAAATAAACTTCCTGTTCGGAAATTTCTCTTTCTTTTCCGTCTTCTTTTTTTGAAACTAATCTTAATTTGATTTTTAAAGGTGCAGAATAGGTCTCATCTCTTGCAACCGATTCCGTTACGGAATATTTCGGTTCGCCAAAAGAATAAGAAACATACTGCACTTCCAAACTTTCATCTGAATTTTTAATAGGGAATACATCTCTGAATGCACCCTCAAGACCTTGAGCTTTTCTCTTCTCGGGAGCTACATCCCTTTGCAAAAAATCTGCAAAAGAATTTTTTTGCATACCAAGTAGTAAAGGTGGATCAATTGGTGACTTTATTTTTCCAAAATTAACTTGTTTCATTAGTTATAAACCCACTATATTTTATTTTGACAAAAAGATAAAATTAAGTAATTATTATATACTTAATTATTATCTTTTGTCAAGTATTTAGATTAAAATTACAATATTTTTTTTGGTTTTACTTATAGCAAACTAAATTACTTTAATTCTACAGTTGCACCTGCTGCTGCTAATTTTTTCTTCATTTCTTCTGCATCTGCTTTAGCAACATTTTCTTTAACTGTTTTCGGTGCACCGTCAACTAAATCTTTAGCTTCTTTCAAGCCTAAACCTGTTATTTCTCTAACAACTTTAATAACAGCTATTTTGTTTGCACCTGCTGCTGATAAAACAACGTTAAATTCGGATTTTTCTTCACCAGCTGCTGCTGCCGGAGCTGCTGCACCTGCTGCTGCTACTGCTACCGGTGCTGCTGCAGAAACACCAAATTTTTCTTCCAAAGCCTTTACTAATTCTGCCATCTCTAATACAGACATAGCTGAAATTTCTTCGATTAATTGATCTTTTGTTAATGCCATTTTACTACTCCCCCATTTATTTTTTTTAATTTTTTTATTTTATAGTACTAACTATAATTATTTTTAATTTACAACTATTAATTATGCTGCTTTTTCTTTTTGTTCTTTAATTGCATTTAATACGCAAACAAAGTTTCTTGTAACCGCACTAAGCACACCGACAAAATTTGAAATAGGTGCATTCATGCTGCCGAGCATTTTGCCGATAAGTACTTCTTTTGTAGGAAGTGAAGCTAATGCTTTTATTTCGTTTAAAGCTATTATCTTACCGTCCAATATACCTGCTTTTATAACCAACTTTTCGTTCTTTTTTGCAAATTCCGAAAGAATTTTTGCAGGAGATACAGGATCATCACCTTCAACCACTATAGCTGTAGGCCCGTCAAAATATTCATTTGCCGATTCCATACCTATTTCTTTAAGTGCTATTTTACTTAAAGTGTTTTTTACAACTAAATATTCACAACCGCTCTTTCTTAATTGATTTCTCAATTCAGAAATTTGTGCTACCGAAAGACCATGATATTCGGTCATAATCATGCCTTTCATAGATTTAAACTTTGCTGTTAAATCTTTTAATGCTTCTTGATTTTTTAAGTTTGGCATCTTCTTTTCCTCTTATATTCTAAAAATATATTTTTTTAAAATAAAAAAAACTTCTCACGAGAATGAGAAGCAAATAAAAAAACTATTACACTCAGTCTCGGCAAGGTAAAACAAATATTAAACCTTTTTATCAGGTCCTTGCTGTCTTAAACCTTTTATAAAAAAAATTAAACTGCTTAAAGAACTAGTAAAGATTTTACAACAAAAAATTTTTTTTGTCAAGTACTTTTTAATATTCTAAAAAAAGTTGAACCGCCATACCGAAATGGCGGTCCGACTTTTTATACTTATTATAATTATTTGCTTGGGAAACAAGCAAGTATAACAACAGCTACCCAACCTACTACAGGAATAAGCAACAACAAAGCCAACCAAGGGCTAAAGCCTGCATCTCTTAATCTTCTTACAAGTATTCCCAAAGAAGGTAACAAAATAACTAAAGAAAATATGTAACTTATTGTTGAAGAAATAAGTCCCAATATAAAACTTACAATAAAGCAATTTAAAACCCACAACCAATAAACTTTTCTGTTTTCTTTTCCGCCAAAATCAAAGAAATGTTTTGTGATAATGTCCAAAAAATAAGTCTTTACGTAATTCATTTTACGCTCCTTTTTTTTATTTACAAACTATATTAATACTACTTCTTATCTTCAACCTCAGGTTCTTCAACTTTATTTGCAACCGCATCAACTACAACCGGACCATACTTATTTTCACCATCGGTTCCCGGAATACAAGCAAAGACTACCAAAAAAAATGCTCCTATAACGGGAATAAAACCTAACAATGTCCACCAACCGCTAAAATTTATATCGTGAAATCTTCTTACCGTCAAACCTAAAGAAGGAAAAAACAAAAGAATAGAAAGTATCATACTTAAAAAACCTGCAGATATATAACCCAAAATAACATTTATAATAGTCATATTCAATGCAAACAACCAAAAGACCTTTCTGCCTTCTCTTCCGGTAAACTCAAAATACTGTTTAAAAATAATATCCGTAAAATAAGTTTTACAGTATTTTTTAAAATCCATTTTACAATTCTCCGTTTTTCATTTTGTATATTAAAGTCATATTTTCATATATGATATTATTTTTTTTATTTTACTGCAAATTTTTTAAAAATATTTTTATTGTTTCGGTTGAAACTTCAGACACTTTTTTTTCAAACTCATTTTGATATTCTGCGGTTTTTCCGTCAGCCAAATCGGAAATTGCTCTTGTAACAACAAAAGGAATTTTGTTTCTTGTTGCAACTTGTGCAACGGCACAACCTTCCATTTCCACGGCAACAGCTCCGAAATATTCATTTATTTCTTTTTTTATTTCTTTATCGGAAACAAATTTATCACCTGAAGCAATTATTCCAAGATGAATTTTTTGTTTTGACATATTTTGTTCCAAACAAAATTGAAATTTTTCAACCAATCCTTTATCACAATAATATTTTGTAGGTTTGTCTTTTTCTACTCCGGTACACATATATCCTTTTGCATATCCCAACACCGTTACATCAAAATCATGTTGAACAAGATATGTTCCGATAACAATATCCCCAACATCAAGTCCGTCTGCAATACCGCCCGCAACACCCGTATTTACAATAATGTCAGGTTTGTATGTATCTATTATATATTGCGTGTTAAGTGCGGCATTTACTTTGCCCACACCGCTTTGAGCCAATATAACAATTTTACCGTTAAGTGTTCCGGTAAATATTTTTAAATCGGCATAATTTTCTTCTTTCAAATCGAACAGTTCTTTTTTTATGGCAAAAATTTCGCAGTCCATAGCACCTATAACCGCTATTTTAGATATGGTATTCATAGTCCATTTTCTCCGCTGTCCAATCTTTTAAAACTTTTATCATATCAACGGCAACAATTTTTGCTCCGTTTAAATCGTGATCCAAATAATTACCGCATTCAACTTTTGTTGAGCCCGGTATTGTTCCTTCAAACGTTCTAACAAATTCCAATGTTTGTCTTACAACATCAAGTGCTTGTTGATGAGGAACATTGTTTCTTACAAGAAAATAAAATCCCGTTCTGCACCCCATAGGACCTACATATATAACATTATCTTTAATTTCACTGTTCCTCGCATAAGTGGCAAATAAATGTTCAAATGTATGCATTTGACCGGTAGACAAGAAATCGTTATTATTAGGTTTTTTCATTCTTATATCATAGGTAACGATATCCCCGTCTATTCTGGATATATACATACCTTTTTGCAACTTATTATGATCAACGGTAAAACTTGCGATTTTTTCCATTTTAATCCCGACTACTTTTTAGTTTATTTTACAAAAAAAAGCAGAGAGAACAAAATTCTCTCTGCTTTTTAATTATATTACACAATTATTTTCTGTTTTTTTCTACCAATTCTTTATTTGCCGTAATTTTCAATTCAACTCTTCTGTTTTTAGCTTTTCCTTCGTCTGTATCGTTTGTTGCGATTGGTTGGTTAGGACCGAAACCTACATATGTTAAACCATATGTTTGTAATCCGTTAGCCAATATATAATCATATACTGCTTTTGCTCTTTTTTCAGACAATGTTTGGTTGAAAGCTTGTGTTCCGGTTGAATCCGTATGACCTTGAACTTGAATTATATTTTCAGGATACTTTTTCAAAACAGTGTTCAAATCGGTAAGTGTTTGTTTTGCAGCTGCAGACAATTCTGCACTGCCTGTTGTGAACAAAATATCATTTTTCAATGTTACTTCGATTCCGTTTTCTGTTTTCTTAACATCTGCAATTTTTGCCAACTCTTTTGCTTGTTTATCGTAGTAGTTACCGATTAAACCACCTGCTGCTGCTCCTGCCAATGCTCCATAAATAGCACCTTCAGTAGAATTTCCGCCGGTATTATTTGCAATTATTGCACCTGCTGCTGCTCCGAGAGCTGCACCTGCTCCCGCACCGATTGCGGTTTTTTTACCCGGCGTAGTACATGCACTAACCAATACTGCACAAAACAACAAAGCTAATACTTTTTTCATCTTTTACTTCCTCTCCTTTTTTAATTTGTTTCCATAGATTTTATAATTTTATACCTTTTATATCAAGTTTATTTTAAATCTTCGGAAGATCCAAATATTGTCCGAATTTATAGTCATATTCTTCCGGTTCTATAGGTACCGTTCCGTTCCAGTTGGTAAAAGTTAATTCTCCAATATAAATTTTTTTATCACTTGTCTCATACATATCAACTCTGACATGCGGAAAAGGTTTTGCCAATTTTTCGGCCAACTCTACCATTTTTTTATAATTTGCTATTTTAGGAACATAATCCTCTTTATTGGGAAAAGCTTGTTTAACAGGTAAAAAGTTCAAATCCGTATCATAAAAATTTGCATATTGTTTACCGTCTTTCAACAAAACAATGGAAAAAATTTTAAATTTACCGTTAAAACAAAAAAACCTGTAATTTGTTAAAAAACCGTCGTTTACTATATTAAGATATTGTTCACAAAGAATCTTAGGTTTTATATTTTTATATTGCCATTCGAAACAACCGTAATAATTATTTTTTTTCGGATTTAACCAAGTTGTAAATTTTTTCCTTATCTTTTTTATGTTAAATTTAGATTTATCTTTGCATAGAGAATTTTGTTTACATCCCCAATTAACTTTTAAAATAAACTGACTCGGTAATTTATCAAAATCAATTTCCCGAAAGCTGTTATAAATTCCGAAAGCAGGCACCAAATATTGTTCGCCTACAACTTCTTTAATATAATCTCTTGCTTCAACTTTATCAGCACATTTTGTCAATAAATCGTTACGATAATATAATTTCAGCCATTGCAGTTTTTCGTTGAATGTTTGCGGATCGGACAAATTCAATTTTTTCCCCATTCTAGATTCAAATTGAATTTCTAAAATATATTTTATCTCTTCGGGAGTTAAATTATCTTCAAATCTTCTTTTATACAACTTCCTATATTTGCACGGAACTTTATAGCTTAATATTTTTTTGTTAAAAAAATATAATTTTCTGCTACCGTCCGGTGTTTTTACAAAATTAAATATTTTCATATTCCATACCTAAAACAAATATCCCCCGGCAAAGCCGAGGGATACTCATTTATAAAACAAATTTTTAATATTATTTCGGTGTCGCTCCACCGTTTTTCATAGCTTCAACGCTTGGTCCACCGTTTTTCAATAATTCAGAACCGCCGCACTTTTCTATCATAGGTCCGCCAAACTTAATGTCTCCGCCGCCTAATTTCATTTTACATACCTCCATAAAAAATTTAAATAAACTCCACAAGTGTTATTTTATCACTAAAAAAGGGAATAGTCAATATGATACTCTTTCCGAAACATAATTATTTATTTCACCGCCTATCAAAATTATGATGGAAGTAAAATATAACCAAATCATCAATATTGCAAATGCGGCAATAGAACCGTAAACTTTATTATATGAACCGAAATTGTTTATATATATTGAAAACAACCATGAACCCAACAACCAACAAACGGTAAAAAAAGCAGAACCGGGAATTATCGCTTTTATTTTAACTTTTTTTGCCGGCAACACATAATAATTTATTCCCGCCAAAACAAAAATTAAAATAAACGTTACCGGCCATCTTAACAACAAAATAAGTTGAGAAACTTCCAAAGGAATAATATGAACATATTTTGAAATTAAGTTTAAAATAGTCTGTCCGAAAATTATAAGATTAACACTGAAAAACAAAAATATAACATAAACAAAAACCATACATATCGATAAAATTTTTGTATGAATAAAACCCCTTGTCTCTTTAATTTTGTCGGACTGATTCAAACATTTTATAATAACAGATATTGAATTTGAAGCAAGATAAAGTGTTGTTAAAAAACCGATAATGGCAACTAACGAATAACCTTTTAACAAAGTAACTTCTTTTAAAACAGTTTGAATTACAACAATAACCTCCGCAGGAGCAAATTGAGAAAGCGTATTTAATGCTTCATTCACAAATGCAGTATTTCCAACTATAGAAAATATCGCCATAAAAGAAAGAAGTAACGGAAAAACACTTAATGTTAACATATACGACATTTCGGCTGCAGACCCAAAAATATCTTCTCTTAATATGACAGATACAGCCTTTTTTATCGTATCATAAATCTTTTTTATCATATCTCTAAACCTTATCTATTTACTTTCATGATATTCTTGCTCGGTATTTACAGCCCAAATATTATCTTTTGTTTTAATGCCTTTTATTATATTTGAAACGGCTGTTATCGCAGTAAGCATCGAATGATCCATATTGTTATATTTGTGCATACCGTTTCTTCCCACCAAAAATAAATTTTCGAATTTATTTACAAAATTTTTAATTACATCGAACTCTTTATATGTTCCGAAATATCCCGGATAAGCTTTGGGAACTCTTACTATACAACCGTCCAAAACATCTTCTTCTTTTATTATTTTTATTTTAGCCAACTCTTTTTTTGCAAAATTTATAAAATCTTCATCTTTCATATTCCACATATTGTCATTTTCATCACAAAAATATTCAAGACCCAACCAAACCGTGTTTTCGTAATCGTTCACCAAATACGGACTCCAATTGTTAAACACCTGCAATCTTCCAAGTTTTACTTCTCTTTCTTGAATATATATCCAATCGTCAGGAACTCTGTTTTTATATGTTTTTAGTTTAGTATTATTTTTTATTATCATATCTTTTACTAAAAGACCTACGGTAATAAAACTTCTGTATCCTAATCCGTCCGAAACTCTTTTAACATCGTCACTTTTATTATCAAACCCGTCTATTAAATTTCTGACAGGCATACTCGAGAAAAAGAAATCGGCTTCATATTTGTTACCGGAACTATCAATAACAGACTTCACCACATTATTTTCCGTTTCAAATTTAACTATCTCTTTATTCAATTCTATTTTCCCGCCAAGCTCTTGTACTTTTTTTGCCACCAACTGCCAAAAATGTCCGGGACCATATTTAGGATAAAAAAACTTTTCTATTAAACTTGTCTCTGTATTTTTTTGTTTTAAATCTTGTTTATTTCCGCCAAACACTTTTTTTATTGCTTGTTGCAACAATTTTACTATCGATAACCCTTTTATTCTTTGAGTTCCCCAATCTGCCGGAATATCTTTTGGTTCCACACCCCAAACTTTATGTGTATAATCTTTAAAAAAAGTTAAATATAATTCTTTACCGAATCTGTTTATCATAAAATCTTCAAGATTCTTTTCTTCTCTTTTAAACAACAAACTGTAAGAATAACTGAACCCTATTTTTATTATTCTTACAATTCCCAAATTTTTCATTGTTGAAAAAGATAAAGATACCGGATAATCAAAAAAAGTTTTCAAAAAATATATTCTTGAAAGCCTGTTTCTTACAAGCATTACATCGTCTGTCTTATTCGGATCTTGTTCCTTATCGGATTTGGACAAATCTATTTTTCTGGTTAACAAAATATCATCTTTCGACGGTACAGTTTGTATCGGCATTAAATCCGTCCACCATTTCATAACGGTATCGGACTTTGAAAAAAACCTGTGTCCGCCCATATCCATTCTGTTTTGTTTATAATTAAATGTTTTTGATATCCCGCCGATATCGTCGGTAGCTTCAAATATTACAGGTTTTATATCCGTTTTTGTAAGAAGTTCGTAAGCAGCTGTAAGCCCTGCCGGTCCTGCTCCGATGATTATTGCTGTTTTTGACATATTATCCTCTTTATATTACTAACTGAAAATAAATTTTTTTCTTGCAAAATAGTTCCACAAGTAAGTTACTACTATAACCAAACATTTTGATAACATATAATACAATCCCAAGTATTCCGTAAAAACATATAAAAAAACATTATTTAGAACAAGTCCTATAACCCCTATTATGAGAAAAATCGTAAATTCGGCCGTTTTATTTTTTATACTTGTCTTAGTAAAAATATACAATTTACTGCATATATAAGTTATTGCTATTCCAACCAAAAAGGATATTGTTGCGGAAATCAAATAATATAAGTGTGCATATTCGGTAAGAATATATAAAACGGCAACATCCGCAACCAATGCTATTGCGCTTGCAAAAAAATATTTTATAAATTGTAAGTAAGAATTATCTGTTTTTGTTACAATAATTTCTTTTATTTTATTTAACATTTCAGTTGGTAAACAATATTGTTTTTTCCGTTTCGGCTAATAATTTTATCTTATTTTCATATTTTTTTAAAATATCTCGCATAAAAGAATCTTTATATGAAGCAAAATAATATTTTTGGTCTTCCTGTATTTTTGTTTCAAAATCTTCATCCGACAATGTAATGTTTCCTCTGTCTGCATAAAACAAAAACATTGAACTAAAAACAAAATTATCCTCTTTTCTTATTACTATTTTTTCGTTTTTATCAATTGTATTAACGACCGGAATAAGTTTTATCGGATCCGTCAATTTTTGAGCATCTATACCCTTTGAAACTATCGGGAAACCGATAAAAAGTATCGACGCAAATATTGAAACAGCAACTAAAATCTTTATAATTTTTTGAACCGTTTTTTGCGAAAAAGAATTTAATACTTCGGCGGCTATTACAGCAAAGACGGGATACAATATGTTTAAATAGTTACCGTTTTTCTCACTTGCTGTTTGGAAAATTATTAAAGGAACTAAAGCCCAACACAAAACAAAAATGTCCCTTCTTTTATCGTTTACTATTATATCTTTTGTTTTTCTTAGTTTGGCGTAAATTCCATATATTAAAAACGGTAACCATGGCCAATAATTGTTTACCAACAACTGCAAATAAATATACCACTCATAAAAAAAATTATATTTTTTTGCAGACATTGCATAATTTACTTTATCTTCAGTCCAACCGTTACCCCACCCTTGAACATTGTTAATCGTCGAATAAAAATATTCCTTAACAAAATTATCTCCGAAACGTTTATACATTTCAATATGCCACGGCAAAACAATTAACGGAACCAACAAAAAAGATAAATAAAAATGAATATTTTTTAATGCACTCCTGCTTTTTGATAAAAACAAATATCCTAAAATGACAAAATATATTAATAACCCGGAAGCTTGTTTTGTCATAATCGAAAGACCTATAAAAAAAGACATCAAATAATAATAAAAGGATTTTTTATCGTTACTTGCAATATAAAAACAAAACAGAGCAAGCATAAAAAACAGTGCAAACGGTCCGTCAGTTACAACACTTCTTCCGTGATGCAAATATTGTTGCGTAAAAATAAGTATTATCGATGCAAAAAAAGCCGTAATGTAATCGTAATATTTTGTTACGAACATAAACAAAAAAATTATTGATAAAAAAGATAACAATGCAACAGGCAACTTTACGGAAAAATTACTGAAACCTAAAATTTTACCGCTGAAAGCCATCATCCAATAAAGCAAAGGAGGTTTGCTTGTATAAAATATAGGAACACCATCATGATACGGTGTTAAATAATCTCCGGTTACTGTCATTTCTTTTGCTATTTGTCCATAACCTATACCATCACCGCTTAAAGGTGCTTCACCTAATCTATGAAAAAAGGCAACAAAAGCAACAACTACAACCAAAAAGAATAAAAATTTTTTAGTAAATATAAAATCTAAACTTATTTCTTTCATATTAAGAAATTAAATGATTAAATAAAAATTTATAGAGAAGTATTTTATTCTTTAATACTTTATAATATTATTTTTATTTAATTTTTACGGCAGGAATAGTTTTTAATTCTCCGCTTTTTGTATTGTATTGATAAATTCCGACTTGCTTTGCGGCTTTACCTTCCGGAATATTAATTTTTTGATCATCATAATACAAATCATCATCGTCACCGACAAGCAACATTAATTTTTCATTAGGGAAACTGCCTGCCTTAGCAAGAGCAGTGTTAGGTTTTAAAATTTGAAATATTCGTATTTGTTCTTTTGTTATAACTTCTCCGTCTTTCTTTTTTGAAAATAAAGTTACACCAGACAATTTCTTTTCATCGGTATTTATTGTTTCCTGTTTTTCATCCTGGTAAACAAAATTTTTAAAACTGTTCATAAATGTTTCTACAAAAGATGTCATTTCTTCAATATATTTTTCCGCTTGTTCCATTTCTTTTTTATTTAAAATATCTTCGTCGGTGTTTACTTTATCTTCCGCAAAAACTCCCACACAAAAAATCAAATTTAAAAACATTATTAAACTTACTATTTTTTTCATTTTTATTCTCCGATACAAAATATTGGTAATTATTATATAAATAAAAGTTTAATTTGACAATATAAATTTTTAAAATTTAAGAGATGGAACGACGGGATACCGGATCAGGACCGGTATGACAAAACAGCTGTTGTTAGAGACTTTAAGATTTTAGGTTAGAATGAAGAAACTTAAAACAATTAGTAATTAGAAATTATTAATTAGTAATTATCGTTATAAGTGAAGCGGTACATAAGATTTTAAAACACAAAAGTGTAGTCCAAAATATACGGTCGCTATAAAATGTGTCTGTTTTTTTATGTAATAAAAAAGCAGATACACATTTTATTATGTATCTGCTTATATAAAGAATCTGGCAACGACCTACTCTCCCGGGACCCTGCGGTCCAAGTACCATCGGCCCATATGAGCTTAACTTCCGAGTTCGGAATGGGATCGGGTGTGACCTCACAGGTATAGTCACCAGAAATTTTTCAATTTCAAAAGTACTTATAAAGAACAACTTAACTTAATAGACAAATTCTACAACTTTTTTATAAAAAAGTCAATTACCAGATTAGAGAATGTGACCAAGCCAAACGACCGATTAGTACAAGTTAGCTGAATACATTACTGTACTTACACTTCTTGCCTATCAAACCCGTAGTCTACGGGTGGTCTTCGGGGAAATCTTATCTTGGGGCAAGTTTCACACTTATATGCTTTCAGTGTTTATCTTAACCATACTTGGCTACTCTGCAATGCTCTTGGCAGAACAACAGAAACACCAGAGGTATGTTCATTCCGGTCCTCTCGTACTAAGAACGAGCCCCCTCAAATTTCCTGCGCCCACGGTAGATAGAGACCGTACTGTCTCACGACGTACTGAACCCAGCTCACGTACCTCTTTAATTGGCGAACAGCCAAACCCTTGGGACCTGCTCCAGCCCCAGGATGAGATGAGCCGACATCGAGGTGCCAAACACCATCGTCGATATGGACTCTTGGATGGTATCAGCCTGTTATCCCCGGGGTAGCTTTTATCCGTTGAGCGACGGCAATTCCACACTGAACCGCCGGATCACTAGTACCTGCTTTCGCATCTGCTCGACTTGTAGGTCTTGCAGTTAAGCACCCTTCTGCACTTGCACTCTTTGGACCATTTCTATTGGTCCTGAGGATACCTTTGTACGCCTCCGTTACTATTTAGGAGGCAACCGCCCCAGTTAAACTGCCCACCTAACCATGTCCTCTCGGTTGTTTCAAACCTGAGAGTTAGAACCACAGAACTCAAAGGGTGGTATTTCACATTTCCGCTCCACCTAGCCCAAAAGCCAAGCTTCGAAGCGTCCCACCTATTCTACGCATTAAACTCCATAATTCAAGGCTAAGATACAGTAAAGCTCCACGGGGTCTTTTCGTCTAGCCGCAGGCAACCCGCGTCTTCACGGGTACCACAATTTCGCCGAGTCTTTCGTTGAGACAGTGCCCTCTTTGTTACACCATTCGTGCAGGTCGGAACTT